>JANNDM010000090.1:0-31673 GCA_031387725.1 Verrucomicrobiota bacterium | reverse complement strand
GCTTCGCGCGGCGCGGGGATTTTGGCCGCGCGGGCTTGGGCGATGAATTCATGGGCCTTCAGGGCTTCCTGGTGGACCTCGTCGAACGAGGGGATCTTGTCGTCCCACTCGAGCAGCGTGGCGGTGACGCCGCAAAGCTTGGTGGCGTGGGCGTAGAGTTTCCAGACGGGGTCGAGCACGGGATGGTCGTGCGTATCGAGGAGGTATTTCTCGAACTTGGTGTGCCCGGCGATGTGCATCTGCGCGACCCGGTGGTGCGGGATCTCGTTGAGGTAGGTGTAGGCGTCAAAGCCGTGGTTCTTGGCCGAGACGTAAATATTATTCACGTCGAGCAGGATTCCGCAGTCGGCGCGCTCGACGACCTCGGTGAGGAATTCCCACTCCGTCATCTCGGAGACGTGAAACTCGGTGTAGGAACTGACGTTTTCGACCGCGATCGGGAGCTCGAGATAATCGCGCACGCGCCGGATGTTGGCGGCGGTCTGCTTCGCCGCCGCAACGGTGTAGGGCATGGGCAGCAGGTCGTGCGAAAAAGTGCCGTCCACGCTACCCCAACAAAGGTGGTCGGTAAGCCACGGGGTTTTCGTGCGCTGGGTCAGGACCTTGAGCCGGCGCAGGTGCTCGGGGTTCGGCCCGTCGGCTGCGCCGAAATACATCGCGACGCCGTGCTGCACGACGCGGTATTGGGCCAGGATCTCATCGAGCACCTCAAGCGGGCGGCCGCCGTCGACCATGAAATTTTCCGAGATGATCTCGAACCAGTCGACCGTGGGCTTCTCGCTCAGGATGTGGTCGTAGTGCGGAATGCGCAGCCCGATGCCGATGCCGTAGTCGGTATAGCCGTTAAATTTGTTGGCAGGCATGGGAGGAAAAAAGTGAAAGGGGCTTTACGCCCCGACGCGTAGTTCAACTGCGGAGACTGTCGGGGCATAAAGCCCCTTCCACCTGAAAAGTCAGCAATCTAAGAGGCAAAAGGAGACCGGGCGGTGGGCCCGGTCTCCGGAATTCAAACAGATGGCCGGCACTGGCGTGGCCGGCCACCGGGAAACGAATATCAGGCCGATTTGCAGCCGCCCTTGCCCTTGCAGGAGTTCTTGCCCTTGCAGTCGTTGGTGGCCGACTTGCAACCGCCCTTGCCTTTGCAGTCATTCTTGCCCGCGCAGGAATTGCCCATGTCGGCCGACTTGCAGCCGCCCTTGCCCTTGCAGGAGTTCTTGCCCTTGCAACCGTTGTCGCTGCTCTTGCAGCCGCCCTTGCCCTTGCAGTCGTTGTGGCCCTTGCAACTGGCCTTGCCGTCCTTACCGCCACAGCCGTCCTTGCCTTTACAGCTGTCCTTGGCTTTTTCGCCGGCCGGAGCCGCCGCACCGGCGTCAGCACCGTAGGACTTGGCGGCGAGACCGCCCATGTAAAGTCCGGCGATGGCTGCGGCCGTGATGATCGTTTTGTAGGATTTGTTCATTTGATACTGGATTTTGGGTTTTTGTTTTCTCGTTCCGCCACCGGTGGGCACATGCCTCCGGCGGGGAGCGAAAGTGGACGGGAAAGCAAAGGGGCGGGAATCGATGGGAGCGTGGGGGGGCCGGGCTTATTCCCGAAAAACGGCGAAGGGATCCGGGCGGGCTGTATAAATGGTGGGCGGCCCGGCCATCGCCAGCCCATTTTCACCCTTCGGGGTTACAATGCGGTGACTTGGCGGTTGCGCGCGACCACCCGCCTTGGCAATAACCCGCCATGCACATCCCTACCCGCTTCGTCCTTGCGACGGCCGCTCTGCTCACGGCCTCCCTCGCCCCCGCCAAGACCATCCTCCACGCCGGCTCGCTCATCGACGGCCGCGCCGACACCGCTCGCAAGGCCGTCACCATCACGATCGAGGGCGAGCGCATCACGAGCCTCGCCGACGGTTACACGGCCCCCGCGGCGGGCGATACCGTCATCGACCTGAAAAACGCCACCGTGCTGCCCGGCCTGATGGACATGCATGTCCACCTGTCCGGCGAGCAATCGCCGCAGAGTTACACCGAGGGCTTTTTCCTGAATCCCGCCGACTTCGCGCTCCACTCCACGGTTTATGCGAGGCGGACCCTTCTGGCCGGCTTCACCACGGTTCGCGACTGCGGCGCCGGCGACAAGCTCAACCTCGCCCTCCGCGACGCCATCGCCAAGGGCTGGGTGGACGGCCCGCGCATTTACGCCGCCGGCAGTGTCGGCACCACGGGCAGCCACGTCGGAGACAACACCAACGGCCTCAACACGCGGCTCCAGGAGGTGCTCGCGCCCTACAACACCGCCGTCGGCAACGGTCCCGACCAGCTGCGCGCCATCGTGCGCGAGCGCTACAAGGATGGCGTCGATTTCATCAAGGTGTCGTCCACCGGCGGCGTTCTGAGCCTCGCCAAGAGCGGCCAGGCCCCGCTCTACACCGAGGATGAACTCGCCGCGGTCATCGCGACCGCGAAGGACTACGGCATGAAGGTCGCCGCGCACGCGCACGGCACCGAGGGCATGCTGCGCGCCGTCCGCGCCGGCGTGCACTCCATTGAACACGGCACTTTCATGACCGACGAAGTCATCGCGCTCATGAAGGACAAGGGCACGTGGTATGTGCCCACGATCAGCGCCGGACGGTTCGTCGGTGAGAAAGCCAAGATCGACGGCTATTTTCCTGCCATCGTGCGCCCCAAAGCCGCCGCCATCGGGCCGGCCATCTCGGCCACCTTCACCCGCGCCTACCAAGGCGGTGTGAAGATCGCCTTCGGCACCGACCAGGGCGTCGCCCCGCACGGCGACAACGCCAAGGAGTTCATCTACATGGTCGAGTGCGGCATGCCCCCGATGAAGGCCATCCAGTCCGCCACCCTCAGTGGCGCGCAGCTGCTCGGCATCGACAAGGACCTCGGCACCGTCGAGGCTGGCAAGTTCGCCGACCTCGTCGCCGTCCCCGGCGACCCGCTCGCCGACATCAATCTCATGACCAACGTCACCTTCGTCATGAAAGCCGGCAAGGTCTACAAACAGTAGGGTCGATCGTTAAAGATGAGCCAACGCCATCGGCTGATTAGACATCTCTTTCGGTCGATTTGGGTTTGTCCGATCCTCGGCCTATATGCTCACTGAGCGGTTCGTCACATTGGCGGATTATTTCTCCGGTCTCTGGATTCACGATCATCTTGCGATAGCGGTCATTTTCGCGATCGATCTCTTGAGTGAGCTTATTCCACTGTCCGGTCTTACGATAAAGATTGTCACCGGCAATAGACTCGTAGAGCGGCTTCTTATTGCCGGGACGCTTGTGCTTCATCCCAATTTTTTCGCGGAGCGTTACGGACTCGCACACATGCTCGCTAAAGTTGCGAGCTAATGATCCGCACTTCGGACACGGCCTTCGCTCGGAAGGCGGAATCGTCACCGGTTCGCGAATCGGCGCGCCACAAGTGGCGCAAGATGTCGAAGCGTTCGTCGAATTCATATCTTTGCCTAACAGTCTTATTATTGCTGTAATCAAAAGCCGAACTCAAATGATCCGGTCGACCAGCGGCTCGCCTTTCTCGAAGCGGCGGAGGTTTTCGAGGAAGTGCCGGGCGAGTTCCTCGTCCTGCTCGCGGCGGTTCATGAGGCATCCTCGATGTCGGTGACGCGCAGTTCCCGCGCCGCGTGATCCAGCCAGTAGGTGAAGACGAAATCTTCGATGAGAAGGTGCTCCTGCTCACGCCCGGATTCATCGGCGACCGCATAATCGCTGCGCACAAACGGGTTGGCGGCCAGGGCCTGGGCCAACCGCAGGGCGCGGCGCTGGCGGGACTTGGGCAACTGGGCGAGAAATTCCGCCGCCTCGGCGGCATAGCACAACCGGTAAGGTGAGCGGCTAGCAACGGGCGAGCTGCTGCCGGAGTTGGGCCGTGGAAATCTTCTTCCCCCGGTCCATGTCCCGCATGCGCTGGCTGATCATGCGCCGCCATTCCGGCCGCTCATGCCGCAACCGGATCAGGTAGGCGTTGAGCTCGCGCCGTTCGCGCGCCGAAAGCCGGGAAACCTGCTGCTTGAGCTCCAGCATTGTCATGCCGGTAAAATTGCCCGCCCATCGGCGGAGTCAAGTGCTGAGGAGGCGGCGGAGCGGGCCGCTCCGCCCTACCCTTAAATAATCCGATCGATCAGCGCCTCGCCCCTCTCGAAGCAACGGAGGTTGGCCAGGAAATGCCTCGCTAATTCCTCGTCCTGCTCGCGGCGGCCGCCGCCGATGTGGCAGGTGAGATAGCAATTCGGTGCGCTCCATAGCGGATGCGCCGACGGCAGCGGCTCGGGCTCCATCACGTCGAGGTAGGCGGCGCCCACCTGGCCGGAGGATAGCGCGGCGATGATAGCGTCCTGATCCACCGTGGTGCCGCGGCCGACGTTGTAGAAACGCGCGCCGCGTTTCATCTGCGCAAAGCGGGCCGCGTTCATGAAATGCCGCGTCGCCGGTGAATCCGGCAGCAGGTTCACGACGTGGTCGGCCGCCGCGAGCGCGGCGGACAGGCCGGTGTCGGTCACAATGTTGACTCCCTCGTCGCCGCGCGGCGTGCGGCGGTAGGCCGTCACCTTGCCGCCAAAGGGCGAGAGCAACTCCGCCAGCCTTTTCCCAATCGCACCGAAGCCGAGGAGCAGCACGTTCTGGCCGGTTAGCACGGTGGCCGTGAAACGGTCCTCCAGGTAGCGCCACTCGCGCGGGCCGTCCTGATTGCGCAATTGCGCCGGCAGGTTGCGGACGAGCGCGAGCATGCAGCCGAGCATCTGTTGGGCGCAGGGATCGGCGAAGACGCCCGAGGCACTCGTCACCGGTGTGCCGCGGGCGGCCAGGGCGGCGCGAAATTCCGCGGTGTCATAGCGGGTGTAGCCCGCGGTGGACAGCGCCACCCAGCGCAGGCGGGTCAGCCGCAAGGTGTCGCCGAGATCGGGCTGGCCGTAGGCGATGTCCGCCCCGTCCATCGTCGGATCGGATGCGCCCGCCGCGAGCACCGAGGCCGAGGCCTTCGGCGAGTGGATGAGCCGGTGCCCCGCCGCCGCGATGCCCGATTTGAAAAGTTCCAGCGCCTCAGGGCGGAAGCCGTGGTTGGTCCAGATCGTCAGGCTCATGCGCCGGGCACAGTCACGGGCCCGTCCTGCTTCGGCAAATAAAAAGGCGGTCGGCGGCGCTGCGCCCGATTGTCCCGCTCAATGGCCGCATCGGTTTTATCGATTAACGGTCCGGCCGGCGTTTGTGATAGGCTGCGGCCATGCAACGACCCGCTTCCCCGTTCCTTCCGCCTTGCGGCGCGGGACTTGCCATCCCCCGACCCCCGGGTCTTTAATCGAAACCGGCCGGTCACCACTACCCCATGGAAGCACTCATCGTCCTGCTGGCTCTCTTCTTGTTCGTGGTCCTGATCGTCCTGCCCATCTGGACGTTCACGAGAATCAGCGGTCAACGCACCGACCTCGACGCGCTCCGGAATGAGGTCAACCGCCTCGCGGGCGCCGTCGAAGAGTTGCGCCGCACGCCGCCGTCAGGCGCACCCGCTTCGCACCCGACCGTCGTCAAGTCGGCGGCGGTCACTCCGGCGGCCGCCGTTTTCGCACCGGTGCCGGCCCCCTTGCCGGGCGCCCGGCCCGGAGAAACACCGGGTGGGCAGCAGCCCACAACGGCGAAGCCGGTTGTTGCTGCTGAGCCGCCGGTCATCGCGACCCCGCCCGCCGCCCCGGCCCGCCCGGCCTACATGCCGCCCCCGCCGAAGCCGGCGATCAACTGGGAGCAGTTCATGGGCGCCAAGCTTTTCGCGTGGCTCGGCGGACTCGCGCTGCTGCTGGGCGTCGCCTTCTTCGTCAAATATTCCTTCGACCACGACCTGATCCCGCCCGCCGTGCGCGTCGCCATCGGCTTCGTCATTGGCGCGGGCCTCATCGTCGGCGGCGTCTTCCTCACGCGCAAGGGCTACACGACCCCCGCGCAGACCCTGGTGGGCGCCGGGGTGGTCTCGCTCTATGTCGTGACCTTCGCCTGCCGGACCATCTACCACTTCGAGTTTTTCGGCCCGATCCCGACCTTCCTGCTGATGACGCTGATCACCGCGGCGGCGTTCGTCCTCGCGGTGCGGCTGAACGCGCAGGTCATCGCCATCCTCGGTATCCTCGGCGGTTTCCTCACGCCCGTCCTGATCAACACCGGTGTGGACAATCCCCCGGGGCTCTTCGGCTACCTTGCCTTGCTCGACGCCGGCCTGATCGCGGTCGTGCTCGCCACCGGCTGGCGCTACCTCGTGCCGCTCAGCGCCGGCGGCACCGTGCTCATGCTGATGGGCTGGGCCGACAAGTTCTTCGTCGCGGAAAAAGGCCCGGTGGCGATGACGGTCTGCCTCGGCTTCGGTGCGCTCTATCTCGCCGCCTCTGAGGTCGCCCGCCGCCGCGGGCAGCAGAGCCCGGAATTCTCGTGGACGGCCGCCCTGCTACCGTTCGTCGGGCTGGGCTTTGCGTTCTACTTCCTCGGCTATCCCGTGCTGGCCGCCCGGGCGCCGCTCTGGTTCGGCTTTGTGCTGCTGCTCGACGGGCTGCTGCTCACGCTCGCCTGGCGCGACGACGCCCGGCCGCGCCTGCACCTCGTCGCGGGCCTGGCGGTGTTCGCCCTGCTGTCGTTCTGGACCTCCTCGCACCTCACCGACGAACTGCTGCCGTGGGCGCTGGCCGTCTACCTGCTGTTCGCCACGCTGCATACGGTCTTTCCGCTGCTGCTGCAACGCCACCGGCCCGCCGCCACGCCGACGTGGTGGAGCCAGTTGTTTCCGCCGCTCACGCTGCTGCTGATGCTGCTGCCCATCTTCAAGCTGGAGGCTGTGTCGTTTCTCCTCTGGCCGGCCATCCTGCTGGTGGACCTGCTCGCCATCGGGTTCGCGGTGCTGAGCGCCTCGCTCGCCGCCGTGGGGGCTGTGCTCGTGCTCACCCTGCTGGCCACCGGGCTGTGCATCTTACGGATGCCCGTCACCCTCGCACTCGAACCGGCCTTGCTCGTCATCATCGGCGGCTTCGCCGTGTTTTTCTTCGCCGCCAGCCTGTGGCTGGCAAAAAAACTGGGGCCCAGACTGGCCGCCGGTGACCGGCAACTGGCCGCGGTTCTGGGCGATACCCGCGCCCAGCTCCCCGCCTTCGCCTCGCTGCTGCCCTTCCTGCTGCTCATCATGGTCTGCGCGCGGCTGCCGGTGCCCGACCCGTCGGCGGTGTTCGGCCTCGGACTGCTGCTGGTGGTGCTCACGCTCGGACTGACGCGGCAGCTCGTCATCGAATGGCTGCCGGCCTGCGCCCTCGCGGGCCTGGCCGCGCTCGAATACGCGTGGCACGTCCGGCACTTCAACCCGACGGAGGCGGCGCTGCCGCTCGTGTGGTATGTGAGCTTCTACGTGGTGTTCGCGGCCTATCCATTCATGTTCCGTCGGGAATTCGCCCGGCTCACCGGACCGTGGGCCGTGGCCGCTCTGGCCGGGGCCGCGCAATTCTGGCTGGTCTACCAGTCGGTCAAGGCGGCCTGGCCCAATGATTTTCTCGGGCTCGTGCCCGCGGCCTTCGCGGCCGCGCCGCTGGGCAGCCTCGTGATTCTGTTGCGCGCCGAATCGGCGGAGAACCCGCAGCGCCTCAACCAGCTCGCGTGGTTCGGCGGCTTGGCGCTGTTCTTCATCACCCTCATTTTCCCGATCCAGTTCGAGCGCCAGTGGCTCACGGTCGCGTGGGCGCTGGAGGGCGCGGCGCTGCTGTGGCTGTTCCACCGCGTGCCGCACCCCGGCCTGCGGGCCGTCGGCACCGTGCTGCTCGTCACCGCCTTTGTGCGGCTGGCGCTCAACCCGGCGGTGCTCGGCTACCACGTGCGCGGCGACATTGCCCTGCTCAACTGGTATCTTTACGCCTACGGCCTCACGATTGCGGCGCTGTTCACCGGCGCCCGGCTGCTGGCGCCACCCCGCGAGCCGGTGCTCGGCGTAAACGCCCCGCCGCTCTTCAACGCGCTCGGCACCATCCTCGCATTCCTGTTGCTCAACATCGAGATCGCCGACTCCTTCGCCCGGCCCGGCGCGCGTGCGCTGGCCTTCCAGTTCTCGGGTAATTTCGCGCGCGACATGACCTACACCATCGCGTGGGCGCTGTTCGCGCTCGGCCTGCTTGCCGCCGGCATCTGGAAACAGCAGAAGCTCGCGCGCTACGCCGCCATCGCGCTGCTCAGTGTCGCGCTGCTGAAGCTTTTCTTCCACGACCTCGCGCGGCTCCAGGCGCTCTACCGCATCGGCGCGCTGTTCGCCGTGGCGGTCATCGCCATGCTCGCCTCCTTCGCCTACCAACGCTTCCTGCCCGGCAATGAAAAAACTCCCCCGCCCCAGCCTTAGCCTGATCACATTGCTGGTCGCGACGGCCGGTGCCCACCTCAGCGCCGCCGTCACCCCGACCGAGTGGACGCACCGGCAGAACGTCCCGGTGGCCGCACCCGGGCTCGTGAAGATCACCGTGCCCGCCGCGATCTTCGACAACGCCCAGCCGGGACTCGCCGACCTGCGGCTGCTTGATGCCGCGGGCCGGGAAACGGCTTATCTGCTTGACCGCGACCTGTCCTACCATGGCCAGCCGATGCCGTTCGAGGCCGCTCCGGCGGTCCGGCCCCGGTCGTTTCGGGCCGCGACCACCCCGGACGCCACGCAACTGGTCATCGAGACTGGCACCACTGTTCTTCCCGAGGTCATGACGCTGGAGACCGCCGCGCCCTACTTTCTCAAGGCGGCGCACATCGAAATCTCCGCCGACAGCGAAATCTGGGAATCCACCGGTCCGGCCGTGCCGGTGTTCCGCCAGTTCGGGGCGGAGCAACTGCGCCTCGCGCTGCCCCGGCGCGATTCCCCGTTCCCCTACGTGCGGGTGACGCTGGATGATTTCCGCTCGCGCCGGATCGCCTTCACCGGCGCCAGTCTCCGGCCCGCCCCGGTGCGCGCGACGCCGCCGGCCCTCGGGCCGGTCGGCGCGGTGATCACCCGGCGCGACGAATTCGCCGGCGAGACCGTGCTCACCGTCACGCTCGACGGCAAGAACGTGCCGCTCGCCGAACTCCGCCTTGAGACACGTGACCCGCTGTTCATGCGCCGGGTCACGGTCGCCGTCCGCGAGATGCGGGGCGATGTCCCCGGCGAACGGGTGCATGCCACCGGCACGGTCTATCGCGTCGCCCTCGAAGGCGCCCCGGCGCAGGCGCAGCTCGCCGTGCCACTGGATTTCGCGCCGTCCACGCGCGAGTTGCTCGTGCATATCCACAATGGCGACTCGCCGCCACTGACGCTCGACGGCGTGACGGCCCAGCAGCATCCGGTCAACCTGCTCTTCCCTGCGCCGGCCGCGGGCAATTACCTCCTGCTCTCGGGCAACCCGCAAGCGGCCGCGCCACGCTACGATCTCGCCGCCTTTGCCGGCGAGATGATCACCGCCACCGCCACCACCGCCGTGCCCGGCGCCTTGGAGCCGATGCCCGGCTATCATCCGCGCGACTCGCTCGCCGAACCGCCGCTGCCCGAGGTGCCACTGGCGGGCGCACCGCTCGACACGAAGGACTGGCTCTATCGCCGGGCCGTGCCGATCAGCCGCGCCGGCGTGCAGGAGCTGGAACTTGACCCCGAGGCGCTCGCCCGGGCGCGGCCGGACTTCGCCGACCTGCGCCTGCTGCGCGCCGGCAACCAGATCCCCTATGTGCTGGAAACGCCCCCACTGGCCCGGTCCGTGGCGCTGACACCGGTGGTCACATCGGATGCTAAACGCCCGGGCTTCAGCGTGTGGCGGCTGACGCTGCCACAGGCCGGCCTGCCGTTGCAACGGCTCGTGCTGGCCTGCGCGACGCCGCTCTTTTCCCGTGAGTTCCGCCTCTACGAAAAAATCACCGGAACCGACGGCCGGGCCCGGGAGATCAACCTCGCCAGCGGGTCGTGGAACCGCACGCCGGAGCCGGGCGTGCCCGAGACGCGCCTCTTCGAACTCTCCGGCCGGATCCAGACCGACACGCTTTGGATCGAGACCGACAATGGCGATAACCCGGCGATCGTGCTCAACGCGGTGCAGGCCGTTCATCCCGTGGTGCGGCTCGTCTTCAAGGTCGCCGAGACCGACGGCTGCGCGCTTGCCTATGGCAACGCCGCGGCCGGTGCGCCGCGCTACGACCTCCGCCTGGTCGCAGTGAAGCTGCTCACGTCCGGTCGCCACGTCGCGCGGCTGGCTGACGGCGGCCAGCCGGCGGCCGCCGGCAGTCTGTTCACCCGGCTAAACAATCGTTACCTGCTCTGGGGGGTGCTGGCCCTCGTGGTCGTCGTGCTGCTGGTCGTGGTGGCGAAGCTGCTGCCGAAGCCCCCGGCGACGTAAACCCAAAAACCTCCGCGGGAAGGCGGAGGCGGGAGGGTGGTTGTGGGAGCGACCTTGGTCGCGACGGCGCGGGCCAGCACGCTCCCACCGGGAAAGTGATCACCAGATCTTGGTGCGCTTCTCCGGCGGGACCCACATCGGGTCGCCTTCCTTGATGCCAAAGGCGTCGTAGAAGGGCTGGAAGCTGACCAGCGGGCCGATGGCGCGGATCTGGCCGGGGGAATGCGGATTGGTCGCCACGAGCTGGCGGAGGGCGTTCTCGCGCATGTTCGTGCGCCAGACCTGGGCCCACGAGATGAAGAAGCGCTGCTCCTCGGTGAGGCCATCGATGCGCTTGCGCTCCTTGCCCCGGAGCGAGCGCTGCAGCGCCTCGTAGGCGAGCGTGATGCCGCCGAGGTCGGCGATGTTCTCGCCCAGGGTGAGTTCGCCGTTCACATGCACGGCGGGCAGCACCTCGTAGGCGTTGAACTGGTCGATCATCTTCTGCGCGCGGGCCTTGAATTCCTTGGCGTCGGCCTCGGTCCACCAGTCGGTCAGGTTGCCGTCGCCGTCATACTGCCGGCCCTGGTCGTCGAAGCCGTGCGTGATCTCGTGGCCGATGACGGCGCCGATGCCGCCGTAGTTGACGGCGTCGTCGAGCGTGAAGTCGAAGAACGGCGGCTGAAGGATGCCGGCGGGAAAGTTGATGTTGTTGGCCGTCGGGTCGAAGTAGGCGTTGACCGTGGGCGGCGACATGAACCATTCCGCCTTGTCGACGGGCTGGCCGAGCTTGGCGAGATTGCGCTTGTCCTCGAATTCGTTCGCCGCGCGGATGTTGGCGTAGAAGCTGTCGCGGCTGACCGGGAGCTTGGCATAGTCGCGCCACTTCTCGGGGTGGCCGACCTTCGGGTAGAAGCGGTCGAACTTGGCCAGCGCCTTCTTCCGGGTCTCAGGCGTCATCCACTCGAGCTGGTTGATGCGGTCGCGCATGACGGCGGTGATGTTGGCGATCATCGTGTCCATGCGCGCCTTGGCCTCGGCGGGGTAATACTGGGCGACGTAGAGCTGACCGAGCGCTTCGCCGATCTGGCCGTCGACGGTGCGGGCGGCGCGCTGCCAGCGGGGCTCCTGGGCGGGGGTGCCGCGGAGCACGGTGGCGTAGAAATGGAAGCGCTCCTCCTCGAGCGGCGCGGCGAGAAACGGCGCGGCGGAGCGCAGCACGCGGTAGCGCAGGTAGGTTTTCCACTCGCTGAGCGGGCGGGCGGCGAGCTGCTCCTGCAGGCCCTCGAAAAATTTCGGCTGGCCGACGATGGCCTCGGCGGCGGCCGGGCCCTGGATGCCGCGGTCGGTGAAGTAGGCGGCCAGGGGGAAGGCCGGCACCTTTGCGATGAGGTCGGCTGTCGCCATCTTGTTGTAATTGGCGATCGGGTCGCGCAGTTCGACCGGGGTGCTGGCCTTGGCGGCGAGCGCCTGCTCGGCCTCGAACACCGTCTTCGCTCCGGCGGCGGCGGACTCCGGCGTGTCACCGGCGAGCGTAAACATCTTGGCGACGTGCTCGATGAAGGCCGAACGGAACTTCTCGAACTGCGGTGCGAAATAGTAGTCTTTGCTCGGCAGACTCAGGCCGCCCTGGGTGGCCTGCAGGGCGTTCATGGCGCTGTTCCTCTCGTCGGGCCCGACGCCGACGTTGAAGAGCACGATGATCTGCTGGTTGTGCAGGTCGGCCACGGCGCGGGCGAGGTCGGCCGGCGACGCGATGGCGGCAACCTGCGCGAGGTCGGAGGCGACGGGCTTGAGGCCGGCGGCATCGATCGCCTTCGTATCCATGGCCGACGCGAAGTAGTCGCCGACCTTCTGCTCGACCGAGCCGGGCTCGTGGCTCTTGGCCGCAGCGCGCTCAAGGATGGTCTTCAGGGCGTTCTGGTTGTATTGGTCGAGCTCGTTGAACGAGCCCCAGGAGGACTTGTCGGCTGGCACCGGGTTGGTCTTGTTCCAGTTGCCCCAGGCGTAGTGGGCGAAGTCGGCACGCGGGTCGACGGTCGGGTCCATGTGGGACGCGCTGAAGCGGGGGACGGCGGGGGAGTCCGCCGCGGCAGGCGGCGGCAGCGCAACGGCGGTCAGGCCAAGCGCGGCGAGGAGGAAGCGGGGATGTTTCATGGGGAAAAGGCAGGTTGGCGATCGGTGCAGAGAGTGGCAATTAGACGGTGACGAACGGTTATTTTCCAGCGGCGAACACCATTTTGATGCGGAAGTCAGGTCTTTAGGACCACATCAAACGGCGCGCCGGTCCTGGCCTTGATGTCATCAAGGGTCACGCCGGGGTGCAGCTCGGTGAGCACGAGGCCGCCGGATGGTTTCACCTCGAAGACACAGAGATCCGTGATGATGAGGCTGACGACCCCCTGGCCGGTGATCGGCAGCGTGCATGACTTGAGAATCTTCGGGCTGCCGTCCTTGGCGCAATGCTCCATCACGGCCACGACGCGCCGCACGCCGGCGACGAGGTCCATCGCGCCGCCGGGGCCCTTGACCATCTTGCCCGGCACCATCCAGTTCGCGATGTCGCCGTTGTCGGCCACCTCGAGTGCACCGAGGATCGACAGGTCGATGTGCCCGCCGCGGATCATGGCGAACGAGTCGGCGCTCGAGAAAAACGCCGAGCCCGGGATCGTGGAGATGGTCTGCTTGCCGGCGTTGATGAGGTCGGCGTCCACCTGGTCCTCGGGCGGGAACGGGCCGATGCCGAGCAGGCCGTTCTCGGACTGGAGCGTGACGTTCATGCCCTTCGGGATAAAATTGGCGACGAGCGTCGGGATACCGATGCCGAGGTTGACGTAATAGCCGTCGCGCAATTCCTGCGCGGCGCGTCTCGCCATCAGTTCGCGAATGGGCGTTTCCTTCTTCGAGGCCGCCGCGCCCTGCACGGTGCGGAACTCGATGCGCTTCTCGTAATTCATGCCCGGGATGATGCGGTCGACGTAGATGCCGGGAGTGTGGATGTCGTCGGGCGCGAGTTCGCCGACCTCGACGAGTTCCTCGACCTCGGCGACGCAGACCTGGCCACAGGTGGCGATCATCGGGTTGAAGTTCCGCGCGGTCTTCCGGAAGACGAGGTTGCCGGACTTGTCGCCCTTCCACGCTTTCACGAGCGAGACCTCGGCCCTGATGCCGGGTTCGAGGACGTATTCCTTGCCATCGAAAACCTTGGTTTCCTTCCCTTCCGCGAGCTTGGTGCCGAAGGCCGTGCGGGTGTAGAAACCCGGGATGCCCGCGCCGCCGGCGCGCAACCGCTCGGCCAGCGTGCCTTGGGGGATGAGCTCGAGCTCGAGTTCGCCCGCCAGCACCTGGCGTTCGAACTCCTTGTTCTCGCCCACGTAGGAGGCCATGACTTTCTTCACCTGCCGCGTCGTGAGCAAGATGCCCATGCCGAAGCCGTCGACGCCGGCGTTGTTGCCGACAATGGTCAGGCCCTTCACGCCGCTGTCGCGCAGCGCGACGATCAGGTTCTCCGGAATCCCGCAAAGGCCGAAGCCGCCGGCGGCGAGCGTCATGTTGTCGTGCAGCAACCCCGCGAGGGCGGCCGAGGCGTTGGGGTAGACTTTGCTCATAGGGGAAGGAGTTTTTTAACCACGGACTAGCTGTGGTTGTTTGGTTCGGGATTGGGAAGAAAGCGGGCCGAGGGTCTTGCGCAAGAGGATCTCGTCGTGGCCGGCGACGACGAAGTCGCGCAGGCGGCCGACGGTCTGATAGCCGAGTTTGCGGTAAAGCCGCGCGGCCCGGCGGTTGAAGGAGGAGACGCACAGGAGGACGTTGCGGTGCTTCTTGAAGATGAGCGCCTCGGCCCAGCGCAACGCCGCCGTGCCGACGCCGCGCCCGCGCGACTCCGGCACAATGCTGATGGTCTGGATGTAGCCGCCCAACGGTCCGTTGAGATCGAGCACGAGAAATCCGGCGCGCTCGCCGCTGGCGCGAACAAGATGGCACTCTTTCGCGGGATTCTTTAGCAACCGCATCGCGTCTGCGCGACCGCGGCCTAGTGTCAACCACGGCTCCGAAGACGCCATGAGCCGCGCCGTCCATCTACGGTCCACGGCGTGCCGCAGCGGGCTGATAACTATCGCCGGGTTGTTTTTCACACCAGTTCAAGGCAGACGGCCAAACCTTCGCCGCCGCCGATGCAGATGGCGGCGACCCCGCGTTTGAGGCCGCGCTCTTTCAGGGCGGCGAGGAGCGTGACGAGGATGCGGGCGCCGGAGCAACCGATCGGGTGGCCGAGCGAGATGGCACCGCCGCGGACATTGAGCTTCTCGTGCGGCACTCCGAGTTCCTGCATGAACGCCATCGGCACGACGGCGAAGGCCTCGTTGACCTCCCAGAGGTCGACCTCGCCCACGGACCAGCCGGCCTGCTTGAGCGCGTTCTGTGTGGCTTGCACCGGCGCGGTGGTGAACCACACCGGGTCCTGCGCGTGGCCGCCGAAACCCTTCAGGCGCGCGATGGGCTTCAGGCTTTTGGCGGCGGCGGTCTCGGCGGTGGCGAGCACGAGCGCGGCGGCGCCGTCGTTGATCGAGGAGGCGTTGGCGGGCGTGATCGTGCCGTCCTTCTGGAACGAAGGTTTAAGTGAGGGAATTTTGTCATACTTCACCTTGGCCGGACCTTCGTCGTGCTCGACCTTGGTGACATTGCCCTTGGCGTCGGTGATCTCGACCGGTGTGATTTCCTGCGCGAAGCGACCGTCCTTCTGCGCGGCGTTGGCGCGCTTGAACGACTCGATGGCGTAGGCATCCTGCTGCTCGCGGGTGAAGGAGTATTTGGCGGCACACTTCTCGGCGCAGTTGCCCATGTGGATGTTGTTATACGGATCCCACAGGCCGTCGGTGATCATCGAGTCGATCACCTGCTGGTGGCCGATGCGGTAGCCCTCGCGGGCCTTGGGCAACAGGTAAGGCGCGAGCGTCATGTTCTCCATGCCGCCGGCGACGACGATGCCGCCCATGCCGCCCGCGAGAAAATGCGCGGCGCCGATGACCGTCTGCATCCCCGAACCACAGACCTTGTGCACGGTGGTGCAGCGCACGGATGGCGGGAGCCCCGCGCCGAGTGCGGCCTGCCGAGCGGGCGCCTGGCCCTGGCCGGCTTGGAGCACGTTGCCCATGAGGCAGTCGGTGACGTCGGCCGGGTTGACGCCGGCCGAGGCGACCGCGCCCTTGATGGCGGCGGCACCGAGTTTGGCGGCGGGCAAGTTGGCGTAGGCACCTTGAAAGGCGCCGAGGGGCGTGCGGGTAGCGGCTAAAATAACAATATTGTTCATGGGTGGGCTTGAGTCCGGGTTAAGCTCCAAGTTCCAACATCCAAGCTCCAGAGAAACTCCAGGAGAAAGTATCTCCCCGCGTCCAAAGGGTGATTGACCGTTGGTTGTTCACAGGAGGTTGGATGTTGGAACTTGGAATTTTCAAGCGGTCGGCCGCTTGATGGTGAAGAGTTCCGTGGTGCGGGTGTAGTATTCGCCGCCCATGCGGCCGATGGTGTCGAGCTTGCGCGGATCGATGGCGCCGTTGGTCAGCACGGACTCGCTGACGTGGGCGCAAAGGATGGTGCCGAACACGACGTTGCCCGACAGCGGACCGTCGTCGCCAATGATGACGATCCGGTCGAGCCGGCACTCGAAGGCCACCGGTGCCGCCGCGACCCGCGGCGGCCGGACCATGGTGGACGGTGCGGAGGCGATGTGGAATTTCTCGAACTCGCTTTCGCCGTGCGGCAGCGCAGCGGAGGTGTCGTTCATCACATCGCGCAGGGCATAGGGCACGATGTTAACGACAAACTCCGGCACCTGGCCGACGTTGATGACGCTGTCCTTTTTCTTGCCGGTGCGGTCGTTGGCCCCGCAGAACATCAGGGTTGGCGGGCTGGCGCAGATGCCCTGGAAAAACGAGAACGGCGCGAGGTTGGTCTGGCCGGTGGAGGAGATGGTCGAGACCCAGGCGATGGGCCGGGGTGTGATCGAATTGATGATCCACGGATGGGTTTCGCGGGGGGATAGTTTTTGGAAATCAACGAGCATTTTTTGCGGTAGTGAGTAGCGGTAGTGAGTAGCGAGTAGAAGAGAGACGCAAACTTTGGGTATGCTCACTACTCACTCCTCGATGCTCGCTACTGCGGGCTCACCCCAGCCAGCTCAGCGGATAACCCGGGTCGTCCAGTGCCAGGGCCTGCTCGGTCAGTTCGAGCGGATACTGCGTGTCGAACATCACGGCGAGCTCCTCGGTGCGCTTGGCGTCCATCGCGGCGAGGGTCGTGCCGGGGTGCGGGCCGTGCGGAATGCCCTGCGGGTGCAGCGTGAACGAGCCGGGCTCAACGCCCTTTCGCGAACCGAAGTTGCCGCGCACGTAGAAGAGCACCTCGTCGGCCTCGGTGTTGTCGTGCGACCACGGCACCTTGATCGCCTCAGGGTGGTGGTCGAGGTAGCGCGGCGCAAAGGTGCAGATGACAAAGCCGTTGATCTCGAAGGTCTGGTGGATCGGGGGCGGCAGGTGGACCGTGCCGGTGATCGGCTCGAAATCATTCGCGTTGAAGGTGAACGGGTAAAGGTAACCGTCCCAGCCCACGACATCGTGCGGGTGGCCGGCCATGACGTTCCGGGTGTAGCGGTTCCGGTCCTTGGTGAGGATGGCGAAGTCGCCCTCCTGGTCGTGGGTGAGAATTTCGCCGGGGCCGTGGAAATCGCGCTCGCTGTAGGGCGCACCCATCCGGATCTGGCCCTCCTGGTGCAGGTAACGCTCGGGCAGGCGCACGGGATGCGCCGACTCGAGGATCAGGTAGTCCTCCTGGGCGATGTCGTCGGGCACGAGCCGGTAGATGGTGCCGCGCGGGATGACAATATAGTCATCCTGCCTGTAGCGGAGCCGGCCGTATTGCGATTCAAGCCAGCCGCCGCCGGCCCAGACGAAGATCACGTCGTCGCTCTGCCCGTTGCGGTAGAAATCATAGCCTTGGTCCATCGCCGTCGCCGGGCGGCAGCGGTAGGCGGCGATGTCGGCGTTGAACATCAACGGCACGCGACCGGTGTAGGGATCGCCCGCGCGGACCATCCCGGCGGACTTGAGGTGATGGTGCCGCAGCGGCGTGGGCGCGGCGGGCTTGAGGGAAAATTCCCGGAACAGCTCGACGCTCTTTACGCGCGTCGGCGGCTTCAGGTGGTAGATGATGGTGTAGGCCCGGTCGAAACCCTCGGTCGTGACGACGTGCTCATAGTGCAGGCCCTCACCCTTGTAGCTCGCGGCGGCATCGCGCGGGAACTTGAGGTGGTGTTTTCGGGGCAGCGAACCGAGTTTGAGGTATTGGGGCATGGGGGGAGGAAGTAGTGAGTAGCGGGTAGAGTGTGGCGGGTAGAGAAGAGAGGCAAACCTCGGTTATGCTCACTCCTCGCTCCTCACTGCTTTCATCAAAGCGTTCCACGCTTTGCCTGCTCGCGTTCGATGGCCTCGAACAACGCGCGGAAGTTGCCCTCGCCGAAACCGATCGAGCGGCCCCGCCGCTGGATGACCTCGAAGAACAGCGTCGGCCGCGTGAACACGCACTTGGTGAAAAGCTGGAGCAGGTAACCGTCCTCGTTGTCGCGGTCGACGAGGATCTTGAGTTTCTTCAACGCCGCCTTGTCCTCCTGGATCTGGCCGACGCGCTCGTCAAAACTGCCATCGTAGTAGCTGTCGGGCACGTCGAGGAATTCCTGGCCCATCTTGCGCATCTCCTCGATGGTCGCGGTGATATCGGGCGTGAGCAGGGCGATGTGCTGCACGCCGGCGCCGCCATATTGATCGAGAAATTCCTGGATCTGCGAATTGGCGGACGAAGGCTCGTTGATGGGCAATTTCACCCAGCCGTCGGTCGAGCTGACCACCTTCGACATGAGCGCCGAACGGCCGGTGTTGATGTCAAAATGCATGAACAGGTCGAAGCCGAAGACCTGCTCGTAGTAGGTCACCCACTCGTCCATCCGCTCGACGTTGGCGACGACGTGATCGATCATGGCGAAATTGATTTCGCGGTCGTCAATGCCCCCGGCGACGTTGATGAAGCCCGGCATGAACTCGCCGCGCCCGCGGCGCTCGACCAGGCTGTGGATGGTGTCGCCGTAGGCCGCGATGGCGGCATGGATGATGTTGGCATCCTCGAAGAGGCCGCGCACGGCATTCGCCCCGCGGCGCTGGGACTCGGCGAAGGCCTGCTTCGCGTCCTTCACTTTGAACGCCACGTCGCGCACGCCGCAGCCGTGCTTCGCGAGGTGTGCCCGGACGAAACCGGCCTCCGGACCGGCGCCCTGTGGTTCGCTGACGACAAAGTTGACGCGCCCCTGGCCGACGACATGGGCGCGACGGCCGGCAAGCCCGGTCGAATTGTCGCCGTAGGCGCGCGGGGACATGCCGTATTTGTGGACGAAGAAATCACGCCACTGGTCGGCGCTATCGACGTAGAATTCGATGTGGTCGAAACCGCGCAGACCGAGCGGGTTCACGCCGGTTTTGCGTTCAACGGGTTTCTCAAAAAAAGTGCGGCTCATGTGGGGGGAGGAGGACCCGGCGGGAACGCCGGGGCCGCTCACTCTACTCCCTGCGCCGCCCGGCAGCCATACTCCGGACGGAGTAATCGCCACTTGCGGCCGGGGCTCGCCGGCCATTTACTCCGTTCAGCCTGCCCCCTCCCATGCTCCGCCCCCCCATCCACAGCCCGTTGCTCGACCATGTGCTGGCCATGCTGGAAGATGTGCCGGTCGGCTTGCTGCTGCTCGACGGCGCCGGCCGCCCGCTGTGGTTTAATAATGAGGCCGCGCGCGCCTGCGCCGTCTGGAATCACGGGGAACGCCATGCCGCCGCGCTTCGCGCCCGCCCCGCCTTCCGCGTGCCCGAACCGCTGATTGCCGCCTGCCACGAATTGCGCGCCGATCCGGCGCCCACGACTCCCACCAAGGTCGTGAGTGACAACACGCGCGGGTTGCACGCCCGCATCAAGCTGCACGCCGCGCCCGGTGAAACCGCGCCGGCCTTTCACATCCAACTCGACTACCGCCGCCCGCGCGGCGACCGGCACCGGCCGCTCTCGCCCGGCGCGGTGGCGCTGCTCGCCCGCCTGACCGAGCGCGAGCGCGAGGTGGCCATGCGCGTGCGCGAGGGCCTGAGCAACGCGGAGGTCGCCGCCGAGCTGCGCCGCAGCCCCCTCACCATCAAGACCCAGCTCGCCGCCGTTTTTGGCAAACTCAGCGTGCGCGGCCGCACGCGGGTGGCCGCGCTGCTCAACCGCTGACCGCGCGTCAGGCGTGACATCCGCCCCTGACCCTGCCTTGCTCTCCCCACCCCCGAATGAGCTCGATCAAATCCACCGGCATCTCGAATGAAAAATTCCGGCCGTGGCTCCGGCGGGAACTGGGGCGGGCCCTCAAGCATGGTCTTGTCTTCCTGGTCGCCGGAGGCGCGGCCGTGTTGAGCCTCAATGCCCTCTCGCCCTCGTTCGTCTCCGGTTGGACCAATTTCAACTACCAGCTTTCTACTGTCGCGCTGGACGAGCACCCGCTCGCGCTGGCGCGCACCTTTGCCACCCGGCTGCGCGAGAGCGAATACGGCTGGAGCCCGCTCCGCCTGGCCGCTCCCTTTAATGTCACCGCCGCGCGCGAAGCCCTGAAGCGCGATTTCCCCGAGGTCGCGAGCGTGGCCGATGGCATCCCCCAAGTGCCGCGCGCCACCCGGCTCCGGAGCGCCAATCCGACCCTCTATGATCAGCGCATGGCGGACTACCTGACCCGCTATCGGCAGATTGCGTCGGGCCGGTTCACCCGCCTCTACGACCGCGACGACATGTTCTCGGCGCCGAATGCCAACGTGAAACTCGGCCTGTTTGTGACGAAAGTGTTCGGCCTGCCTGATGCCGGCATGTTTACGGCCGGCATCATCCTCCGTGGAGGCGCGGCCGGGATCGTGTTGTTTACGGCCGTGCTCGCGTTGACTGCGTCACCGCTCTGGCGCTCGCGGCGGCCGGCGCGCACCTGGCTGAAGCTCATCGCCTGGCCCACCCTGGCCAGCACGCTCATCTGGATCGCGATCCTCATCATGGCGGCCTCGGCCGCGGCGTTTGGCGGACTCACGCCCAACACCTCCGCGCTCGCGTTATTCGCCACCCTGCCGCTGCTTTATGTTTTCGCCAAGCTGCCGCTGCACCTCGCCGAGACCCTCGTGAACCCCGCGCCCGCACCCACCAAGTGGGATGGCATCGATCGCCGCCAGCCCCGTCCCCCCGAGCCCAAGCCCGGCGAGACCACCCCGCCCATCGGTGGGGCCTAGGCCGACCATCCTAGCACTTTCGGCGTAATTGGCTGCTTCGGATTCGATTCCCGGACGGATGCGCGCAAACTCCGGGCATGCAGAACTCGCCCACTCAACCCGCAACCCCGACCGGCGCGGACGACCCGCGCTGCATCCCCCACAAACTCACCGCCCCGCTGCCCGTCGGCGCCGAGTGCCAATATCCGGCCTACACCGCCGATGAACAGGAGGTCTGGCGCACGCTCTACGCCCGCATGGAGACCTTGCTGCCCGGCCGCGCCGCCGATGAGTTCCTCACCGGCCTGGCCGCGTTGAATCTGGAGAAGGACCGTATCCCCGCCCTGGCGGACGTCTCGCGCAAACTCCAGAAAATCACGAACTGGCAGATCGCCCGCACGCCGGGGCTGCTCGACGCGCACGATTTCTTTTCCTATCTCGCGCGCCGGATTTTTCCCTGCACCGATTATATCCGCGCCCGCTCGGAGCTCGACTACACGCCGGCCCCGGACTGTTTCCACGACATCTACGGTCACACGCCGATGATCGTGCACCCGCGCTTCGCCGATTTCTACCAGAAGATCGGCCAGGCTGCGCTCAACTGCCAGGACCCGGCGGTCGAGGAGGGCCTGACGCGCATCTACTGGTTCACCGTCGAGTTCGGCCTGATCAAGAACCCCGGCGGCCCGCGCATCTACGGCAACGGCATCATCTCCTCGTCGGGCGAGACCCAGCACAGCCTGACCGACAAGGTGAAGAAGGTCCCCTACCGGCCCGAGACCCTCGCCGCGCAACCCTACGACATCTGGCATTTCCAGGATACGCTGTTTGTGATCGAGTCCTTCGACCAGCTGGAGCAGGAGTTCATCCGCTGGGCCCGGGCTCACCGGTTGCTCTGAGCTATTCCCCTCCAACTGATATCATGAAGTTACTCCTGCACTCCATGGCGCTCATCCTGGGCGTCGCCACCGCGGCTTTGTCCGCGCAAACCACCAAGGACGCCGTCGTCGCCCGCATCGACGAGACGAAGGCCGCCTTCGAAACCACCGCGCTGAAAATCTGGGGCTTCGCCGAAGTTGGTTACAAGGAGAAACAGAGCTCCGCGCTGCTGCAGGAGCAGCTCAAGGCCGCGGGCTTCACCGTCGAGGCCGGCGTCGCCGGCATCCCGACGGCGTTCACGGCCACTTTCGGCAACGGCGCGCCCCTCATCGGCATCCTCGGCGAATTCGACGCGCTCCCCGGCGTGTCGCAGGCCGCCGTGCCCGAACGCTCGCCTATCGCCGGCCAGAACGCCGGCCACGCCTGCGGCCACCATTTGTTCGGCGCCGCTTCGGCCGAGGCCGCCATCGCGGTCAAAGAGTGGATGATCGCCACCCATCAGGCGGGCACGATCCGCTTCTACGGCACGCCCGCCGAGGAGGGCGGCTCCGGCAAGGTCTACATGGTGCGCGCGGGGCTCTTCAAGGACGTCGACGTCGTGTTGCACTGGCATCCGAGCGACGCCAACACCATCACGATGACGCCATCGCTCGCAAACATCTCCGGCAAATTCCGTTTTCACGGCATCGCCTCCCACGCCTCGGCCTCGCCTGAGAAAGGCCGCTCGGCCCTCGACGGCGTGGAGGCGATGGACACGATGGTGAACCTGATGCGCGAGCATGTGCCGCAGGAGACACGCATCCACTACGTGATCACGCGCGGCGGCGAAGCCCCGAATGTCGTGCCGGCCTTTGCCGAGGTTTATTATTATGTGCGCCACCCGAACCGCGAACAAGTGAAGTCCATCTGGGAACGAGTGACCCATGCCGCCAAGGGCGCCGCCTTGGGCACCGGCACGACCGTCGACTGGGAAATCACCGGCGGCACCTACGACTTGTTGCCGAACGAGACGCTCGGCCGCCTCATGCAAGCCAATCTCACGCGGGTCGGCGGCGTGCCCTACACGGCCGAGGAAAAAATCTTCGCTGAGAAGATCAACCACACCCTGCTCGACCAAGCCGTGCCCGTCGAAGCCGCCAACACCATCCAGCCGTTCCAGCCCGTGCTGCCGCCCTCCGGCGGTTCAACGGATGTCGGCGACGTGAGCTGGGTCGTGCCCACGGTCGGTCTCGAGACCGCCACGTGGGTCCCCGGCACGCCCGCACACAGCTGGCAGGCCGTCGCCGCCGGCGGCACCACCATCGGGCTCAAGGGCATGGTCGTCGCCGCGAAGACCATCGCGCTCACCGCCCTCGATCTCTTCACGCAGCCCGCGACCATCGCGCAAGCCAAGGCCGAACTCGCGAAACACCACGGCGCCGATTTCAAATACGCCCCGCTCCTCGGCGACCGCCCGCCCGCGCTGAACTACCGCGACTGAACGAACCCGGCCGCCACCGCCGCGCGCCTCAGCGCGTCAGCCGGTGGATGAGCACGGCGGCGCGCTTCACCAGCTCGGGCGCCGGTTGCAGATCCGCCGACTCGTTCCGCGTATGCGCACCCGAGCCGCCTAACCCGAGGCCGTCGAGCCCGGGCAGCGGCGGCGAGACAAACGCGATATCGCCCGCGCCGCGGGCGCGCGGATCGAAGGCCGTGATCGCCCCGAGCCCGAGATCGCGGCTCGCCTGGTCGAGTTGCGCCAGTAGCGCGTAGTTTGCGGGCGTCGGCGCCATCGCGGGATAGCCCTCGGAGAACGTCAGCACGGCCGAGGTGCGGGGCAGGTTCTGCTTCACCACCGCCTGCATGCGCGCCTGCGCCTCGGCCAGTTGCCCGGTGCTGACCGTGCGCAGGTCGCCGCGCACGAGGGACCGCTGGGGTATGATGTTGGTCTTGCCCGAGAGTTTCCCCTCGGTGCGGGAGAGTTCGGCCTCGACGCCCGCCGCCACCAGCGCGGGGCTGATGGTGAGGCCGTCGAGCGGCCGCAATTGGTCGTAGAAACCCTGCAGGATCCGCGCCGTCTCGAAGACTGCGCCGTGGCCCATCGCCGTCGAGAAAATGGCCGAGGAGTGCCCGGTGACGCCCTGCACCTCCAGTTCCCACGAGATGCTGCCGCGCCGGGCCACCGTGCCGGTTCGCCCGATGGAGGATTCAAAAGAGAGCGCGACCTCGCTCCGCTGCGCCGCCTCAAATAAATCGCGCCGGGCGACCTCTTGCGGATCTCCCACCGCTTCCTCGTCGCCTGTCATGACGACGATGATCTGCGTGCCCGCCAATGCGCCGGTGGCGTGCAAAGCCCGAAGCGCCGCGATCAGCACGACATCGCCGCCCTTCATGTCATTGACGCCGGAACCGTGGACGGTGTCGCCTTCGCGGCGGAAATCACCGCCGGGATAAACGGTGTCGAGATGGCCGATGAGCAGGACCCTCTGGCCCTTGGTGCCCTTGCGCTCGGCCACCAGGTGGCCGGCGCGGCCGGTCGAGGCGGGCAATTCGACAAAGCGGCTCGTGAAACCCAATTCGGTCAATTGCGCGGCGAAATGCTCACCCAGCCGGCGCACGCCCGCGAGGTTCTCGGTGGCGCTGTCGATCCGCACGGCGGTTTCCAAATCGGCGGCGAAGCGCGGCAGTTGCGCGTCAACCCCTGCGGCGACCTTTTGTTCCTCCGGCGTGAGCCCGGCGGCGAGACGCACCGCCGCGACGAAGGCAAAGAGAAAAAGCCCGTTGAAGATCTTCATAGCGTCCACCGCAGCAGAAACTGCGGACAGCGTCCAGCCTGCCGCGCTCCTCAGGCGGTCAACCGGCCCCGGCCTTTTCCGCCGGGTTGAATTTATCCGCCACCCAGTCCGCCACCTTGTTGAGCCGCAGGGCGAAAATCCCATATATGACGCCGAGCCCGGCCCAGCACCCGTAGCCGAGATACTGGTAGGTGTTCCGGATCTGCACTTTTTTCCAGCCGTAGCCGTCCATCAGCTTGTTCATGTCCCCGCCCTGATCGTCCTCGCCGTTGATCATCGAGCCGAACGGGATTTCCTCCAGCCCGTTGTGCACCTTGTCCCAAAACAAGACGATGTTCAGGAAGCAGGTCGCACCGATGAGGAAAAATACGTAGCGGCATGCACCCCACCGGAATTTTTCGGGCAACTGCACGAAGAAAAACGCCATGAACAGCGCACTGAGGTAGAACTCGCCGCCCACGCCGCCGAACGTCCAGTAGAATTCCTGCCGGTGCCCGGGCATCCGCCAGGTCATGTAATATTGCAGCACCCCGAGCAGCACCGCCGCGATCATCGGCCAGATCTTGCGTTCCTTCCAACCCGCCAGGAACAGGATCACGAACAGCAGCAGCAGGCCGAAATAGACGAAAGGCGAATACTCCGGCTCGATCGGCGTCCAGCCGAACGGCAGCGGTGTCGCCCGCCGGCCGGTCAGCCACGCCGCCGTCGAGTGGCCGAATTCATGCATCCACACATGGAAGCCTTTCAGGAAAAAACCCAGCGGGGTGAGGTTCACGAGCCCCATCCCCGCCAACAACAGCGGTGGCACCAGCACATTGACCAGCCAGTGGTCGAAACGGAACAGCACAAGGACATCATTCGCCGGGTCGCGCGGTGGAATGACGGGTGGCGTGATCAGCCCAACCGGTGCCTGCGGCCGGGGCGCCGCCATCGGGGCGTGCATCGGCGGCGGGGTCGACCGGGTGCCAGCTTGCGGAGGATTGGTCAGCTGCGGCCGCTTGCGCGGGGCGGCCGCCTCGGCCTGCTTCTGCTGGTCGCGCAGGTGCGCCGACAGCTTTTCGTAGGCCGCCCGCAAGGCCTGCCGCTGCGCGTCGAGGGCGGGGTTGGGTTCGTCGGCCGCGCCGCTCTTGCCCTTGATCAGCGCGAAATTCTGTTTCATGAACACCCGCTCAAGTTCCACGAGGCTCACCCCGGGAGCCACGCCCAGCGCGGCGTGGCATTCGGCCAGTTCGGCGTCGTTCATGGGTGGAGATTTGACCGATGGAGGAGCTCGCGGCAAGCGATTCAGCGTGGGGTGTCGGCTGCATTCCCATTGCCTTGGTCTGTCCTCCGCCCTCTGTTCTCTGCTCTCCGCCTTTTTCCATGGCCCAACTCGGCAAACGCAACCTCCTCCCGATCCTCCGCGCGGCGCCGCCCGGCCTTTATCTGGATGGCGGGTCGCATGGCGAGATTCTCCTGCCCGCCCGCTACATCCCCGCGGGCGCGGTGCCGGGCGGAAAGATCGAAGTATTGGTCTACCGCGACTCCGAGGACCGGCTCGTTGCGACTACCGAGCGGCCCCACGCGGTCGTGGGTGAATTCGCCTGCCTCAAGGTCGTCGGCGTCAATCCCCGCATCGGGGTGTTTCTCGACTGGGGTCTGGGCAAGGATCTCCTCCTGCCCGCCCGCGAGCAGGACGGCCCGCTCAATCCCGGCGACCGGGTGGTCGTGCAAGTGGTGCTCGACGAGAAGTCCGACCGCCTCATCGCCAGCGCCCGGCTCAACCGCCGGCTCGACCTCACGCCGCCGCCCTACCACGAAGGTCAGGCCGTGCATCTGCTCGTCGCGAGCAAAAGCCCGCTGGGCTACAACCTCATCATCAACCACGCCCATCGCGGCCTGGTTTATCACACCGAGGTGCCCGCTCCGCTCAAGGTGGGCCAGATCGTCGAAGGCTACGTCCGCCAGGTGCGGCCCGACGGCAAAGTCGACCTCGCACTCGGCCGCGCCGGCTACCGCCGCGTCGCCACGGTGGCGGAACAGGTCCTCGAAAAACTCCGGGGCGCGGGCGGCCGGTTGCCTTACCACGACGGCAGCCTCCCCGAGGAAATCCGCGACGCGTTTGGGGTCAGCAAAAAAGCCTTCAAGCAGGCCATCGGCTCCCTCTACAAGGAGCGGCTCATCCGGATCGAGCCTGACGGCATCCACCTGGTGACGCCGGGGGGTAAACCGGGCCAATAAATCATTCTCTTTCTCGTTCTCTTAATCAGGCTCCAACTCGAGATAACGAGAACGATTAAGAGAAAGAGAACGAATCGACCACTCACTCTCTCCCATGCCTCCCCTCCCGCCCCGAGCTGTCGTCGTCCGCGAAGTTCCGATCGAGCTCTGCCAGTTCCTCAAGTTCGGCGGACTGACCGGGACCGGTGGCGAGGCCAAGCAGGTGATCAGTCAGGGCCTCGTCTTGCTCAACGGCGTCGTCGAAACGCAAAAACGCAAAAAACTCCTCGCCGGCGACCAGGTGATTTACGACGGCCAGACGCTCATCGTGCAGGTCGGCTGAAGTCCCCGCCGCGGTTTCCCGGCTACGGCGCGCGGGCTGATGTCAACCAATAGTTGACATCAGCGTCTGAGCCAAACGCCGTTGGGCAAACCGCAAACTATCTCGGCCAGCCGTTCCACCGCTCCAGCCGCACCCCGCTGTGGCGCGCGGGCTGATGTCAACCAATAGTTGACATCAACGCCCGCCGGTCAGGCGCCAACCCACGACAGCCAGCCCGGCCCAGACAAAAAACGCCGCGGCGAATTTCAGCTGGAATGAACCCTTCGCCGACTTGTGCCGGAAAACCACGATGCCAAGCAGGCCGCCCGGCCAGCCGCCGAGCGCGCTCAGCCAGAACAGTGTCGACTCCGCCACGCGACGGCCGCCCCGGGCCGCGCGCCCTTTGTCGAAACCGAAGAGCAGAACGGCCCCCGCGCTGGTCGTGGCGATCCACGTGAGCAGGAGCCAGGAAAAGTTCATGCCAGGGGTCGGCGCAGGTGCCGGAGCCGCCGCGCCCAGTTTCCGCCCGGCACCATTTTGCGCTCTTCCGGCCGGCTGTAGGGTTGGCGCCGGTAACCGCCGCGCGCCGGATCAGCCGCGCACTTGATCTGGAAATCCTGCATGCGCTGGAAAAGACCGAGCAGCTGCTCCGGCTCCGGATATGCGTCGAGCCCGGTCCGCGCCAGCACGGTGAGCAGCTCGTGCACGGCCTCGAGCGTGGAGAGACAGCCTTCCGCGGGCTGTTGTTTGATGATATAGCGGCTCGGGGCCGACGGCGTGAACATGATGCGCGGCAGCCGTTGCAGGCTCGGACTTAGGTTCAGCATTCTGCGCGCGCCACCCCAGGTGGCGTCGAGCAGGAAGACCAGGAGCTGCCGTGAACCAAACGGCCGCCGAAACTCAGGAAGGTGCGTCGGCTCCGAGAGGTTCACCGCCTCGCGTCCGGGATAAAGCAGAACGGGAAAATTCGCCGGGTCGGCGATGAGCCCTTGCACCCGCTCGTGGTCGTCAAAGCCCTTGCCCATGTGCAGCTCGCTGTTGGGCAGGCAGAGGTGGGTGAGCCGGCCGGTGCCGGCCTTCTCCTCCTTGAACTCCTTCGGATGCATCAGAAAGACGAAACGCGTGCGCGTGGCCATCGGCCGCAACGACGCACACCAGCAGAGTTTCTGCGGCCAGAAGCAACGATAGCACATCACTCTCATGACATCATCCTGCGGAAACCTCCCACACCTGGCCGGCAGAAGTCAGCAACGCTTTCCCGCAGCCCAGCTAGGGTGAAATGCCGATTCCCCCTTGCCTCCCGGCCCGCGCTGCGCAGAACTGCTCCCGTGAGATTGCGCACCAGCTCCAACCGCCTGCTCGGTCGCCGGGACATCCCCCGGTCGATGGCGGGCGTGGGCTTGGTGGAGCTGATGGTGGTCGTGACGATCATCAGCATGCTCATGGTCGCCGGCGTCCCCACTTACAACCGCATCCAGCGCAAGGCCCGCGCGAGCGCGGTGGTGAACGATTTCCGGGTGTTCGCGGCCGTTTTCCAAGCCCACGCGCATGAGACCGGTTCCTGGCCCGCCGAGACCGCCGTCGGCGTGGTGCCCACCGGCATGAACAACGCCGAGCTGAAAGCCGAGTCTTGGCAAAAACCCACCCCGATGGGCGGCCAGTTCGACTGGGATTTCAACCAGGTGCATCCCGGCGGCACCAGCCCGGGCGGACGCTGGCGCGCCGCCATCGGCATCGCCACCAGCGGGACCACCACCGTGCTTCTGGATGTGGATCTGATGCAGGAAATCGACCGCGCGCTCGACGACGGCAACCTCAACACCGGCAGTTTCCGCCTCGGCGGAGACGGCGGCCCGCTTTACATCCTCGAACCCTGATGGCCACCGCGAACCCGACCTACAGCGTGACCCTGCACCACCTCGCCCCCGGCGCGGTGGCGGCCGGCCTGGCCTATCCCGATGAGCAGTTGCCGGCGGTGCCGCTCAACCAGTTGCGAGACATGCTTTATGCTTTCGGCGAACTGGCCTCGCACCTGACCATTTACGAACCCGCCACGCCTGAGATCCGGATCAAGACGGACCGTGAGTCCTTCATCGTCCGCACCCGCTATCGCCGGCTGTGCTTCGTGGGCTACGAGGCCAGCCTCCGCGGCGAGGAACATTCGGTCGCCTACATCCTTACCACCATCACCGGCACCACCGAGACCGCGAAGGCGCCCGAACCGCGGACCGTTGATCGGCCCACCGCCGCCGGCCGGGCGATGGCCGAAGAAACGACCGGGGGGGTTCCCCGCTGGCTGAAGATCGCCGTGATGGCGGTCATCATCATCGGCTGCAACGCCACCGCCGCCTGGATGCTGCTGAGCCCGCCCAACACCACCGCGCCGAAATATTCGCTCATGACCGCGTCCGAATCGGCCGCGCTCCTGGCCAAGGTCGCCGGCGAGTATCGCACCGGCTCCCTCGAAGGCGACCGGCGGATCATCATCGACACCATCGGCACGGCGCGGCTCGCGAAGTTCGGCCCCAACCTTTCGCCCAGCCAGCCGACCACCAAAACCATCCGCGGCGCCATCGTGGACGGCCAGCCCGCGCTCATCACCAACGATCCCGCCGCCGTGGTCCTGAAGGACGCGGACACCATCGTGCTGTTTGGCAACACCTACAAACGGCACGCGCCGTGACGGAGCCCCTTGCGCCGGAGATCGCGGAGACAACCGGAGTCATCCGCCCAAAGTGTTGAACCTCGCCCCATGAGCGACGAACCAAAACCCAAAGCGCCGCCCCCCCCGCCCGCACCGCCGGCGTATGCCCCGGCGCAGACGGCCAAACCTGCGTCAGCCCCGGCCATGCCTCTGCCGGAGGAAACCACTGTCGCCACCAGGCCGCCGGCCGGAACCTCGCCGGCCACCCCGACTCCGGTTCGCCCCACCGGCCCGGTCATTGAATACACCATGCCGGAGCCCAAGAAGTCGTGGCTGCCGACTCCGGAGATGATCCGCAACATCGGCTGCCTCTTCAAGCTGGCCGTTGGGTTCACCGTCCTTCTCTGCCTCGGCTACTTCGCCCTCGTCGCCCTCAACCCCAAGGCCCGCAAGTGGGCCCTGCAAGGCACCAAGCCCGGCCCGGGGGGCGCTCCCCCCACCGGCCAAGGCCCCACGCCCTTCAAGATCGTCAACCAGATCCTCGCCATCCCCGCGCAAGCCCTCGGCAAGACCGATGATGTGGTGAAAGCCAACAACGCCCGCGTCGGCCAGCTCGACGGCCTCATCGCCGAGGAGGAAGGCAAAGCCAAGGGCGGCAAGCCCGGCCGCGCTTTCGCGCCGGTCACCGATCCTTTCGCCCGCCCGGCCGCCCCGGACAAAAAACCCGGTGCGGCGGACACCGGCACCACCGCAGAATCGGCCGATAGCCAGGCTGTCTCCCGCGCGGCCATCCTCGCCCTCGCCGAAAAAAACGCGGCGGCCAAGACAACCCCGGCCCCGCCCCCGCCCCGGCCCGCGGTCGTCGCCCCCGCCGCCCCCGACTCGCCCGACCAGATGAAGCTGGCCGGCGATATTGTCATCGCCCACGCTTCTCCGGCCGGCTCGCCCCGCGCCAGCGCGGCGTTTTTCTACTGGGTCGTGAAGCTCAACGTCGGGGGTGTGACCATGGGCAAACCCGCGCGCGTGCTCCTCAACAACCGCCTCGCCTACGAGGGCGACGAGGTCAACCGCACGCTCGGCCTCGTCTTTGTCGAACTCGATCCCGCGAGGAAGCTCCTGATCTTCCGTGATCAGACTGGAGCGACGGTCACCCGCTCTTATTGACCGCCTGCCTCCAGCCCCGCCGGCGCTACCGTCACCCGGAGCTACTGAAGAACCGCCGGCGTTGACCATTTCACTGACTATCGGGGATGGATGGTCGCAGGCTTGATTTCGGGCCCGGGTTGGGCCACTTTGCCGACGTGAGCGTAACCGAATTGCAAAACAGAATCCAGAAGCTGAGCCCCGGTGAGCGGCGGTCCGTGGGGAAATACGTTTCTTATGTGACCCGGCGAAACTCGACCTTCCGGCAGCGGCAACTGGCCCGCATCAATCGGGAGATGTCCGCCGGGAAGAAATACTCGCAGACCCAAGTCGACGCCATTCTGGCCCGCCATCCTCCGAAGCCTTGATGCGCGCCTACGAGCCAGCCTACTCCCAGGACGCCTTGGAAGTTCTGCTGGCGGCCGACGCGAGACAAAGGTCAAGGGTTCGCGCACTGGTGCGGCAGATGTGCCTCTCTCCGGGCCAGCCGGGAGACTACCAAGCGAAGGACAAGGACGGCCAAAGGTGGGAAATCGTCCTCATCGACGGCGTGATTCTGACCTATCGGGCGGATGATGCCGTATGCGAATTACGGATCGCGACCATCGAGTGGGCGGATTGAGCAATCGGATCGGAAGCCAGCCACGGTCAGCAGCCACCACTGGAAATCGGTGGTGTCGGGACGCAATACGTTGAACTCTTGACCACGGGTTTCACTGAAAATACCAATTCCCAATAGGAATCAGCTTTTTCACACGAAGGAAGCAAAGTTAGCCAAGGAGCAACCCTAAGGCGAGTCGGCCGGCCTTCGCGGCCTTTGCGATCTTGGGGTAAAGTCCGAAACCGAACTGTATCTGGTATTATCCAGTCGAATCCGTGTCATCCGCGGTAAACTTCTTCGGTTGTTCCGGTCTGCCCCGTCCAGCCCGCTTAAACTTGGTCCGGACACGAGGTCATCCCCCGGCTTGACGCCCGGCCGCATTCGCGTATTAAAGTAATACCATGCCGGTTCTAAGTTTCAAAGTAGACGCCCCGTCGGC
>JANNDM010000054.1:0-9252 GCA_031387725.1 Verrucomicrobiota bacterium | reverse complement strand
GGTGGGTGCGGGCCACCCACGCCGCGACCGCCATGTCGCTGGCCGTAAGGGAATCGGAAAAATTGACGAGGTCATTGGCCGGATCGACCTTCAGGGTGGGCACCGCGAGATTGCGCGGGGCCTTGGTGGGGTCGAAGCCTTCGCCCTTGGTCGGCATGGTGAAGGCGAGCGCGTAGCGGATGGTGCCGGGATAGTTGAGGAGGGCGCGGTCATCGATGCCCAGCCGGCGCCACAGGATCTCGGCGAACAGGGCCATGTGCAGCGTGGTGTAGCCCCAATAGCTGGCCCCTTCGTCGTAGGAACCGTCGGCGCCATACATCGTGGAGAACGCCTTGGCGCTGGACCGGGCGAGGTCGAGCCATTGCTCCGCCTGCGGATGGCGGCCATGGAGCAACACGGCGGCGATGCCGAGCGCGGCGGTCGGGATGACCTTGAGGTTGGTCGAGTTGAGGATGAGCGGCCAGCGGGCCATGCTGACGCGGAAGGCGAGCGGGTAATCGTCGTCGGGATCGAAGGTCCAGCCCTTCACGCGGTCCGGGAATTTCATGCCGTAGACCGAAGTGAAACACGCGGGGGCGCCCTTGTTCGCGATGCCCGCCTCGATGGCGGCGACCTCGGCGGGCGTCAGCGCGGGGCCGAGGCAGTCGAGCGCCAGCGCGAGGGCGATGGTGGCCTCGGAGGCGCGCTGCAGACCCATGGTGACCTTGCCGCCCTCGAGGAAGAAATCCCACTTGGGGTATTCCAGCAATTTGCGGATGGCGAGTTTCGTGACGGCGAGGTGGGCGGCGTCACCGTTGACCGCGTAGACAAAGGAGGAGCGCTCGACGATCTGGCGGCAGCGCATCATGTCGGCGACATGGTTGTTGAAGCGCACGTGGTGTTCGAGGAAGTCGGTGTCGGCGGCGAGGTCGGCGCCGGTCATCTCGGCCCAGAGCTTCACGAAGCGCGGATGCTGAGTGTTGGCGCGGATGCGCGGGAGGTCGGTGGCGTCGAATAGCAGGCCTTTGGCCGCGCCGGGCGCGGCGGGGGCGGTGGCCTCGGCGGCGCGCAAGTCGAGGCGGGCAAAAGGCAGGGACGCGGCGAGAGCAGCGGAACTCTTGAGGAAGGTGCGGCGGGTGGAGGGGTTCATGGGAAGAATGGATGAGGGATTGATGGAGGCGGGACTATCAGTCCCGCAGATGACAATTGTTAGGAGCTATATGTAGGTGGCGTGCTTCATCCTTCGCCAAGGCTATGGACGACAAGTGCACGCCACGTTGCGCGCGAGCGCGCAACCTACAGGAAACTAGAGTGTGTTTGCAAAATGTCATTGCGAGGAGGGCCACAAAGTGGCCCGACGAAGCAATCCAGCTGGATCGCCACGGCCCGCTGCTGCGGGCCTCGCGATGACAAGGCATTGTGCAAACACGCCCTGGTGCAGCGATGCGCATGTATCGCGGGGCTGATGGCCCCGCCTCCAAGCAGACCGGCTGACGAGACGTGTTCACGCGAGGGTGAGGACAAGCTGGGCGCCAGCAGTGTTGAGGGTGACGTCGACCTTCTGGCCGGCGTGGGTGCCGGTGACGTGCCAGGCGGCGCCTTCGCGGGCGAGGCGCAGGTCGCCGTGGGCGGAGGCACCGTTGCCGGCTGCTGCCGGCCCGGTGTTTGTCCCGAGAATTCCGCGCTCCGCCGGATTCACGGGCAAAGCACTGCAGACGGTGAGGATTTCGTGCTCCAGCGCGGCGGCGGATTCGACCTCGGCGTAGGGTTGCGAGCCGTCTTTTTCCGCCAGCGGCAGCTTACCGAGGCGCACGGTGAGCCCGGGCGCACGGGCCACGCGGCCGAGCAGCGAGGCGTGCGGACGGGTGATGAGGAAGTTGTCGCCCGGGAGTGACAGGGTGGCGGCGAGATCCTCGTTGTTGGCCTGGAAGCGGACCTGCACGGCGGCCTTGGCGTCTGACAGCGTCACGCGGTCGAGGAACACCACGACGTCGGGCTTGAGATAGACCAAGGTGCGGACAACACGCTTCACCGCGGGATTGACGAGCTGGTAGGCATCCGTGGCGTCGCTGGTGACGGTCATCCAGCCGGGGCCGGTGCGATGGTCGGTGACGCGGGCGAAGGACCAGGAGGCGTTCGTGCCTTCGCTGCCGTCGTGGTATTGGTGGCCCTCGCCGTTGATGAGGACGGCGGTGTGCGCCCCGGTGAGTCGGAGCATCCAGCGCGGCTGCTTGGCGATGTAGGCGGCGCGGAAGGGATCGTGGAGGAGGCGCTCGCCATAGGCCTTGAAGATGACGCTGTTGCGGTCGGCGTGCTCGTGGTTGCCGGGGCCGCCGCTGCGCAGGGCGAGGACGTTGTCGCCGGTGGTCCAGCCGGTGCGGGAGATGACGATGTCGTTGGCCTGGCGGACATCGAGCAAGGCGGGACCGGGCGGGGTCGCGGGCAAGGCGGGGTCGAACCAGACCAGGCCGAAGACATGCTTGGCCTCACCAACCTTGGCGGCCACGTGCTGGGCGAGCGGGTCCTGGTGGGTGCGGGCGACCCAGGTGGCGACCGAAATCTCGACGCCGCCGTTGGCATCGCCGTGGTTGACGATGTCGAACTCGGGCTTGACGACAGGCATGGTGTAGCCCGGCAGGTGGGTGACCGCAGCGACCGACCGTTGGTCGTCGATGGTCGGCATGGTGTTGCCGAGCGCGTAGCGGACGGTGCCGGGGTAGTTGATAAGCGAGCGGTCGTCGATGCCGTGCGTGCGCCAGAGCACCTCGGCGAAAAGGGCGAGGAAGAGCGTGGTGTAGCCCCAGTAGCTCACACCCTCGTCGTAGCAGCCGTCGCTGCCATACATGGTGGAGAAGGCTTTCGCACTGGAGCGGGCCAGCTCCAGCCAGCCCTCGGCCTCCGGCCGTCCCCGGAACCAGCAGGCGGCAATGCCGAGGCAGGCGGTGGGGATGATCTTGAGATTGGTCGAGTTCAGGATCAGCGGCCAGCGCTTGAGGCTGATGTGCCGCATGGCGTCGATCTCGCTGCGCGGGTTCCATTCCCAGCCCCGGACGCGGTCGGGATACTTCATGCCGTAGACGGCGGCATGGCAGGCGGGAATGCCCTTGGTGAGGACGGCCAGCTCGACTTCAGTGCGCTCCTCCGCGGTCACGGCGTCGCCGAGGCAGTCGAGGGCGAAGAGGAGGGCGAAGGTGCCCTCGGTGGCGCGCTGCATGCCGAGGACCTTGCCGCCTTCGAGGAAGCAGTCCCACTCGGGGAAATCGAGCATCCGCCGCATCGCGAGCTTGGCCAGTTCGAGCTGGGCGGGGTCGCGATTGACGAGGTAGACAAAGGCCGCGCGGTCCAGGATCTGCTGGGCGCGCAGCAGGTGGGTCACATGGTTGGTCAGCCGGAGTTCGCAGCGCAGGAACGCCGTGGCGGCGGCGACGTCGGCGGCCAGCAGCGACTGCCAGTAGGCGGCGAAGCGCGGGTGCGCGGCATTGGCGCGGATGCGCGGCAGGTCGGCGGCATCGAACAGCAACCCCTTCTTCGTCCCGCCCTGCGGGACTACGAAGGGCACAGCCGCGCCGGTTTCGGCGCCGCGCAGGTCGAGCCGCGCGAGGGAAAGGGATGCGGCCAGCGCGGCGGAGCTTTTCAGGAACGTGCGGCGGGTGGGGTTCATGGGAAGGGCTGAAAGGCTGAAGAGCTGAAGGGCTGAACGTCGGTAGTTGAATTGGAGAAGCGTCGTTGTAGTTCAGTCCTGCAGTTTTCCAGCCCTTCAGCTTTTCTGGTCACGGGTTGCGGTCGATGGGGTCGCCGGGCTGTTGGTAGTTGGTGCGGTAGGTCGGGGCGCCGGCGGCGAGCTTCAGGAAGACATCGAGCGGGACGACCTCGACCTGCTCGCTGAGGCGGCCGAGGATCTCGGAGACTTTTTCGACGGTGTTGGACTCGCGGATGTGGAGCAGGAGGAAGTAGGGGCGCTGCGGGTTGAGCGAGATGAGTTCCTCGAGGTCGGCGGCGGCCTCGTCGACCGGGCGCTGCACGTCGAGGTAGTAGTCGTAGCTGATAAGCGGCTTGCCGGCGCGGAGGTCGAAGGTGCGGGCGGAGCCGTAGCCGTTGATGAAACCGATGACGTCGGGATACTGGTCATAGTAACGGTCCACGACCGCCTTGGGCAGGTCGGTGTTGCCGACGTGGCGGTTGCCCTCGGAGTAATCCATGATCTCGAGCACACGGAGATCGAGGCGTTTCATCAGGTCGCGACCGACGGCGGAGAGGGCGGGCCATTTGTCGGCGGGGAGCGCCTTGGGATACATGTAGCCCGGGCCCGAGAGGCCGCCGATGAAGTAGTCGTTGGGCGTCTTGTCCTCGTAGAAATACTGCAGGGCGGGCGGATTCATCCAGGCCCAGTTCATGAGCACCTGCCAGGTGTAGGGGATCTTGCCGCGGCCGGGCTTGGTCCAGGTGCCGATGCCCATGGCGTCGGTGGCGGCGGCGGCGACGTAGACCTTCTTCTCCGCCTTGCGCGTTTCGTCCGGCTTCACGGTGTGGTTGTTGGTGAACTTGAAGTCGGGCGTCAGCGGGATCTGCGAGGTGAACGAGACATTGGGGAGGTTGTGCAGGCCCTCCATGATGAGGCCGTAGTTGCCGACGAGGGTGGTGTGCTGGCCCTCGGTGTCCTTGGCATAGGAATGCCAGCCCAGGACGATGCTCGGCACGTTCTGGCGGCCGAGGATCTTGTTCAGGAGCGCGATCTCCTCAGTGTGCTTCGGGTTGGCGGAGAGGTCGGTGAAGAAGGCGCGCTGGCGGATGCCGAAGTCGGCGACGCCCGGCTGCATCTCGGGGCCGGCGTGGCCGCCCATGACGACGTAGTAATCGCGCGAGCAGCGCTCAAAATACTGGTCGTAGGCCCACGAGTAGATCTGCGCGTCGGTTTGGCCGGTGAACTTGCCGCGCAGGTCGACGACGGGCTTGAGGCCGTGCTTGGCGGCCAGCGCGAGCTGGTCCTCGCTGACGACCACGAGGTCCTCGACGCCGGCGACGGTGAAGGCGACGATAAGGGAGGAGCGGACGGACTTGTCCCACACGACGACGCCCTTCGCATATTTCGCGAAGCGGCCGAGCGCGGCGTCAGCCTTCGCCAAGGCTACGGCTGACAAGTCAGCACCGGTCGGCTCGAGGCGGTCGAACTTCACGCCGTGGCGTTTCTCGAGGAAGGTGACGAGCGGGCGGACGATCTCCCACTGCCAGGATTTCGGATATTCGAGGTAGAGGCGCGGGTAGTCGCGGTTGGCGAGGCCCTGCAGGGAGATGAGCAGGGCGTGGACGGGGAGGTCGCCGTCCAGACGCCAGTTCTCCGAGAGCGGAACGAGGGTGGCGGTGGCCGGGGCGCGGGCGACCTTCTTGGGCTCAAGGCGGGCGATGAGGGAGGGATCCGCGGCGGCTCCAGAAAGCACGCTGGATGCAGCGAGGAGAGTGACGAGGGCGAGGGAAAAGCGCATGGTGAAAAGGGCGAAGGACTGAAGGGCTGAAAGGCTGAAAGGCTGAGAAATGCCGAAGGTTGAAACCAATTCAGCCCTTCAGCTTTTCGGTCCTTCAGTCTTTCTCGTGAACACGTAGACGACGGGGCGGTTGCGGGTGCTGCGGAGTTCGGTGAGGATGAGCTGGACGCCGTTGGCGCTGACCTTGTAGTCGCTGAGAATGTTGACTGCGCGTTCGCCCTGCTGGGTCGAGAGGACAAGGTCGGTGCTGAGGCGGAGGACGCGGCCGGCGTCGATCCACTCGGTGCGGACGTGCTTGGTGCGGTCACCGCCGATGTAGGCGCCGAGGTGGCGGTTGTCCGGCCACAGGGCGACGGGGACGATGACGGGCTGGCCGGGGCCAACCGTCATCTCGTCGGTGAACTCGCGGCGGCCCCAGGCGAGCCGGCGGTGGATGGTGACGGTGTCGCCGGCGGTGGTGAAGGTGAGTTCGTAGTCCTTCCACGGGCTGAGCTCGGTGCTGCGGCCGAGATCGATGCGCCAGGAGCCGGCCAGAGGATGGTCCGCCGTCTCCAAGGCTTCCGCCGCCGCCGAGGCTTTGGCGGACAGGTTGGCGGGCAGGTCCGCGGCGGCCAGAGGACTCACGAGCAGGAGCAGCAGGGGAAGCAGAAGCTTTATACAAACGTTTCTGGAGATTTGGTCTGTCATTGCGAGGAGCGGAGCAACGAAGCAATCCATCTGGATCGCCACGGCGCGCTTCGCGCACCTCGCGATGACAGAAGTCAAAAACATCCCCGGCGTTGGTAAGAGACGGAACATGGGAAACGATGGGAAACGATGGGAAAAGAATGGAAGAAAAAAGGGCGGAGGCAGCTGCCTCCGCCCTTGAAGCGAATGATGCGAGTAAGCCCGGCGCTTAGAACTTCATGCCCAGCGTGAAGTTAAAGGAGCGCGGGGAGGCCAGGGCGAAGCCGCCCTCGGAGTATTTCTTGTCGAGGACGTTGTTCATGGTGAGCGAACTCAACATCTTGTAGCCCATGACTTCGAACGGGTAGCTAAACACCGTGTCGAACACCAGGTAGTTACCGGCGGTGATACCGCCGGTCCCGGCATTGAAGTTCTGGTCGTTCGAGATGATGATCTCGCTGGAGTAGCGCGCCCCGAGGCCCGCGCTGAAGCCCCGGCCGTGCTCGCCCATGAAGTTGTGGTCGAACGTATACTTGTTGAATATGTTGAACCGGAACTCAGGCGCGTAAGCCAGGCGGTTCGCGAAGATGATGTTTCGCGAAATGATCGTGCCGGCGCTGGTGTTGGGCAGAATATCCAAGCTCTTGTCGGACACGGTCTCGGAACGCCACATCCAGCCCCCGGAGACGACGGCCTGATAGTTGCGCTTCGGGCTCCAGACGACTTCGAACTCAGCCCCTTCGTTCTCCTGCGTGGCGGAGGCGGTGAACCAGCGGATGACGCGGCTCGCCGCGCCCTGCTTGTTCGGGAGCAGGTAGTTCAACGGCTCGTCGAACTGGCGCTGCGTGTCGTCCACGTTGCGGTCCTGACGCCTGACGCGGTAGACCGACAGGGTGCCGACGATCTTATTGTCATCGAGGGCGACCTTGACGCCGAATTCGGTGTTTTTACCCGTCTCGTTGCCGATTTCCTTGAGGAAACCGTCAGCGAGGACGCGGGCGTATTCGGTGGTGGGATTCAGGCCCAGCAGAATGGCGCGGTTCGTGACCGCCGCCGGGTCGGTGTCGCCACCGAGGTATTGCACGCCAGGGGGAAGGAAGGTCTGCGAGTAACTCGCATAGAGGTTGATGTTCTTCTTAATCTCGAAGGAGAGACCAGCCATCTTGGAGTTGCCCTTTACCGTGCGGGCGCGGGAGAAGACCTCGTTCAGGCCATACTTGAGCCATTCGGAGCGCGGGATGTTGTCGAGGGCGAAGTCAGGAACGCTGAACCACGGCGGGTTGACGGAGACGAGCTGGCCGGGGGTGGCGATTTTCTCCTGCCGATAGCCGATGAATGTGGTCAAGCGATCCTTCATGGAGGTTCCCTGCCAGTTGAGGTAGTATTCCGTGCGCTTCGGGCGGGAGTGGTCTACGAGTCCGCGGGAGATCTCGGCGATGCGGCGGACGTCGGGGGAGACATGCACGCCCGGGTCATAGAGGGAGAAAATCTCCATCGGGGTGAGGATCTGGCCGGTGCGGCTGCGGATGAACTCCTGCGCGATGTTGGCGCCGAAGGTGGTGTTGCGGAGCGCCACCGGGATCGGTGAGACATAGCCCTCGTCGGGCTTGTCAAAGGCGCCCGGCAAGTTGCCGAAGAACGGGAACTGGGTCGTGCCGGCGGCATTGGCCCCCACGCTGCCGTAGAAGGAGTTGTAGGTCTGGCCATAGAAGGCACCGGCAAGAACCTTGTTGTCGATCCCGGCGAACTTCTTCTTTAGCACGAGGTCGAGCTGATGATAATAAGCGTCAATGTCATAGCCCTGCGTCGTGACACCAATCGTGCTGAAGCGCACGCCGTCGGCGTAGGGATTGGCGGCTGAGAATACGCGGTCGAACCGTGATTGCACCGAGGTGTAGGAGTGGCGGATGTCCAGCCAGTCCGTGGCGGCAAAGTCCGTGACGATGGAGAACGTGGAATTCTCGTCCTTGGTGAAGGTGCCGGCGCCGTAATAGTTGAACTTCTCGTCATGGATCCGGCTGCCGGCGGCGTCGGTGATATAGGCACCGTGCTCGAGTGGCTGCGTCCACAGCGGGATATACTGGTTGCCGGCGGCATTGCGCACGTCGGCGATCCAGGTGCCGAGGCCGTTGAAGATGCGCGCCCGGTAGGCGGTGGCGTCGGCCACACCGGAGATCGCGATCAGGTTGGCCGGCGGAGCATTGTAGTCGGCGAACCACTGGGAGGGCCAGCGCCAGGAGTCGTCGTCCTGATTGCGGAGGCGCTGCAGCACCTCGCCTTCGAGGGCGATGCGGAGCTTGCCGCTCTTCAGCGGGACCAAGGTCAGGCCCGCATTGACGGAGTAACCGTCCTCATATTCATAGCGGGCATTGCCGATCCCATGGTTCCAGGCACCGACGATGCGCATGGCCGCCTTGTCGGAGAGAACGGTGTTATGGTCGAGGGTGACGCGCTCGCCGCCAACCCGGGTATCATAGCCACCGTAGGAAAAGGAGACCGCGGTCGGGATTTTGCTGAACGAGGGCTGCTTGGTGACGTAGTTGATGACACCGCCCGGAAAGGCGTTGCCGAAGAACACCGCCGCCGGGCCCTTGATGAGTTCCACGCGCTCAACATTGTCGAGCGTGTAGGCGTTGTAGCGGAGCAGGCCGTTGCGCAGGCGCGAGTTGATCGGGAAACCGCGCAGCGACATGTTGCCGGCCGGCGTGAAGCCGGTGGCGGGCTGGAGAATACCCATGCGACCGTCACCGGCCGAGGAACCTTGATACCGCAGGACGTCCTGAATGTCCTTCATATTGGTATCTTTGAGGAAATCCTCCGAGAGGACGGAGATGCTCAGCGGCACCTTCTGGATCTCAGTGCCGATGCGGGTGGCGGTGGCCGAGTTGGTCTTCAGGTAGCCGAAATCCTTGTCTTGCTTCACCACGAAGGGCGAGAGGACGAGGACATCCTTGTCGGTCATGTCCGCAGCCATGGACGGTGCAGCGGCGGCCGGAGCGGCTTGGCCTGGCGCGGCGGCGGGCGCCGCCGCCGGGGCTTTGCCTTCCATGGCGGCCAGTTGCTTGCGGAGGGCGGCATTCTCTTCTTGGAGCTGGCGCAGGGCGTCGGATTCTGCCGCCTGCCCGGA
>JANNDM010000022.1:0-95881 GCA_031387725.1 Verrucomicrobiota bacterium | reverse complement strand
ACCGAAATCATCAACGATCTGCTTAAGCTGGCCGTCGAGAGCGGCGCGAGCGACATCGTGATCAAATCCGAGAAGCCCGGCTACCTGCGCATGGGCGGCAAGCTCCGGCCGGTCGAGATGGACCCCATCACCTGTGACACCGCCCAAGCCTGGGTGGACGAACACGTGCCCCGCATCTTCAAGCCCAAATGGGAAAAAGACGCTCAGGTGGACTTTGCTTACGCGGCCGATGACGTCGGCCGGTTCCGCGTCAATGCCTTCCACCAACGCGGCCTGGTGAGCATCGTGCTGCGTCATATCAAAAGCCGCCCACCCACTTTTGCGGACCTGAAGATCGAGCCGGATACGTTCATCAAGATGGCGCAGGCCAAGGACGGCATCCTGCTCATCTGCGGCGCCACTGGCTCCGGCAAGAGTTCGACGATGGCGGCCATGCTCAACTGGATCAACCAGAACATGGACAAGCATATCGTGACCATCGAGGATCCGATCGAATACACTTTCAGCGATGAGAAATCTCTTTTCCAACAGCGCGAGATTGGCCTCGACGTGCCGAGCTTCGAACTGGCGATCAAGTCCGTGCTGCGCCAGAATCCTGACATCATTCTCATCGGCGAAATGCGCGACCGGGAAACCTTTGAGACCGCCATCTCGGCCGCCGAAACCGGCCACTTGGTCATCTCGACGATGCACGCCGCCACCGTGAAGCAGTCACTGACCCGCTTGTTCGAGTTCTTCCCACCGGAGCAAATCGAACAGGCCCGCCGGCAGATCGCCGGCACCTTGCGGGGCTTCATCTGCCAGAAGCTCATCCCCGCCCTCGAAGGCGGCGGACGATTCGCCGCCCACGAGATTCTCATTGCCGATGCCACGGTGAGCAACCTGATCCTCGACGGCCACAACGACAAGATTCAGCAACTGCTCGAAGCGTCCTCCGATCAGGGCTCAAAGTCCTTCAACAAGGATCTCTACCGTTTGATCAAGGAGGGTAAGATCAGCAAGGCTGATGGCCTGCGTTTCTCCCCGAATGCACCCGCGCTGGAGATGAACCTGAAGGGTATTTTCTTCAAAACCTGACGACGGCGGCAGCGGAAAGTTTTTAGGGCTTGGTTTTTGGGCAGCGGGCCGGTTTAACCGCTCCTTTCATCTATGTCACTCGCGTTGATTTTTGCCGGTCAAGGTGCCCAAAAAGTGGGCATGGGTAAGTCCCTTTATGAGGGTTCCGCTGCGGCCCGGGCACTCTACGACGAAGCCAACGCCGTGCTGGGGTGGGACTTGAAGAATATTTGCTTCGCCGGCCCCGAAGCCGAGTTGACCCAGACCAAAGTCTGCCAGCCGGCGCTCTATGTTCACGGGCTGGCCGTGGTGGGCGCGTTGCGGGAGCTGGGGAAGCTGCCGGCAGTTACCTTTGCCCTGGGCCTGAGTCTCGGCGAGGTCACGGCGCTAGCCGCGGCGGGGGTTTTTGATTTCGCCACGGGCCTTAAGATTGTGGCGGAGCGCGGACGACTGATGCAGCTGGCCTGCGAGAAGTCGGTCGGGGGCATGGCCGCCATTATCGGCGAGGACCGGGCGCGGGTGGCGGAACTTTGCGCGGAGTTTGGCATCGAGGCCGCGAATTTCAATGCGCCGGGCCAGATCATCGTATCCGGTGACAAGGCCAAGGTGGATGCCTTGGTCGCGGCGGCAAAGGACAAGGGCTTGAAGCGCGTCATGGCGCTCAATGTGGCGGGTGCCTACCACAGCCGGCTGATGGAACCGGCCCGGGCCGCGTTTGCCGCGTATCTCGCCGGAATATCCTTCCGGCGACCGCAGCTCACCGTCTTCAGCAACACCACCGGCCAGGTCGTGGCCGAACCCGCCCAGATTCGTGAAGCCCTGGTAAGACAAGTTGTGTCGTCCGTGCGGTGGGAAGACTGCATGCGCGCCTGCACGGCGGCCGGCGCCACGGAGTATTGGGAGTGCGGGCCGGGCGGGGTGCTGGCCGGCCTGGCCCGGCGCACCGAGAAGGCCTGGGTCGTGAAATCATTTGCCGAATTTACCGACCTCGCCCCCTGAGATGCCCGCCAAACTCACCCGCAATTTCTGCATCATCGCCCACGTCGATCACGGCAAGACGACGCTGTCCGACCGTCTGCTCGAATATACGAGCACGATCACCAAGCGGAACATGACGGACCAGCATCTCGACTCGATGGACCTCGAGAAGGAACGCGGCATCACCATCAAGATGCACCCTGTGGTCATGAATTACCCGGCCAAGGATGGGAAGACCTACAAGCTGCATCTTACGGACACACCCGGCCACGTGGATTTCTCCTATGAGGTCTCGCGGTCGCTCGCGGCCTGCGAGGGCGCGGTGCTGCTGATCGACGCCGCGCAGGGCGTCGAAGCCCAGACGGTGGCAAACGCCCACCTCGCCTTCGCGCAGGGGCTCAAAGTCATCCCGGTGATCAACAAGATCGATCTGCCGAGCGCCAACCTCGAATTGTGCATGCGGCAACTGGAGGATATCCTGACCATTCCCGCGGAGGAGGCCATTTTGGCCAGTGGCAAGTCCGGCATCGGCATTCAGGATATCCTGGAGGCCGTGGTTGCCCGGATACCGCCACCGCGCTGGACGGACTATCCCACGCTGCGCGCCCTGGTGTTCGATTCAAAATACGATTCCTATCGGGGTGTAATATCCTATGCCCGCGTCTTCTCCGGCACCATCAAGGCCGGGGAGATGATGATGCTCATGAGCACGGGCCAGCGGTCCGAAGTAAAGGAAGTGGGGGTCTTCCGGCCGGGCATGGAGAAGGTCGCGACTCTCGGACCGGGCGACGTCGGCTATATCATCAGCAGCATCAAAAGCACCGATGACATCAAGATTGGTGACACGGTCACGCACGCGAACAAGCCCGCGGCCGAGATGCTCCCGGGCTACAAGGAGGTGCGCCCGATGGTTTATTGCGGTCTGTATCCCCTGGAGTCGAACGACTACGAAAAACTCAAGGTCGCACTCGCCAAGCTACGCCTGAACGACGCCGCGCTGCTTTATTCGAATGAAACTTCCGTGGCCCTCGGCTTCGGCTTTCGCTGTGGCTTCCTTGGCTTGCTCCATATGGAGGTCGTCCAGGAACGCATCCGCCGCGAATACGACGTCGAGATCATCTCCACCTATCCGAGCGTGGTCTACAAGGTGAAGAACCACGCGGGTGATGTCGTCGAGGTCGACAATCCCATCAACCTGCCGGATCCGGCGAGCATCGCCGACATCGCCGAGCCGACCATCAAGGCCTCCATCCATCTGCCCAACGAGTTTCTCGGCGATATCATGGGGCTGATCATGGACAAACGCGGTTCCTGCGACCAGACCGCCACGCTGGACGGCTCCCGGGTCATGCTCAGTTGCACGCTGCCGCTCAACGAAATCCTGGTCGATTTCAACGACCGGCTCAAGAGCATCACCCGCGGCTACGGCTCCATGGACTACGAACTCGGCGAATACCGCGTCTCCGACCTGGTGCGCATGGACATCATGGTGAACGGCGATCCCGTGGACGCCTTCGCCAGCATCGTGCATCGCAGCAAGGCCGAGGGGCAGGGCAGGACGCTCTGCGAGAAACTGGCCGACATCATCCCGCCGCAGATGTTCAAGATCGCCGTCCAGGCCGCCATCGGAGGCAAGATCATCGCGCGCGACAACGTCCGCGAGATGCGCAAGGACGTCACGTCAAAGTGCTATGGCGGCGACATCTCCCGCAAACGGAAGTTGCTCGACAAGCAGAAGGAGGGCAAAAAGAAGATGAAACTTATTGGTAAAGTTTCGATCCCACCTGATGCCTTCATCCAGGTTTTGAAGACCAACAGTTAACCCCGGCAAATATCGTGTTCAGCTTTCTCTATTCCCAGGAAAAGAAAATGCGCTTGAATGCCGCCAACTGGCTGGAAGTGGCGGACCGGGTCTACAAGTTCCGCCGGGATCAGCTGACGGATGCCCAGAACCAGAGACTGCTCGGGGCGGCCACGGCGGTGAAACAGGGAATCAAGGAGAAGGCCGATGCGAGCAAACTGAAGCTGACCGTGGAGTCGCTGGAAGGCGTCTTGCGCGATACGGGTGGCCGGATCTATCCCCAGTCCTCGCTGGTGGAAAACATCGAGTTCTTTCTGGTCGCGGCCATCGTGATCCTGGGCCTGCGGGCTTACTTTATCCAGCCCTTCAAGATCCCGACGAATTCGATGTGGCCGAGCTATTACGGGATGACGGCGGAGGTCTTTAAAGCGGGCGAGGAACCAGGGTCGATGCGCAAGCTGGCTCGGCTGCTGACCCTCGGAGCCAGTAATTACTCGGTCACGGCCCCGGCGGCGGGCGAGGTGATGATACCCATATTCGGCAACGGGCAGCAGGCTTACACTGAAATGTCAGGGCGCAGCCTGCTGGTCTTCCCGACCATGATGCGGGAATACAGCTTCCTCGTCGGCGGCCAATTCGCCAAGGTGACAATCCCTTCTGACTTCCAGGGGGAATTCGGCCAGGTGATGGACGAGAGATTCAAAGGGCAGGCGGCGAGCTTCGCCGAGGCCATACGAGAACGGGCGGCAAAGAACAAACCTCTCCAGACATCGACCCTGCGGTTTAACGGCCGGGATGCGACCGTTTACTGGATTCCGATCGGCCAACGAGTCCAGCAGGGTGAGAAAATCCTTAGCTTTGACATCCTGACCGGCGACCTGCTTTTTGTGGACCGCCTGAGCTACAATTTCATCAAGCCGCCAGTCGGCTCGGGATTCGTCTTCAAGACCGGCAACATCAAGAGCGCCGCCATGCAGGACGCGGCGGGCGTCCAGATCAGCCAGTATTACGTCAAGCGTCTCGCGGGCACACCCGGCGACACGCTGGAGATCAAGGCGCCGGTGCTTTATCGCAACGGCAAGCCGATCGAGGGATCAGATGCCTTTGGGAAAAACGCCCGCCGGGAGGACAGGTATCCCGGTTACATCAATAATACTGGCGGCCCCGTGTTGCGCGATGGCGTGCAAGCAAGTGATGGCATGCTGCCCATTGGGGGAAAGGTCACCGTGCCGGCCAATTCCTATTATGCGCTCGGGGATAACTCTCCCCGGAGTTTGGATAGCCGCTTCTGGGGTTTCGTCCCCGAGAAGGACGTCGTCGGCCGGCCCTTGTTCATCTATTATCCGCTGACCAAACGTTGGGGTCCGGCCCGTTAGAAGCCTTGGATTTTGGCTGTCCGGTGCCTGTATAACGCACAATGTATATTATGTCTAATATACATATTCTTGATAAGCAATCGAGTTACGGCAGGTTCAGGAAGCGCATGATCTCACTCAGGCAATGCTCCCCTGCATCCTCGATCACATAGTGACCCGCTGATTCCAGATAGTCGGCCTCGGCCTCGGGCAGCAGCTTTCGCCACCTCTCATAATAGTGCCGGCTGAAGCAAAAATCCTGGCCACCCCACAGAATCCGCACCGGTCTAGCACGCAGCAGTCCCAACTTGGATTCCACTTCGACCAGCACCCGGTCCGACGGGCTTCCCTTGCCTGCTGGAATATCAACCACGAACCGATGGGTGGCGATCCGGTTGGCCCAGTTGTTGTAGGGATAGAGGTAACCACGCTGCACCTCCCCGGCCAACGGGCGCGTTACGGCCATCCGCGTGGCCGGCCAGGCAAAGCCGTTGAATCCCCTCACCAGCCACTCGCCTAGGACCGGGGTCCGGCAGAACCGGATGCGCCACGGCACCACCGTATCGGCAAACGCCGCCGTGTTGAGGATGACCACCCGGCCGAGCTGCTCGGGCCTGGTCAGCGCCGTGCCCAGCCCGATCGGCCCGCCCCAGTCGTGCACGATCAGGTGGATTTTCCGCAGGTTCAGGCGGTCGAGCAACGCCCGCAGGTTCTTGATATGTTCGCCGAGCGTGTAATTGAAGGCCGGCGGCTTGTCCGACAGACCGCAGCCGAGATGGTCCGGCACGATGCAGCGGATCTTTCCACGCAGCCCCAAAACGAGGTTCCGGTAATAAAACGACCAGGTCGGGTTGCCGTGCACCATCACCACGGCTTCGTCCCCCGCACCCTCGTCGAGATAACTCATCATCCCATGCCCGGTGTCGAATCGCTTCGGTTCGAACGGATAGAGGGCCCGCAACCAGTCTGGCAGTGGCGCGCTCATCACCATTCGACCGCCAGCATCAGGCTGTTGATTCCGCTCCCGATGCCCAGCAGAGCGGCTTTGTGGCCCGGTTGGACGACTCCCTGCTCCACGGCCAGCGCCAGCGCGGTCGGCAGCGCCGCCGCGCCGGTGTTGCCGAGGGTCTCAAAGGTTGAGAAATCCTTGGCCAGATCCAATCCCACCGTTTCGTATAGCTTCCGGCGGTGGGTGCTTCCGACCTGGTGACAGATAAAGTGCTGGGGCGTCGTTCGAGTCCAGCCGGTCTCGTGCTCGAATAACTTCCAGGTTTCCCGCGCGACGTCGACCCCGGCAACCAGCAGTTGCTCGGAGTCGGTTTCCATCTGCAAACCCTGCCCGGCGGTGTCACCTCGGCAGAGTTCACTGTGCTGGGTGGCGGCCAGACAAGCCCCCGCGAGCATACGATGCCGGGGGCCAGCCGGCAGCAGATCGGCGTGGCACACGATTGCGGCCACCGCGCCCGAACCGATCGTCAGGTTGGCGAAAAAGGGCTTGATCTCGTTCCGGTTCAGCGGCGCCGTGAGCAAGTGTTGCACGGTCTGCTCGACGAGCGGCCGGCCGTTCTCGCCGGCCACCACCATCCCGCATCGTATCTGGCCGCTGTCGATCATCGCCCCGAGCGTCACCAGGCCGTTGAGAAAACCGAGGCAGGCGTTCGATAGGTCAAAAACCTGGCACGACGCGCCCAACCCGATTTTGTGGTGCGCAAAGGCGGCGGTCGCCGGCTCGAGCATGTCGCGGGAAACCGCGCAATGGATGAAGACTTCCACTTGTTCCGCTTTGAGCCCGGAGCGCTGCAACACCGCCTGGCCCGCCCGGGCGCTCGCGTCTGACGGCCTGGTGCCGGCGGGCCACATGCGTCGCTCCTTGATCCCGGTCATGAGCTCCAAGCGGCCCGCGGGCAACTTCAGGCGCTCATAGAGCGGTTGCAACCGCTCCTCGATCTGGGTCGAGGTCCAAACTTCCTCTGGCAGCACGGTGGCCAGGGACTCGATGCAAACATTCGCAAATTTCATTCGCAAAATCCCAAAGGCCAATGGCCAAACTCCAAACTGATTCCCGAAGCCTTCACTTTGGCGCTTGGGTTTTGGCGTTTGGCGTTTCCGGCCGCATGGCCAGCCGGATGATTTCCTTGTCGAAGAAATTCGAGCCCAGCCCCGCGTCGATCACCAGCGTCGTGCCGTTGAGCCCGCTGCTGCGCGCGCTCAACAGGAACAAGGCGGCGTTGGCCACTTCCTGCGTATCAAGGCTACGCTTCCGGAAAGTCAGTTTCTCCGCGTAAAGGTAGCTCTCCAGATATCCCGGGATGCCGGCCGACGCGCTGGTCTTGAGCGGCCCGGCCCCGATGACGTTGAATCGCACTTCACTGTCAGTGCTGAAGGATTTGGCCAGAAACCGGCTGCTCGACTCGAGCGCGGCCTTGATCGGTCCCATGTAACCATAGTTGTCGGGTGTAACCTGCAGTGAGGAAATGCCAATCGTGACCACCGAGGCGTTGGGGGCGAGGTGCGGTTTCAAAGCCGAGGCAAGTTCGACCAGCGAAAAAGCCGAGATGGCCATGGCCTGCAGGAAGTCTTTCCGCTTCGTGCCATGGAAGGGCTTGAAGCCTTCGCTGTAGTTGGCGAAGGCGAGCGAGTGCACCACGCCCTGCAGCGGCCCGAAACCCGCCCCCGCGACATCCTTTGCGAGTTGCGCGCAGGCGTCCTCCCCCTCGACATCGCAAATAAAGACCGGCTTGCCCGCCAGCAATGCGTCCAAGGATTTTTTCCGGGCTTCGGAACGGACACTGAAGAGCACCCGCGCGCCCTGCTCTTCCAGGGATCTGGCAATATACCAGGCGACGCTTTTGCGGTTGGCCACGCCCAGCACGAGGAAGGTCTGCCCGGAGATGTTGAGGAAATCACTCATATGGGGTTAACCTGACTGGCGGGTTTCTTCCACGCGACGGAGAAATCGAGATTCAGGACCCGCTTTTCGCCCTTCTTGATGCTGCCGGCCATGAAATGAAATTCCCCCATGGTTTCTTTTCGGCGCACCTCAATGGTGGTCGTGTCGCCGGGGTAGACCGGCAGCCGGAAGCGCACATCGGTCACCTTGGTGAGCAACGGCACGCCGGTCTGTCCGCCGTCACCGCCGGACAGCAGCTTGGCCATGAGCAAGGCGCCAGTCTGGAAAACTGCCTCGCACAGCAACACTCCGGGCGTAATGGGGGTGCCGGGATAATGACCCCGGTAGAAATCCTCATCCGCCCGCCAGGTGCGCTTGGCCACCAGCACATCGCCTGCGTGCGAGATAATCTCGTCGACAAAGAGAAAGGGCGGACGGTGCGGGATGAGTTTTTCGACTTCGGTCATGGGAAAGAATCAGCCGGTGGCCACGGCGGCGCGTTTTTTGGCGGCGAGGGCCTTGTCGATTTGATTGGCCACGATCACCCCATAGTTGATGGTGCCCAGCCAGCCCGACATGATTATTCCGACCGAGCCCGCGTGATAGAGCCCGGGGAGTTGCGCCGGCAGGTCCATCGAAACCTTCAAGCCCTCGAACTTTGTGCCGAAGGAGGTGCCGGCCCAGTGGCGGGTATAGTATTCGATGGTGCGGGGCGTCGCCGCCTCCATCCAGTCGATCTTCGCGCGCACCCCCGGAATAAACCGTTCGAGCGAGGCGATTGACTCGTCAATCAGCCGCTGCTTCTCGGCTGCATACCGCTCCGGCGTGAGTCTGTTCCAGTCTTCATACTTGGCATTGATGGACACCACCACCGTGTAGCGGTCCGAGCCGGGGCGGGTGTCGGGATAATACATCGAGAAGGTCCGGCTGGTCGTATGCAGATCAACCAGTTTTTCCGTGGTGAATGCCGGATCATCGGAAGTAAAGACCAGATCCCCAATGTGCGGCAAGATCTCGCCCTTCCGGATGCCAAGATAAACCTGGCATGAGCTGCTGTTGACGCGCACCGCCTTGGTCTGCGCCACGAACTCGGGGGTGAAGTTTTCCTCTCCGGCGATGCGCAGGACCGTGTTCTTGATGTTGGAATTGGAGAGCACCACGTCGCAATTGATCAGGCGGCCATTGGCCATCACGCCCACCACCTGCTTCCGGCCATCGCGTTCCTCCGTCACCACTTTCTCCACGCTCACGTGCTTGCGCAGCTCAACCCCGTTTTTCTTGAGCTCGGCTGCCATCTTCTTGATGAGCACATCGCTGCCGCCTTGGAAGGTGTAGACGCCCTTGCTCATGAAATTGGAGAACACGATGCCGAAGGTGATCGCCGGGTCCTCCAGCGTGGAGCCGTTGGCGTAGGCGATCGGCTCCATCAGCAGGCGCTCCACATCGGAACGTCCCGGGAAATAGCGCGCAAACATCTGTCCGGTGGTCTCCGAATTGTTGTCGTAGAAATTCATCGCCCGCAGGTCGGTGAAGAACCGCTCGACGGTCTCGGCCGGCACCTTGAACTTCTCGACCAGTTGGCGTGTGAAGTCCTCCCGGTCGAAGGTGGTGTCGATCTGGAATTGGGGGTTGATGAACCGCACGCCCTTGAGCTGCACAATCGAATCGGCGATATCCTGGCTCCAGTATTTGCGGATGGATTTGATCATGCCGATCGGGAAGCCGTGCAGGGATATGTCAAAGATGTGGCCGCCTTTCCGGGTGAACCAGGTCGCCAGGCCGCCGAACTGGTAGTGGTGCTCCAGCAGCAGCACCTTGTGGCCGCACTTGGCGAGCACATTGGCCCCGGTCATCCCGCCCAAGCCGCTGCCAATCACCACGATGTCGTAGTGGTCTTCGATTCCTTTGAGCCAGTCGTAAGCCATGCGAGCCGCCCAACTAAATTTGGCGCCCGGCAAAGCGCAACGCGGAATTACTTGCCCGGGGTGGTCGCCGATTTCCACATCGGCGACTCTGGCGTCGGTGTGGAAACCGACGCCCACCGGCGTGATCAGCGATCCCGCCCCACACTACCCTGCAGCACATGGTAATTCGCCATGGATATGCCGCTCAGCATGGCGCCGACAATGCCCAGGAAACCCTGGTCCGTGCCGCACAGGTAGAGGTTATCCAGGTGGGTCCTCCCGTTGCGGATCTTGCGCGGAGCGCCGTAGATCGCCCCGTTCAAATGGCCGGTGAATTTCCGGATCGTGCGCGGGGTGAACATGTCGGTCGTCAGTTGCGCTTGCGCCAGCACCGAGTCATCCACGGGTGGCAGGAAACGCCGGGCGCTGCGCAGAGATTCCGCGAACCAGTGTTTCTTGGCCGCCTGATACTGTTCCTCCGGCAAATGGGCCCAGAGCTCGTAATTGGCCAGGCAGGTGACGCGGAAAATTCCCTCGGGCAGCTGATCCGGGCCGAAATTGAAATTATTGGGGAGGCAGATGACGCCGCTGCGGATGTCCACCTGCTGCTCCGCCCGCGCATACTCAAAGCGGCCCGAGTCGTTGAAGAAAATGATCGTGTCATCGCCCCACCCCCACTCCGCCGGCTGGCGGTTGAACACGCTGATCGTCTCGATGAAGGACAGCGCCCCGGTGTTGGCGGAGGCCTCCGCAGTGCGGGCCGGCGTGCAGAGTTTCATGGTCTCGGGATAGCCGATGGAGGAAATCACGTGGCTCGCGGTGATTTCTGTGCCGTCGTCCAGCACCAGCCGCGCCGCCCTCCCCTGCTCCTCCATGATCCGCCGCACCCCGCACTTCATGCGGCGTTCGCCACCGGCGGCCCGAAACTTTTCCAGCAACACGCGGATGACCAGTCGCACCCCTTCCAGCGGCCGCGCGAAGCCCTCGAGGAAGAGCGCCTTGAACATGATGACGAACTGCCCGAACTCCATGTCCCGTTCCTGGGCACTGCCGTAATACATCACCGGGCAGAACACCATGTCGGTCAGCAACGGGTCGCTGATATGTCGCCCCACCACGTCGCGCGCCGAGAGGGGCCGGGCCTCGAGGGAAACGTCGTCGTAGGTCTTGACCAATTTCACCAGTTTTCTCCACCCGTCCGCCTGCGCCGGGAACCTCGTCGCAACCTCGGAATCAAGCACCGTAAAGTCGTTGGTGAATCGCAGGGTGGCCTCGCCGTGCGGCCCGAAGGAGATTTTAGACTGCTTCTGCGGGCACAGGGCGAACTCCTCGCGCTCGATGCGGAGCTGGCGGAGCAGCTTGCCGAGTGGCGTGCCTTTCACGCCCGGGGCCACGTAGTTGGTCATGGCGTGGAGGCCGACGTCGTATTTGCGGCCCCCGAGGCTGTAGAAACTGTTCAGCCCGCCCGGGGCGTTATGCCGCTCGAAGATGCAGACCTTCTGCCCGAAGTGCGCGAGGCGGATGCCGGCGGCGAGACCGGACATTCCGGCGCCAATGATGGCTACATCGTAATGGGAGTCTTTCATGCGCAGTGCGCTTAGCCCGGATATTTCACACTAAAATTGTCATCGCGAGCCTGTCGAAGGCGGGCGTGGCGATCCATCGAGCGGGATTGCTTCGTCGCTTCGCTTCTCGCAATGACAGACATATAACAAGGGGTCGTTAGGTTCTCGAGTAAGGGTGATATATGCTGGTTAGTTGTAGGGCGGGGTCGCCGAACCCCGCCACCAAATAGTCCAAGAAAAAGGCGGGATCTGTGATCCCGCCCGACAGATAAACTCAACTAACCCGCCCTCAAGCCTTGGTGACGAACTTCGGGGTCAGGTATTCCGCACAACTCTCCAGCGAGGCGAGATGCGAATAGTCAGCCTCCGGCACTTCAATGCCGTGGCGTTTGCGGAGTTCCATGACGATGTCGAGGAAGTCCATCGAATCGAGCTGCAGTTGATCGCGCAGGCGGATCTCGGGCTTGATCGCCGAAAGATCCTCGTCCGGGGCGATGTCGGAGATGATGTCGATAACCAGCTTTTTGCAGTCGTCTTTAGTCATGATGGTGTGCGCGTCGGGATTAAGCGACGAAACGCTTGATAATCAATGTCGAATTGATGCCCAGCATGCCGAAGGAATTGTTCAGAATTACATCCAGGCGCTTTGCGGCTTTGGGCTGATTGATCACCAGACCCGGTATATCACACTGCGGGTCAAGCTCATCGACATTGATGGTCGGATGCACGATCAGGTCGTCGAAGCTCGGTAGATTGCCCGCCAGTTCCAAGGCGCCAGCCGCTCCCATGGCGTGACCAATAAAGCTTTTGGTGTTGTTGATATGGGGGGGCGTGCTCCGGTCCTTAAATACCTCCGCGATGGCCTGGCACTCCTGGATATCGCCTTGGGGAGTCGAAGTCGCATGGGTGTTCACCAAGTCGACGTCTTCGATGGTCAGGCCGGCATGGGCGATGGCCTTGCGGACGCACTCCGCCTGTCGCTCCGGATTGGGCAGCACGTAGTCGGTCGCGTCGGAATTCACATGATAGCCGGCGATCTCCCCGTAGATTTTCGCCCCCCGGGCCCGGGCATCCTCGAGCCGCTCCAGCGTGTAGATGCAGCCACCCTCGGAGATCACGATGCCGTTGCGGGCTTTGTCAAACGGCCGGCTGGCCTTGGTCGGGTCGGCGTGAGCGGCAAGGGCGTTCTGGCTTTTGAAGCCGGCGAAAATACCAAAGGTCTGCGGGCTTTCACTGACGCCGCCGCCCAGGGCGAAATCAATCTCCCCCAGCCGCAGCATTTGCGCGGCGTGGATCAGGCCCATGTTGCCGGCGGCGCACGCGGCACCGATGGTATAAGCGGGCCCGGTGATGCCGAGGTTGAGCGATACCTCGCCGGCCGCATTGTTGGCCACCGTCCGCGGGTTGTGGTGGTGCGTCCAGAACTTCGTATCGTATTTGAACTGCGAGATATTGTAGACCTCGTTCTCGGTCTCGACGTTGCCGTGTTCCGTGATGCCGAGGTAGATCCCGATGCGACTGCGGTCGCGGGCCTCGAGCTTCACCCCCGCGTCGGCGAGTGCCTCCCGGGCGCAGTAGATGCTGATGCCGCCCACGCGCGTGCCGATGCGAACATCCTTTTTCTTCTGGTATTTCAACGGGTCGAAGGTGCACATGCCCGCGGGGTGGCGGCCCATGAAGCGCACCTCGACGGTCGTGATGCCCGAGACCCCGTTCAGCAGATTTTTCCGGAACTCGGCCAGGGAATTGCCGTTCGGCGCGGTGAGCCCGACCCCGGTGATGACAATGCGGCTTTGAATCATGCGTATTTCCGAATGGAACCGATTTGCCTAGCCATCGGAAATCGAAAAGCAATACAAGTCTGCCCCATGAAAGTGCTCGTCGCCGGCGGGGCCGGTTACATCGGGAGTCATTGTGTCCGCCAGCTCGTCGCCGCGGGCCATGAACCCGTGGTCCTCGACAATCTCGTCTACGGGCACCGCACCTCCGTGCCGGCGAACGTGAAATTCCTCCCCGCCAGTCTCGGCGACCCGGTCGCGCTCGAGCGTATCTTTGCGGCGGACAAATTCGACCTCGTGATGCAATTTGCCGCCTTTTGCTACGTGGGGGAATCGGTGCAGGCCCCGCTGAAGTATTATCTCAACAACTGCTCGGCCACCTACACGCTGCTCGAGACGATGCTGCGGCACGGCGTGAGGAAGTTCGTCTTCTCCTCCACCTGCGCCACCTACGGCGTGCCGGCGAAACTGCCCATTACGGAGGACGCGCCGCAGGCCCCGATCAATCCCTACGGCCAGACCAAACTCGACGTGGAAAATGCCCTCAAGGCGCTCGCGCACGGCCCGGGCTTGAGTTTCGCCGCCTTCCGCTACTTTAACGCTGCTGGCGCCGCCGAGGATGGTAGCATCGGCGAGGACCACGATCCCGAGACGCATCTCATCCCGCTCGCCATCTGGGCCGCGCAGGGCCGGCACCCGGCGTTGGAGGTCTATGGCACCGACTACCCCACGCCCGACGGCACCTGCCTCCGGGATTATGTCCACGTGGACGACCTGAGCCGGGCGCACATTGCCGCTTTCGACCATCTGGCCAAGCCCGGCACCGCCCGCTTCTACAACCTTGGCACCGGTAGGCCGACCTCGGTGCTGGAAGTCATCAAGGCCGTGGAAAATGTCAGCGGCCTGAAAGTGCCCGTCAAATTCAGCCCCCGCCGCGAAGGTGACCCGCCTTCGCTCTATGCCAACTCAACCAAGGCCCAGGTCGAACTTGGCTGGAAGCCCAAGTATCCGTCCATCGAGTCCATTGTGGAGACCGCCTGGCGTTGGCATAAGGCCAAACCGCAAGGCTACGGGGATCGGTGAATCTTGCCTTGTGTGGGAGCGAGCTTGCTCGCGACTGCCCGCGTGTCGCGAGCAAGCTCGCTCCCACAGGGAACAACTCTACTTCTTCTTGGCGGACAGTTTCTGGGCCGGCGGTGCCGGCGCCGGTTTGTTTTCGCCTGATTCGCGCGCTTCCAGCGCCGTCTTCACGACCGTGAACATGTCGCCGGGATGCGTCACCTTGAGCTGCACATAAAGCTGGTCGAACAGCGTCTCGAGCGAGGCCGGCTCGCCGGTGACACTCTCCCGCAACTCTTCGGGCAGATCCTTGGGCAGGATGGTGTCGCTCTGCGCAATGACCGCGCTGCGGTGGATCATGTTCTCCAGTTCGCGGACGTTGCCGGGCCAGTTGTGACGGCAGAGGATGGCCAGCGCCTCGACGGAAACCTTGCGCGCCTTGGTCTTCTTCGCCTTGGCCAGGCTCTGGAGGAAATAGTCCACGATCTGCGGCACGTCCTCCACCCGCTCCCGCAACGGCGGCAGCCGCAGCCGCACGACATTCAGCCGGTAATACAGGTCCTCCCGGAATTCCTTGGCCTTCACCAGCGCCTCCAGGTCCTTGTTGGTCGCGGCGATCACCCGCACATTGACTTTCAGTGTCTCGGAACTGCCGACGCGCTGAATCTCGCCTTCCTGGAGCACGCGGAGGATCTTGGTCTGCGTCGCGGGGGTCATGTCGCCGATCTCGTCGAGGAAAATGGTGCCGCCGTCGCAGACCTCGAACTTGCCCAGGCGCTGGGCCGTCGCGCCGGTGAAGGCGCCCCGCTCGTGGCCGAAAAGCTCGCTTTCGATCAGATTTTCGGGAATGGCGGAACAGTTGACCGCGACAAACGGCTTCCCGCCGCGATGGCTGTGCCGGTGGATGCTGCGGGCGATGAGCTCCTTGCCCGTGCCGCTCTCACCCGTGATCATCACGGTGACCTCGCTCGCCGCCACCTGCCCGATGACCTTGAAGACCTGTTGCATCGGAGCCGAGGCGCCGACGATGCCCTCCTTGTGGTCCTCGGAATTGATGACCGGCTGCACGCCGCGTGCGGACCGGATGTCAGCCTGGGTGCGCAGTGCGCTCTCCACCAAGGCGAGCAGCTTGGGCGGATCAAAGGGTTTCACGACGTAGTCAAACGCGCCAAATTTCATCGCCTCGATGGCGGTCTGGGCCGTGCCGTAAGCCGTCATGAGGATGACCAGCTGCTTCGGATTGGCCGCGCGGATGTGCTGCAGGGTCTCGAGGCCGGTCATGCCGGTCATCCGGTTGTCCAGCAGCACCACGTCGGGCGCCTGCCGTTTCACGGCGGCTACGCCCTCTTCCCCGTTGGCGGCTTCCTGCACCTGATAGTGTTGTGACGAGAGCACGCGGTTGAGCGAATAGCGCACCTGCGTGTCGTCATCGACGACGAGGATGTGCGGAACTGGAGCGGTCTCGGCCATGAATCAGGTGGTGCGGAGCAAAATGAATAGCGCTTTGTTCAAAGGTGGTTCTACTTACCGGCCATGCTTGGGTGGTCAATTAACTTGTTTCGGATCTTCGGCATCCAGCTCGCGGTGCACGCGAGTTTCGTGCTGCTCCTGGTGTATTGGGGCTATGAGGGCTGGCAGGAGGGCGGCCTGCTCGGCATGGCGTGGAGTGTCGGGCTGATCGTGCTGTTCTTCATCTGCGTCATACTGCACGAATTGGGTCATTCGCTCACCGCCCTCCGGTATGGCGTGAAGGTGCCCCGCATCCTGCTGCTGCCCATCGGCGGCATGGCGGAATTCGACCGCATCCCGCGCAAACCCAGCCACGAAATGCTGATCACCATCGCCGGCCCGGCCGTGAATTTTCTGCTGGCGGCGCTGCTTTTGCCGCTGGCCTGGGGCGGTTTGTTTGGCTCCGAGGAGCGCTCCTATTATTCGGTCGGCGGGTTGCTCGACCAGTTGTGGTATGCGAATCTCGTCATGGGCGTGTTCAACCTCGTGCCGGTCTTCCCCATGGACGGCGGCCGGATTTTTCGCGCCTTGCTGGCGACCCGGCTCTCCTACCTGCGCGCCACCTGGTGGGCGGTGATGGTCGGCCGGGTGCTGGCGGTGCTGCTGGCGGGCTGGGCGCTCTACCGCGGCAACTACATGCTGGCGGTGCTCTTCACGTTCATCTTCTACGCCGGCAATGCTGAATACCAGGTCGCCTTGCGCAAGGAACAGGAGGAAGCCTACTGGCGGGAGATGGCACGGCGGGCCGTCCCGGTCACGCCCGACAAGCCGGACGAACCTCCGCTCACCCTCCACGGGCCGAACTGAATATTCCGGCGAAATGGCCTGCCAGCCGCAGCTCCAACCGTCAGGGGCTATGAAATGCCCGCCGTCGCCCTGCGGGCTATGGCGAGGCACCTCGCCGTAGTTTTGCTGCGCAAAACGTAGGCGGGTGGTGGACCCTAGCGGGTTCGAACCGCTGACCTCCTCAATGCCATTGAGGCGCTCTACCAACTGAGCTAAGAGCCCGTAACCAATCCAAAGAAGGGCCTAAAAGTAAGCTTTGGCCCGGGAACGCAAGGACTTTTTAAACGTCGTCCTGCATCCGGAAAGTGACGGTCCAAGTGTCGGGCCGGCGGGTCGGCGTGGGACCGATGGAGCGCACCCGGCGGAAAGCGTCGAGCACCGACTCATCGAATTCCCGATTGCCCGATGACTTGGATATCCGCGGGTTCAGAATGGCTCCGCTGGCCGTGATATCAAAGGTCACCTTGGTCTCCAATTGGTCGCTGACCCCGCTGGGAGGCTCGTGGGCGTTCTTCAATTCCTGGATGAGCAGGGAAATGTAGGTGTCGAGCTGGTTCTGCTGCTCCCGGGACAGGGCGTTGCCCCCGCCCCCGCCGCGGGTGTTGGCGGTAGAGCCGCCTTTCACTCCGCCGACAATGCCCTGCGTGTCGATCTTCGGCACCTTGGCCACCCGGGGCGTGGAAGTCGCGGCGGCTGGCTTGGGCGTGGGGTGTTTCTTCAGGTATTCCTGATAAGAAACCTTCGCGCTTTTTTTTAAATCTTTGGCCAGCGAAGTGTCCGGCTTGGGTTTGGTCTCCGGCACGGTGGCGGTTTCCGGCGGCAGGTCCACCTTGGGCACTTTTATCTTCACCGGCGCCGTAGTGTTGCCGAGGGCGGGGGCGACTAGCTCGTCGGGTGCCGTGGGCGGTCCGGCCACCAGCTCGAAGATCACGGGCTGCATCTTGTCCGAGCGCGCCACGTAGACCGTGGTCACAAAGAGCAGCGCGGCGACAAAAGCATGCAGCGTCAGCGAAGTGAGGAAAGCACTGGAAGTATACGGACGCATCGTATCACTTGGACTCAGTGTCGAAGGTGATCTTGGTGAGCTCGTGCTTCTTGATCTCATCCATCAGCCTCACGACCTGCTGCCATTGGAGGCTGAGATCGGCGCGGATGCGGATGACCGGCGGTTTGGGTTTGGCGGCGAGGCCGGAGAGCTTGCTCGCCAGCTCGGCGAAACTGACCCGATTGGCGCCGAAGTAGACGTTGCCGACCCGGTCGAGCGAGATGGTCTGGAATTCCGTGTCGGGTGGAGGCGGCGTCTGGACCCGCTTGCTCTCGCCGGGCAGGTTCACCGGGATGGTCTGCTCCTGCTGGATGAGCGGCGTTGCGATCATGAAGATGATCAACAGCGTGAACCCGAGGTCCACCATGTTGGTGACATTGAGCTCGGCGACCGGGTGAAGTTGCCGGGGGCGGCGGAAGATGCGGGCCATGGATGCTCCTTACTTGGCCTCCAGCTCGATGCGATCCGCAAGGTTGCTCGCGAAGTTTTCCAGCTCGGTGATCATCGTCTTGACGTGGCCGAGCAGGAGATTGTAACCGAAGAGCGAGGGGATCGCGACCACCAGGCCGGCAATCGTGGTGAGCAGAGCCGCGGACACGCCGGGCGCCAGGGTCTGGATGCTGGCGGTCTGCATGACGGACACGGCGCTGAACGCCTCCATCACGCCCCAGACCGTGCCGAACAGGCCCATGAACGGTGCGCCGGACACGAGTGAGGCAAGGGTGATCATGCTCGACTCGTAGCGCAGGGACTGGCGGGCGAGCGCCCGCTGCACGGCGTTCTCGGCGTGTTCGAGGCGGCCGCGCGGACTGTCGTCGCCCTTTTCCTTGCCGATGGCGGCGGCGCGGGCGTAGGCCTCGAGGGCATCCGCCAGCAGGTCGGCATACGGGATGTCGCGGCGGTTCTTCAGGTTCTCCGGCAGATCGAGGATGTGGCGCTCCTGCCCGAGCTTGCGCTCGAACGCGAAATTCAGCTCCCGGAGTTTCTTCAACTCGGAGTATTTCCCCATCATCACGGCCCAGGCAAAAATGCTGAAGACGCCCAGCAGGCCGATGACGATCTGGCCGACGCGATCGGTCATGAGGAAGACGTTCCAGACATTGACGGTGGAGGCGAGAAAGAGGGGCGGAAGCAACGCAAGCATGGGCGGGAGTGTTGTCGCGTTTGCGGCGGCCAATCAATGGGAATCTCGGACTGACGCGGTTGAATCTGGTTGCGCACCGCCGCCAACCTTTTTTCGTGGGAGCCGTTGCTCCCGCCCATGCCCACCCAGACCACACCCGCCGGCCAGCTCATCTCCTTCGAGGGGCCCGAGGGCAGCGGCAAATCCACCCAGGTCACCCGCCTGGCCGCGCGCCTGCAGCAGACCGGCCGGGAGGTCGTCACCACCCGCGAGCCGGGCGGCACCGAGATTGGTGAGCAGATCCGCAATATCGTCATCCATAATGCCAAAGGGGACGAAATGTGCCCGGAAGCAGAGCTGCTGCTCTACACCGCCGCGCGCGCCCAGGTCGTGCGCCAGATCATCGCCCCGGCTCTGGCGCGGGGCGCGATTGTCCTCACCGACCGTTACCTCGACTCCACCACGGTCTATCAGGGCATGGCCCGCACCCTCGCCCCCGGTCCGGTCAACGAGATCAACCGCTTTGCCGTCGGCGACCTCATGCCTCATCTCACCATCGTGGTCGACGTGCCCGTCGAGGTCGGCCAGAGCCGCATCCAAAAGCGTGCCACCGGCCTGCCCGACCGCATGGAGCGGCAGGATCTGGCATTTTTCAACAAGGTCCGCGCGGGTTACCTCCAGTTGGCGTCGCAATCGCCGGACCGCATCGTGGTCGTGGATGGCACGCTGTCGCTCGATGCCCTCGAGCAGAAAATATGGACCGAAGTCCAGCAGCGCCTGGGTTGATTCAACTCCGGCCTCACGCCTCGTGCCTCAAACCTCCCTAGTTCCCTGGCCCGCCGCCCTTGCCGGCACCCCTGCCGTTGCGGTCATCGAACGCGCCATCGAGCGAAAACGCCTCGCGAACAGCCTCCTGCTCCATGGCGAAAACCTCGGCACGCTCGCCACCGTCGCCCACGCCATCGCCGACCGGTTGCTCAACGATGCACGCAATCCCAGCCAATATTTTCCGCCCAAAGAGCATCCCGACTATTTTCCTCTGCGCCCGACAAAGAAAATGCGCATGATTCGCGTGGGTGAATCCGCCGCCGAGCCGGGCACCATGCGCGAGTTCATTTCGCGCATTCAGAAGTCGCCCCAGATCAGCCACCGCAAAGTGGCCATCGTATATGAGGCTGATCGCATGAATACCGAGGCGGCCAATGCATTTCTTAAGACCCTGGAGGAGCCGCCGGCTAATACGACGATCCTGCTGCTCACCACCCGCCCCTACTCTCTCCTTCCGACCATTCGCAGCCGCTGCCTGCATTTCCGTTTCACGGATGACGGCAGCGAAGCGTTGGCCGGCGTTGATGACTCCATCCGTGGACTTTGGAAGTCAACTCTGGCCGACTACCGCGCCTGGCTGCAGCAGCTGACCGCCGGGGTCGTGGAAAAGCGCGCCATCGCCGACCAGCTCATGGGCGTCTACGGGCTCATCACCCGTTTCAACGCCGTGCTGGCCGCCGCCACCGACCAGGCCTGGAAACAGCAGAAGGAGAAGCTGCCCGATGACCTTGAGGTCGAGGAAATCGACGCCATCCAGACCGGACTTGCAAATGGTATCCGGCTGAAACTTTTCGCCGAATTCGAATACACCACCCGTGACTTCGCCCGGAAGCGCCTGCTCGACGGCGACGCGTCCGCCCGCCGCTCTCTCGTCGCCGCCATTGGCCAGCTCGAACACGACATCGGCCTGCTCCGGTTGAACCTTAACGAGTCGGCCGCGCTCGAGGATTTCCTATTAGCCTCACTCCGGCTCTGGTCGAAGCGGTAATGTTGCAGGCTCCTGCCTGAAGGCATTCACCAGCCGCACGAATTCCTCGCGGGAATCCATATGCGGGTTGTGACCGGAAGCGGCGATCACCTCGATCGTGGCGGCGGGAAAATGGTGGCGCATCAAGTCGTGATCCCGTTCTTCCGCGTAACGCGACCGGCCGCCGAGGATGAACAGCGCCGGGCCGGCGAAACGATCCTCAGACTGCAGGCTGTTTTTCTCCAAGGCGGGCATCGCCTCCGTCAGCACCGGCACGTTTACCTGCCAGCGCCAGTGTCCGTGTTCCTGCACCAGGTTGGTCGCGAGGAATTTTCTCATCCCGAGGTTGTCGACCCGGGCCTCGAAGCGTAGCTCGGCCTCCTGCCTTGATTTCAGACTGCCGAGGTCGAGCTCCGTCATCGCCAGAAACTCCGCGCGGTGTGCCGTCCAACTGTAATCTTTTGGCGCGACATCCACCACGACCAGCCGTTCCACCCGCTCCGGGTGCCGGCAGGCCAGCAGCATGGCCGTCTTCCCGCCCATGCTATGGCCGACAATCACCACCCGGGCGAGACCCTGGGCGTCCAGCCAGCGGATGATGTCAGCCACCATCACCTCGTAACTCATCTCCGGAGCATGCGGGGATTTGCCATGGTTGCGGGCGTCGAGTGCGAACACATGGAAATGCTTGCCCTGGGGTGAGCCGGTCGAACCAGCCAGGTCCCGCCCCGTGCTCAGCCAGTTGCGGGCCGAGCCCAGCAGGCCATGCAGCACGATCATGGGCGGTTGGCCGGCCCCGCCGAGATCGACGAAAGACAATTTTAACACAGAGGGCACGGAGAACACGGAGGCCAGCAGTGACAACGCAAAAGAAGGGCGCATGGGCAGTTTGGGGTGGCCATCCCGCCCGGGTTCCAAATACCTCTGTGCCCTCTGTTTCCTCCGTGTCCTCTGTGTTCCATCTTTCATGAGTGCCGCTGAAAAACTCACGCCGATGATGCAGCAGTATTTCGAGGTCAAGCGCGGCCTCCCGGCGAACACGCTCCTGCTTTTCCGTCTTGGCGATTTCTACGAAATGTTCTTCGAGGACGCCGAAATCGGTGCGCGCCTGCTCGGCATCACGCTGACCAGGCGCCAGACGACTCCGATGGCGGGCATCCCCCACCACGCGGCCGACAACTATGTCGGCAAGCTCCTCGCCGCCGGGAAGAAAGTCGCGATCTGCGACCAGGCCGAACCCGCGCAAGCGGGCAAGCTCGTCAAGCGCCAGCTCACCCGCATCCTCTCGCCCGGCACCACCCTCTCGGCCAACCAGCTCGACGCCGCCAAGAACCATTACCTCTGCGCCCTGTCGCTCGACCAGGCCGGCCTGCACGCCGCGTGGCTCGATCTTTCCACCGGCGAATTCCGCCTCGCGAGCGATGCGCACCCCGAGAACCTGCTGCCCGTCCTGACGGCGCTTGATCCGGCCGAGCTGGTGCTCATCGAGGGCGACCTCGCCCGCTGGCAGGCTGCTCCGCACGAGCACCACGCCGTCCACGCGCTGCACCAGTTCTGCGCCCCGCGCCTCTGCACTGAGCTGCCGGGTTACCACTTCGAGGTCACCGGCGGGGCGAAGACCGTGATGGACGCGCTGGGCGTGCTCAATCTGCAGGGTTTTGGCCTGGCCCACAGCCACCCGGCGCTGGGCGCCGCCGGCGCGGTGGTCTATTACGCCACGGAAAATCTCTGCGCCCAGCCCCAGAATCTTCGCTCCCTGCAGGAATATCGCAGCACACGCACCTTGCTCCTCGATCCAGCCACGCTGCGCAACCTCGAGATCTTCTCGTCCACCCGCGGCACGCGTGACGCCTCATTACTCGGGGCCATTGACCGCAGCACCACCGCCGCTGGCTCTCGCCTGCTTGAGCGCTGGCTCGCCGCCCCGACCCTTGATCTGTCCGAGATCGTCCGCCGCCAGACCGTGGTGGGCGAACTCCTGGCCCAGCCGGGCGACCTCGCCGAGCTGCGCGAGCTGCTGAACAAAGTGCGCGACATCCCGCGCATTCTCGGCCGGCTCCAGAATCGCCTCCGCAATCCGCGCGAACTCGGCGGCGTGAAGGACACCCTCGCCCAGATCCCGGCCATCATGGCCTGCCTCGACCTGCTCGATTCCCACCTCGTTGGTTCGCACGGCGGCGAAACCTCCAAAGTGCGCGCCCGTCTGGCCGCTCTGCCCCCCCTGCGGGAATTACTCGCAGCCGGCCTGGCCGACGAGCTGCCGAACGACCTGCAGGACGGCAACTACATCCGCGCCGGGCACGACGCGGAGCTCGACCGCCTGCGCAGCCTGACCACCGACAACAAATCATGGCTGGCCGAACTGGAGCGCAAGGAGCAGGAGCGCACGGGCATCCGCAGCCTCAAGGTTCGTTTCACCTCCGTCTTCGGCTATTACATCGAGGTGACCAAGGCCAACCTCGCGAACGTGCCCGCGGACTACATCCGCAAGCAGACCACGGTCGGCGGCGAGCGCTACGTGACCGAGGAACTCAAGCTGAAGGAGAAGGAGATTTTCTCCGCGGAGGAGAAATCCCTCGCCCGCGAACTCGAGCTGTTCAGCCAGCTCGTGGCCGCGGTGCTCGCCGAGGCCGCCACGCTCACACGCACGGCCGACGCTCTGGCCGAGCTTGATGTGCTCGCCGGCTGGGCCGTGCTGGCCCGCGAGTGGGATTACTGCCGGCCGCAGCTGGATGAAAGCGAGGGGCTCGACATCAGCGATGGCCGCCATCCGGTCGTCGAACAAATGATGAAGCGGGAGCGGCTTGGCCTGGCCGGCAGCCACACCTTCGTGCCGAATGATACCGCACTGTCCTCCGACAGCGCCCAGATCCTGCTCCTTACCGGCCCCAACATGGCGGGCAAATCCACCTACATCCGGCAGGTCGCGCTCATCACGCTGCTCGCGCAAATCGGTTGCTGGGTGCCGGCCAAGGCCTGCCGCCTCGGCCTCGTGGACCGCATCTTCTCGCGCGTCGGCGCCAGCGACGACCTGGCCCGCGGCAACTCGACCTTCATGGTCGAGATGAACGAGACCGCCAATATCCTCAACAACGCCACCGACCGTTCGCTCCTCATTCTCGACGAGATCGGGCGCGGCACCTCGACCTACGACGGCCTGAGCATCGCCTGGGCCGTCGTTGAGCATCTGCACCGCTCCGCCGAGCGCGGTCCGCGCACCCTTTTCGCCACCCATTACCAGGAACTGACCCAGCTCGACCTGCACCTGCCCCGCTTGAAGAACTACTCCGTGGCCGTGAAGGAATGGAACGACGACATCGTCTTCGTGCGCCGCGTCGTCGCGGGGGCCGCCGATCGCAGCTACGGCATCCAGGTCGCGCGCCTCGCCGGCCTGCCGCTGAGCGTCATCGACCGCGCCAAGACCATTCTTGCGCAACTCGAGTCGGAGGACGTCAGCGTCACCCTCCCCTCGCCCCAAGCCCGGCCGAAAAAGAAAATCAGCGTGATCTCGGCAGATGACCCACAGATGGACCTGCTGTGAAAAATCGGCCGGTGCGGAGACCGGCCCTCCAAATCTGAACCTATACGCTGGAGCTTCGGTGTCCTGACCGACCGCAGCCAGAGGAAACGAGCCTGCGGATGCCTCAAGCAGCGCCTGCCAGAGGAATTCCCAGTTTTTTTGCCGCCGCCACCATCCGTTTATCTCGCGTGAACAGCGGCCCGGCGTCCACGCTCAGGTAGGTTGCCAAGTGAATAGCATCCAATGTGCGCAGCATCACCGGAAAGACGGTCTCCATTATCTCCGTTGTCTTGCGCATGGTGTCGCCGGTGAGCGGCACCAGATGAAGCCGTTGCTCGGAAATGTGCTCTTCGACCAGTGCCCAGATCCCTTGGCGCTGGGCTGCGGTAATCTCCTGGATGCGCTCTTTGTTGAGCAGGGCCGAGTATAGTTCGCCGCGCAGGAGTTCGGAAGCGGCCAATGGTTCCCCGCTCACCACCGTCTCGCAATCGGCTGAGTCCTGTTCACTCACGTAAAGTTTCACCGCCACTGAACTGTCGAGATACATCTCAGTAGCCGCTGTCGCGCATCTCGCGGATAAAAGAAGTGGAATCGGAAGTCATCGGCATCGTGGCCCGGAACGCCGCGAGCGACTGCCACGGCTTGCCGCGCAGCACGGGGCGGTAGCGCACGATCATGGCCTTGGGCTCACCGTCGCTGGTGATGACGATCTGCTCGCCGCGCGCGGCGCGCTGCAACAGGGCCGAGAGCTGGTCCTTGGCTTCCCGCACCGCCACGACATCGCGCCGGATGCCATACACCGCCGCCGCATCGCGGATCTGCTGCGGCGTCTCTTTTCCCGGGTTGAGATATGTGGACGGTTGCTTGCTTGGCTTCATGTAGCCACAAGAGGCCACATGGAACCCAATCGCAAGCCTTAATACACGGCTCTGAACTCGGGCGGGAGCGGCGCGGTGGCCTTGAAGGCGTGGCTCTGGCCGGCGAATTCGTAGGTGAAACTCGTCTCCAGCGAGTGCAGGAACAGCCGCTTGGTCTGGTGCATCTTGGCGAACTCCCGGTTGAGGGCGAAATTGCCATAGGTCTGGTCCCCGATGATGGGCAGCTGGCGCTTGGCGCACTGCACCCGCAATTGATGGCTGCGCCCGGTGCGGGGTTCGAGCTTCACCAGCGAGGTCGAGAAGGCTTTTTGCGTGTGCTTGATCAACTGGAAGCGGGTCTCGGCCGGCACATTGCCGATCATCGCCGTGCGTATCTGCCCGTGCGACTTCTTCACGGCGAGCTGGTCGCGCCAATATTCGAAATTCTTGTGCGGCCGGCCGAAGACGAGGGCCTGGTAGGTCTTGTTCACCTGCTTCTTGGCGTAGTGCTCGCGCACGGCCCGGGCGAGCTTCTCGCTCGCGGCGGTGAGGATCACGCCCGAGGTGGCCGAATCGAGGCGGTTGAGCAGCCAGAGGCGGCGCGGCGTGCCATCAGCGGCCGTCCACGCGAAGCACTGGGCCTCCTTGTCATAACGGCCGGTCAACAGGGAGCGCACTTCGTCCTTGGACTCGTTCGGATGCGAGAGCAGCCCGGCCGGTTTGTTGAAGGCCGCGAGACCGTTGGCATCGCGGGTAAGCGGCGCAACACCCTCGCCCAGCGGCAGAGTCTCCCAGAAGTCTCCCGGCAGCGCACTCACTGATAGTAGAAACTGAAGGTCAGTTCCTGCGAATCACCGAGGACGGCGATCATCTGGTCGGTCCATTTGCGGTAGGGCTGCGGATAAGTGATGGCATTCTGGCAGGAGAAGACCCCCTGTTTGCCGGCGCCGGCGTCCTCCACCTTGACGATTTCCGTCTCCCCCTTGGGATTGATTTTGAAGGTGACGATCACATGCGTGCCACCGGGCGGAGAAACCCGGCTCTCGCGCAGAATGTTATACCACTGGGTCTGGACGATCTCGATCAGCTCGTTCAGGTATTCGCCATATTCGCTCCAGCGCGCGTCCATGCCGAGAATTCCGATATTGGCCACACCCGTGGCCCGGTTCGAAAGAATCGTCGAGCGGTTCAGCGAAGTGGACGCCAACCGGGGGCGCTCTTTGGGTTGCGCGTGGTTCGACGGGATCATGTTGACCAACCCACCGTTGGGATCCTTGGCGTCCGGCGCGCCTTCCTGCGCTTGCGGGGACTGCGTGGTCGGCCGCGGAGATTTCGCCACGTTGGTGGCGATGCCGTCCTCGGCTTTGCCTTCGGTCTTGTCGAAACCGTTCAATGGCACCAGCTCGGCGCGGGCCTTCTGCTCCGCCCGGTCCTGGGCCTCGTCCTTGGTGACATCCGGGCTGGGGGCGGTGGGCAATTGCGGCGGGGCCATGTCGCCTGAGACAATGGCGCTCTCATTCTTGATCGCATCCTGCCCCTTGACGCTGGGCCGATTCTCTCGGTCCTTCTCCTTGGCTGCGACCTCTTGAGCGGACTGTTGGTTGCGGTTGCTGAAATTGGTCGTCTGGTCCGGAATGTTCTCGGGCGCGGCGGAGTTGGTCTCGACGAACCGGAAAGGGTCGCGTTCCTTCGGCACGATCTTGGGCTGCGCCAGCTCGAAGTCGAAGGTCTTGCCCTTGTTCGCACTGGCGACGGAGATGCCGCTGTGGACGCCGGAGAATTTCTCGAACGCGAAGTTCGGGGCCAGCCACACCAACAGCAGATGGAACAGCGCCGTGCAAACCAGACCGATGGCGATGGAATAGTCCGTGCGGTCCCTTTCGGGCGCCGGCGGGGTCGGGTTTAACTGGGCAAACTGCGTCGTCACGGGATGGATATCAACGCGTCAGACCCGCCCGAGTCAAAAGTTGTTTCATTTCTTCGAGCGGGAGGCCCACAATATTGGTAAGCGAACCCGTAAAGCCCGCGATAATGAGCTCGCCCTGCTCCTGGATGGCGTAACCTCCGGCCTTGTCGAGCGTGTGCACCCGGCTGAGGTAGAGCGCAATGGTCGCATCATCAAGCGGCTTGAACGTCACCTCGCTGGCCACCCCGGTGTCGAGTTTGAGGTCGTCGCGGTGGCGCCGGATTGCCAGTCCGGTGAAAACGGTGTGCGTCCGTCCGGCGAGCAACTTCAGCATGGCCCGGGCATCAGGGAGGTCGCGGGGCTTGTTGAGCACCGTGCGATCGATGAACACCGTCGTGTCCGCGCCGATGACGGTGGCCTCCGGGTGTCGCGCGGCCACCCAGTCGGCCTTGAGCGCGGCGTTGTGTTTCACCATCTCGCGCGGGTCGGCGTCGGGCGCCTCATGCTCGGTCACCTCCGCCGGTATGACCTCGAAGGCCACGCCGAGCGACGCCAGCAGCTCCTTCCGTCGCGGCGACGCGGAGGCCAGGATGAGACGGTTGGCAGGAGGTTTCATAATTCTGTCATCGCGAGGCCCTTTGCGGGCCGTGGCGATCCATCCGGATTGCTTCGTCGCCCAGTGGGCTTCTCGCAATGACAAAGTAGCGGCTTGAGGTTGCAGTCCAGCGGTTTGCCATCAAGTTGTGCCCTCTTCCCATGCGCATCGGACTGGCCCAGATCAATACCATCGTCGGCGACCTCGCCGGTAATTCCCGACGCATCCTCGACGCCTACCGCACCCTTGTTGCCCAAGGCGCCGAAATGGTGGTCTTCCCCGAACTCGCCGTCTGCGGCTATCCGCCCCGCGACCTGTTGTTCAAGAAACGATTCGTGCCGGATGTTGAGCGCACTACGCGCGAGATCGCCGCCCAGATTGGTGCCGTGCCCGCCCTCATCGGCTTCACCGAGGCCAACTCCACCGGCACGGGCCGTGCGGCCTACAACTCCGCCGCCTTCTGCCATCAGGGGAAAATTACCGCCACCGCCCGCAAATGCCTGTTGCCGACCTACGATGTGTTCGACGAGGACCGCTACTTCGAGCCGGCCTCCGCCCCCACGGTGGTGGAGTTCGGTGGCCGCTGCATCGGCCTCACCATCTGCGAGGACATCTGGACTCATGCCATGATCTCGACCCGCCGTCTCTACGACGGCATCGAGCCGGTGCGCCAGCTTGCGAGCCAGCGCTGCGATCTGATGGTCAACCTCTCCGCCAGCCCGTGGAACTACGGCAAGGGCGATGTGCGCCACCAACTCGTGGCCGACACCGCCCGCCAGCTCGGCTGCCCGGTCGTCTATGTCAACGCCATCGGCGGCAACGACGAATTGCTCTTCGACGGCCGCAGCGTGGTTTGCGATGCCACCGGCCAAGTCATCGCTGGCCTCGCCGCCTTCCGGGAAGAACTGCGCGCGATCGAAGTTTCTTGTGGGCGGGGTGCCCCCACCCCGCAGCATGGGACGCCGGGTGAGGGCACCCGGCCCACAAATTCTGATTCGCCCTACCAGCACCCCACCTTTGCCCAGGAAGATCTCGCCGACATCTACGACGCGCTCGTGCTCGGTGTCCGGGACTATGCGCAGAAGACCGGCTTCAAGAAGGCCCTGCTCGGCCTCTCTGGCGGCATCGACTCCGCCCTCACCGCCGTCATCGCCGCCGAGGCACTCGGCCCGAAGAACGTCATCGGCGTCAGCCTGCCCTCGGTCATCTCCAGCCAGCACTCGAAGGACGACGCCCGCATCCTCGCAGAAAATCTCGGCATCGAGTTTCACACCATCTCCATTGCTGATACGGTCGGTGCCGCCGAAACGACGCTCGCACCGCTCTTTGCCGGACGCCCCCGCGACATCGCCGAGGAAAACATCCAGGCCCGCGCCCGCGGACTGCTCCTGATGGCCATCTCCAACAAGTTCGGCGCGCTGCTCCTCACCACCGGCAACAAGAGCGAGCTGGCCGTCGGCTATTGCACGCTCTACGGCGACATGTGCGGCGGCCTCGCGGTCATCAGCGACGTCTTCAAGATGCAGGTTTACGCCCTCTCCCGCTGGATCAATTCAACCGCCGAAATGAGACTTGGTCGCCGTGGCGATCTCATCCCGGCTTCGAGCATCGACAAGCCGCCGAGCGCCGAGCTGCGGCCCGACCAGACCGACCAGGACAGCCTGCCGCCGTATGAGATGCTTGACGCCATCCTCAAGGGCTACGTCGAGGAAGGCCTGTCTCGCTCCGACCTCGTCGCGCAGGGCTTCGACTCGGCCATCGTCAACGACATCGTCCGCAAGGTCGACCTCAACGAATACAAGCGCAAGCAGGCCGCTCCCGGCCTGAAGATCACCCCCCTCGCCTTCGGCGTCGGCCGCCGCATCCCGATTGTGCAGAAATACGTGAGCTAATGTGGGGCCGTCTGATCACAGCTTTAGAGGAATCGTCGTAGAATTCGCGCCACTATGCTCGGATAGCACTCGTGGGCTATGTAGCATTTTCCGTATTCGTTTTCTGGGGCACTACGGCAGGCATCATTGCTGGATCATACCGTGTGCGTCGCAGTCCATTCGTTTATCTGGTCGATGACAATGGGAGGCTAACCTTCTCCGAACATCCTGTCGCGTTCAGCTGCTTTGTGGTAATTGGTTATTGTATTGCTGTGACATTGCTGATGATCGGTCTGGTAAAGTTCATTAACTACAGGAGACGATTTCGGACATGAACGATAAGTCTGAGGACCACTTCTCAGGCGCCCAGCGGCTCATCCCGGACGGCGTGAATTCCCCGGTCCGCGCCTTCCGCTCCGTCGGGGCGCGCCGATTTCGAGTTGCGCGCGCCTGTGCAAGCGCTAGTTATTAGCTATGGTTTCCCTTCGCCTCGATCCCGCCACCGACCGTGCCCTTGCCCGCGAAGCCAAGCGCAAGGGCCGCACCAAAACTGCGCTCGCGCGAGCCGCCGTCATCGATTGGCTCGACGAACAAGAAGACCTTCGCATCGCCGAGGAACGCCTTCGGCGCATCGAGTCCGGGAAATCGCGCACTTACACGCTGGAAGAAGTGGAGCGTCGCCTTGGCCTGGCGCGTTGAACTCGCGGCGGACGTCGAGTCCGAACTTAAGCGGCTGGGAAAACCTGCTGCGGAACGGATTGCGAAATACCTGCGCGAACGACTGGCCACGGCCGAAGACCCGCGACGGTTCGGGAAGCCATTGCGAGGTCTGCTGCACGGTTATTGGCGTTATCGCGTAGGCGACTTTCGGATTGTCGCACAAATTGTGGAAAATCGACTTGTGGTGCTTGTCGTCCGGGTCGGCCATCGCAAGGACGTCTATGAATAACCAACCATGAATCAGTCTGAATCCCTCTTCGCCCGTGCCCTGCAACTCATCCCCGGTGGCGTCAACTCCCCTGTCCGGGCGTTTCGCTCGGTTGGTGGCACCCCCTTCTTCACGAAATCGGCCAAGGGCGCCACGCTCACCACGGCCGACGGCCAGGAGCTGATCGACTTCGTCTGCACTTGGGGCCCCGCCATCCACGGCCACAACCACCCGCGCATCAAGGCCGCCATCGCCGCCGCGTTGGAGAACGGCACGTCCTTCGGCACGCCGAATCCCTACGAGGTGTCGATGGCCGAGCTGATCGTGAAGTTCTTCCCGTCCATCCAGAAGGTCCGCCTGTGCAACAGCGGCACGGAGGCGACGATGTCGGCCATCCGGCTGGCGCGCGGCTTCACGAAGCGCGACAAGATCATCAAGTTCGCCGGCTGCTACCACGGCCACAGCGACTCCCTGCTCGTGGCGGCCGGCTCGGGCGCTCTCACTCATGGTCACCCGGACAGTGCCGGCGTGCCGGCGGCCTTCGCCCACGAGACCGTGGTCCTGCCCTACAACGACCCCGTCGCGCTCGATGCAGCCTTTGCCGCCAACGCGGGCAAGATCGCCTGCGTCATTCTCGAGCCCTACATCGGCAACGTCGGTTTCATCAAGCCTGACGCCGGTTACCTCCAGGCCGTCCGCCAGGCCTGCACCGCGAACAGCGCCGTGCTGATCTTTGACGAGGTCATGACCGGTTTCCGCCTCGCCCGAGGCGGCGTGCAGGAAATCGAAATGATCGTCCCCGACCTCACCTGCCTCGGCAAAATCATCGGCGGCGGCCTGCCGGTCGGCGCGTTCGGCGGCCGGGCCGACATCATGGATAATCTCGCGCCGCTGGGACCGGTCTATCAGGCCGGCACGCTCAGCGGCAATCCGCTCGCCATGGCCGCCGGCATCGCGTCCCTGCAGATGCTCGATGAGCTGAACCCCTACGCCCAGCTCGACGCCCTCGGCCGGCAGGTTTGCACCGCGGCGCTGGCTGCGGCGAAATCCAAGGGCCTCGCCCTGCAAGCCCCGCAGGCCGGCTCGATGTTCAGCCTCTTCTTCACGCCGACGCCGGTGCGCGACATGCCCACCGCCCTCGCCGCCGACGCCAAGCTTTTCGCAAAATTCTTCCACACCTGTCTCGCTGCTGGCGTCTATCTGCCGCCCAGTGCCTATGAGTCGTGGTTTCTCAGCACCGCCCACGAAGGCGCCGCCATTGACCGGGCTTGCGAAGTCATCGCGAAGGCGATTAAAGAATTATAGTTTACACAAAGCTCGCTAAGAACGCCAAGGCAGCTTCGTTACATCATCATGCGGCCACCCACAAAACTTGCCTGCTTCGCGGTCTTTGCGACCTTGGGGTTAAATGTCATCGCCCAGCCGGTGAACGCCCCGTTGCTGCCGCTCAGCGAAGTGCAGCCGGGCATGAAAGGCGAAGTGTGGACCGTCTTCAAAGGCCACGACCCCGAATCCTTTGCGGTCGCGGTGACCGGCATTCTCCGCAACGCCCTCGGGCCCGGCAAAAGCATGATCCTGTGCGAACTTACTGACCCGCGCGTGCAGAGCATGGGCGCGGTGGCCGGCATGAGCGGCAGCCCGCTCTATCTCGACGGCAAACTGGCCGGCGTCCTCTCCTACCAGATCCAGCGCTTCGAGACGGTGCGCTATGCGGGCTTCACGCCCATCAGCGACATGCTCGAAGTCAGCGCCTTGCCCCCGGGCAAGGACGGCCTCACGCCCATCCCCATCAAGGGCGAGCGGCAGGGCGCGCGCAGCGCCGGTGATTTTCTCCCGCCCTTCACTCCGATGACGCCGGCCTTTGCCCTGGGCGGCCTGGCGCCGGATGTCGCCGCCGCCCTCGAGCCGCAGTTCACCGCCCTCGGCCTGAATGTCACGGCGCTCGGCGGCAACGATTCCGGCGCGGACGCTTCCACCCCCGGTCCCCGCTCACTCCGCCCGGGGGATGTGGTCGCGGTGGCCCTAGCCACCGGTGACATCAGTCTGGCGGGCACGGGCACGGTGTCACACGTCGACGGCAACCGCGTGCTCGCCTTCGGTCATCCCATGCTCTCGCTCGGCGCCACCGAGCTGCCGATGGCGTCCGCGGAAGTCGTCACGATCCTCCCGAGCCAGCTCAATTCGATCAAGATCACCAACACCGGCGGTATCATCGGCGCGTTCAGCCAGGACCGGCTCTCCGGCATCTTTGGCGAACTCGGGCGCAAGGCGCCGATGGTGGCCGTGGAAGTGGTCTTTCCCCAGCGCAGCAGTCGAAAGGCGTTGCACTTCGAGGTGGTGCGCCATGAGCAACTGCTGCCGGCCATCGCCGCCACCGGCTTGGCGCAGGCCGTCATGGGCTCGAACGAGTCGGGTTTCGCCCGCGGATTCAAGGTCACGACGACCGTGGATTTTCCCGGCACCGCGCCGGTGGAGATGAGCCAGCTCTACCCCGGCCCGCAAGGATTCCGCCAGGGTCTGACCGAGTTCGTCGGCAATCTTTCGCTCTGGCTCTTCAATCCCTACGAACGCGTCTTCCCCGACCACATCCGCTTCAGCATCGAGGACACGGCCGAAACACCGCTGGGCTCGATCGAGCAGATGCTGGTGTCACGCACTTCCGCCGCGCCCGGCGACCGGGTGGACCTCACGGTCGGCTGGCGCGGCTTCCAGCGGGACGGGGCCAGCGAGCAGGTCAGCTTCGACATCCCGCGCGATTGGGCCGGCAAGGAGCTGGAGGTCATCCTCACCACGGGTCCCGCGCTGGACGAATTGACCGGCCGCCAGCACGCCGTGCCGGTTGCCCAGTTGCGCAGCTTCGAGGAATACATCTCCGCCCTGCGCAGCTTTCGAGCGGCCGACGGGCTTTATCTCGCCGTGGTCGAGAAGGCGCGGCTGATGACCGATCAGCGCGCCACCACGCCGGACATGCCCGGTTCGCTGGAGCGCATCGCCCGCAACGCCGACGAGGCGCGCTTTCAACGCCGGGACGCCTTTGCCCCGCTGTGGGAGCAACGCGTGCTGCCCGGCCGCCTGTTCAACATCATGGTCCGCCGACCGCTGAACATCACGGACTGAGATGATTCCAGCACGATGGTGGGAGGGGCTTTATGCCCCGACAAAAAATCCGTGCATCCCAGGTGTCGGGGCATAAAACCCCTCCCACCCAAGCACTTTCAATCAATCGCCTCCATGTCCATCCGTTCATCCCTGTCCCGCTTTGCGCTCTTGGCGCTTTTTGTGGTCAATCTCCCCGCCGACCCGCTCACCAAGCAGCTGGAGATTGATTTCGGGCGCGATGTCGCCAGCCGCAACCTCAAGGGACTCGCGACCCGCTCCGACGGCCGCGTGCTGCCCGGCCCGGTATTCACCGATCTCACCGGCCCGAAGGTCGGCGACATTCTCTGGACCTTGCAGCCCTTGGGGGCCGAGCGGATATTGTTAAAATCTGCCCAAGGCGTCACGGACCGGATTAGCAGTTATCGTTATCTGGTCGGCACCGGTCCCGACGGCAAGGTGCAGGAAGTGACCGTGAATGCGGCGGACAACTCCTACACTGTGCGCGAGGTCGCCGATGTGCCCGAGACCCAGGCCATCGCCGTGCATCCGTTACCCGACGGCATGTTCCTTGTCGGCACCTCGCCCACTGCGGCCGTTTATCTCTGCAAGGACGGCAAGACTGTCGCCCGCGTCCCGCTCCCCGCCGACTCGGTGTTTGATTTTCTGCCGCAAGCCGACGGCAGCGTGCTGGCGGCCACGGGCAACCCCGGGAAAATCTACCGCCTTGACCTCAGGAAACTCGCGACCGCCGGACTCATCGAGGGCAAAGCGGGCGACGACAAGCTGCTCGCCGACCGGGGCGTGACCCTGTTTGGCGAGATTCGCGACCGCAACGTGCGCCGGCTGGCGCGCCTCCCCGATGGCCGCATCATCGCGGGCTCATCGCCCAAAGGGAACATCTACGCCTTCGCCGCGCCCGGCGGGGCACCGCTCGTTTTGCAGGAAAATCGCGACGCCGAGATCGTGGACCTGCTGCCGATGGACGATGGCGGATTTTACGCCGCGCTCGTTTTCGCCACTGATACGATCAGCCGGCTCAACCGGCCCGCCGACCCCAAGGTCCCCGATTCCAAGGACAAACCGCCCGTCCTGGACGAGAAGCCGGGGTTTTTGGGTCGCTCCACCCTCGTCTATTTTTCCGCGGCCGGATTTCCCGAGGGCGTCATGGCGAAGACCAACGTCGCGTTCTACCGCCTGGCCCGGCACAATGACTGGCTGCTGCTCACCGCCGGCGAACTCGGCGACACCTTTGGCTACGACCCGGTCGCCCGGCGTTCACTGACCTTCGCCGGCAGCACTTCCAGCCAGCTCAACGACCTCGCCCCGCTCGGCGAGGGACGCTTCCTGGTCTTGCGCAACAATGCCCCCGGACTGGGACTCATGTCTTTCACCGCCGCCCCGGTGCGCGAGCTTGAAACCAAACGGCTCGACCTCGGCCAGCCGGGCGAATTGGGGGCACTCCGCTTTGCCCGGCTGCGCGGCATCGACCCCACCGGGCTCAAACTCCAGGTGCGGACAAATTTCGGCAGCGATGAGTTGGAGGGCTGGACGCCTTGGACCGACTTAAAACTGAACGACGGCGCGTTTGCCGCGGACGGCCTGCGGGGGCGTTCCATCAAAATCAGGCTGCAGATCCCGGCGACGACCGCTGAATTCCAGATCGACAAGGCCACCGTTTACCACCTGCCCCAGAATCGCCGGCCCGCCCTCACTGATTTCCGCATCCTTGCGCCCAGCCTCGGTCTGATTCCCGCGGCGGAGCGTGCGCCGAACGCGACCACGACCCTCACCCAGATACTCTTCCCCAATGCGCGCGACACCAAGGATGACGGCGGGGACAAACGCAAAGATGCTTTGCTGAACAGCCAGGTGGTGCCCGCGCCCGGCACCCAGATCGTTTACTGGACCGTCGCCGATCCCGATGGTGACACCCTCGCCCACACCTTCAGCATCCGCGCCGAAGGCTCTGCGGTCTGGACTGATCTGGCCGTCGGCACGGCCGATAACTACGCCCAATTCGAGACCGGTGGCCTGGCCGAAGGCCTCTACTACACCCGCCTGACCGTCAGTGAGCAGGCGCCCCGCCCGGCGGCGCAGCGCCTGAGCTACACCTTCGAGACCGACAGCCTGCTGGTCGACCGCACGCCGCCCGTCATCGCCACCCCGGCGGCGACCCGCGCCGATGGAATCTTGTCCGTTTCGGTCAGCGGGCGCGACGCGCACTCCCTGCTCGAAGGCGCGGAATTTGTGCTGAACAACGGCACCCGGGTGACAGTGGTCCACCCGGCGGACGGCATCCTCGACGGCCGCGAGGAGAGGTTTGTCGCCGAGATTCCCGAGGCCAAGGCCGCCGGAGCGACCTCGGTTGAGGTCATCCTCTACGATCGCCCGGGCAACGCGACCGCGATCCGTGTGCCGCTGAAGTAATACCATTTACTCTTAGCTTTGGGACTTAGGTAGGGGCGTTCCTTGTGGGCGCCCGCGGGGGGCGACCAGCGCCGCCCCTATGGGACGGCTGTGACCAGTAATTGGTATAAGTCTAGGCTTTAGGCAAGAAGCTCAAGGTCTAGGGCTGCCGCATTTCCTTCTCCGGCTTAGAGCTTAATTCTTCGAGCTTTTCACGCTCGCGGATGCGCCTTGGCGTAGATTTCCTTCAACCGGGCCACGCTGGTGTGCGTGTAGATCTGCGTGGTCGTGAGGTTGGCGTGCCCCAATAGCTCCTGCACGGCGCGCAGGTCGGCGCCGGAGTTCAGCAGGTGTGTCGCGTAGGAATGCCGCAGCTTGTGCGGTGAGAGGTCCATCGGCAGGTCGGCCAGCGCGAGGTATTTCTTCACGAGCAGTTGCACGGCGCGCACGGTCAGCCGGCGCTGCGTCGGCGTCACCAGCACGGGATCGGCGGGTCCGCATTTCGCGGCGAACTCGGCGCGGTATTTCTTGAGCACGGTCACCGCAGTGGCTCCCAGCGGGCAGATTCGCTCTTTCCGGCCCTTGCCGAGCACCCGCACGCTGCCCTGGTCAAAATCCACCGCACCGTAGTTCAGCGCCACCAATTCGCTGACGCGCAGCCCGCCGCCGTAGAGCAGTTCCAGCACGAGCCGGTCGCGCCCGGCTTCGCGGGCGGGCAGCGATTTGTTTTGGAGCAGCTGGCGCGGGCCCTCGAGCAGGACGGTCATCTGGGCCTCGGTCAGGAATTTCGGCAGGGCCTTCGCCAGCTTGGGAAGAGGCACTTTGGCGAACGGATTGCGCTCCAGTCGGCCGCGCTGCATCCAGTAGCGGTAGAAGGCGCGCAGACCCGAAACATGGTTGTGCAAGGTGCGGCGGTCGAACCGGCGCTGGGCCTCGATCACAAAGTCGCGCCCGTCGCGCGCGGTCAGCACATCGAACCCGCCTTCGCCGCGCTGGCTGATCCGCAGCCAGTTGAAAAAATCCCGAAAGGCCTGGCCGTAGTTCCGCGCGGTGTAGACGGAATAGCGCCGCTCCTTGCGCAAATGGTCGAGGAAAGGCTGCAGCCATTGCGCCGCGATGTCCGCGGGCAGCGGCTCAGGCCCGGGCTTGCTGGACGCGGGTTTCAACATCTTTCATCACGCGATCGCATTCCTTGCGCAGGGCCGCTTCCGGATCAATGCCGCGCCGGCGGCACGCCGCCACAAGTGCGTAGAGCGCCTGACCGGCTGCCGCCTCGCTGAAATCCCCGTTCCCGTTGGCCGCCTGGACCACGCCTTCGAGCGGCAGATGGTCTTTCGCGATGCGCTTGGCGACTTCCTCGGCAAACATCAGCGCCGGGAGGCGCGGGGGCAGTTTCTTGAACAAAGCCGGCTCGGTCTTCCCGGCGGCGGCCTTCTCGGTGGCCTTCACTTTCTCCCAGACCTCGATGACCTGGGCGGAATTGTCGGCGCGGCCGTCGCCGAAGACGTGCGGGTGGCGGCGGATGAGCTTCTCGTTGATCTCCCGGGCCACGTCGTCGAAGGTGAAATCCCCCCGCTCCGCCGCGAGCTGGGCGTGGAACACCACCTGAATCAACACATCGCCGAGTTCCTCGCGCATGTGCGGGAGATCGTTCCGGTCGATGGTGTCCAGTAGTTCGCTGCACTCGTCGATCAGGCAGCGGGCCAGGGTCTGGTGGGTCTGCTCGCGATCCCACGGACAGCCGTCGGGGGCGCGGAGCCTCGCCATGGTCAGGCGCAATTCGTCAATGGCACTCATGCGGGAAACATCAGCCGGGATTCCGCGCATTAACAAGAAACTTGTGTTGAATTGCCCCGGCCTTGGCCAATCCTGTCGGGCAGCATCATCTGCATGGACAAGCTGACCGAAATCATGGCTCACAAGCGCCGGGAAATCGCCCCGCTGCTGCGGCCGGTCTTCGCCGAGGAACTCGCGGCGCTCAACCGCGCCCTGCCGCGCCCGCCGGCGTTCCTGCCGGCGCTGCAGCGGTCCGATGGGAAATTGGCCGTCATCGCCGAGATCAAGCGCCGTTCCCCTTCGGCCGGTGCCATTAACGAAACCGTCTCCGCTCGGGCCCAAGCACAGCGCTACCGGGCAGCGGGCGCCAGTGCGCTTTCGATTCTGACCGACGCGAAATACTTCGGCGGCGCGCTCTCCGACCTGCAGGAAGTGACCGCGGATTTTGCCGCCCAGCCCTCCGCCCCTGGGTTGAGCCCGTCGAATCCCGTTCCCTGCCTCCGCAAGGATTTTATGGTGCATCCCGTGCAGGTGTTGCAGGCGCGCGAGGCCGGGGCCAGCGCCATCCTGATCATCGTGCGCGCGCTGACCGACGAAGAAATCGCGGCGCTCCATGCCGCCACCACTTCCGCCGGCCTCGATGCGCTGTTCGAAATCCACACCGAGAAAGATCTGACCCGCGCCGTCGGGCATGGCGCCAAGATTATCGGCGTGAACAACCGCGACCTCGGCCTCTTCAAGACCGACCTCGGTCTGTCCGAACGTCTTCTTCCCTTGTTGCCTAAAAACGTCGTGGCCGTGAGCGAGAGCGGCATCGCTACCGCCACCGATGCCGCGCGCGTCAAGGCGGCCGGGGCCCACGCCGTGCTCGTCGGCGAGTCTCTCATGCGGGCCGACGACCCCTCTGCCGTCATCCGCAGTTTCCACGCGGTATGAGCCTTCCGCTCACGCCCAAGACCACGCGAGAACTGCTCGCCCGGCTCGGCCACGAGCCCAAGCGCTTCCTCGGGCAGAATTTCCTCGTTGATGGCAACATCGTCCGCAAGTCGCTCGAGCTGGGCGACGTCGGCCCCGGCGACACCGTCGTCGAAATCGGCCCGGGCCTCGGCACGCTGACGGCGGCTCTGCTCGCGGCCGGCGCCGAGGTCTGGGCGATTGAGAAAGACCGCAATCTCCACGCCCACCTCACCGAAACCCTCGGTTCGGAGCCGCGCTTTCATCTGCGGGAAGGCGACGGGGTCGAGCATCCCCTGGCCGGCTTGCCGCCGGAGCGCTCACTCGCGTTCAAGATCGTCGCCAACCTGCCCTATGCCATCGCCACGCCCTGGCTCGACGGCGTCCTCGCCGGCCCCTTGCCCGAGCGCATGGTGCTCATGCTCCAGCAGGAGGCCGCGCAGCGCTATGTGGCGCAGCCGGGATCCAAGACCTTCGGCGCGATCTCGATCTTTATCCAGTCCGCCTATGCCGTCGCCCCCGGTCACAAGGTCGACGGCTCCTGTTTTTTCCCGCCCCCGGATATCGAGTCGTATTTGCTCCACCTCACCCGCTTGGCGGCGCCCTTTGTTTTTCCGCCGGCCGTCAAGGCGGTCATCCGCGCGTGTTTCCAGCAACGGCGGAAGCAGATTGGCGGCTTGCTGCGCGGCAAGCTGCCCGACGGCGGGGCGGCGTGGCTCGCGCAGCTGCAGGCGGCCGGACTCGGCCCGCAGACGCGCCCGGAGCAGATCCCCGTGGCACTCTGGCGGCGGCTCACGGTCTGACCACCACCGGCTTGAAAATCACCGGCCGGTAACTAGCCTCCTCCCACCCCATGCTCCGCCTGTCCTTGCTCATTGCCGCCGGCTCGCTGCTGACCGCCGGGGCGCCGGCCCAAGACCGGCCGCTCGCCGGGAAAGTGGCCGGTGACAGTTACGTGTCGGCCACCGGCGAGTTCAGCCTGCCGCTGCCGGTGTTGCGCGAACTGGGTGGGACCATCACTGACACCGAAAACGTCGTCACCTTCACCGACCGCTACAACACCCTCATCAGCGTCGCCTGCTTTCCCCAGGACGCGCTCCAGCGCTGGGAACTCGATACCCGCGGTCGGCGCGAATATCTGTTGTATTTCTTCACCGACTTTGTGCTCGCGGATTTTGCGCGCCGGTTTCCCGGCTCCGCCATTGAAAGCGCCCGTTATGTCCCCGAACTCCTGGATGGCGCCCTCATCACTTATGCGGTGCTGCCCGGCGGCTCCCATTTTGAGCTGCCGCCGAGCCAGCTGGGGACGACTCCACCCCCTCCGGTCACGGCCAAGCGCGGCACCCTGCTTTTCGTCCGCAACCGGCATGTCTATGCTCTCAGCACCGAGCTGGCCGAGCGGGCCACGCAGCGCAGCACTTACGAATCCACCCCGGAAAAGGAGAATGCCCAGCTGACGACCCGGCTCACGGAGCTGGCCAACCGGTTGGTTTTCACCGCACCGCGACCTCGCAGCCCTTGAGCGACCACGCATGACCGAAGCCTACGAGGAAATTATCCAAGGTGAAAACGTCAGCCGCCGCGCCCCCTCCCTGGCGCACGAGACCCTCCTGGGCCGTCTCCATGCGCTGGTGGCCCGGACCCTGCCGCCCGCCAGTGGCCTGGAGCTCCTGCCGCCCCGCGCCAGTTTGCAACTGGCTGACGACTGCATCCTGCGGCCTGATCTCACGCTGGTCCGCACCGCACCGGGCCTGACCGGAGTCGCCCGGATTTATCTCGTCACCGAGGTGCTCTTCCCCGGGGATCATCACCTCGATACCGTCGTCAAGAAGCAGCTTTGGTCGGACCTCCGGCTGTCCCGGCTCTGGATGGTTGATCCCCGCTACTTGAATGTGGAGATCTACAGCCTGGGCGAATACGGCTTCACTCTTACCGATATCCTCGCCCATCATCATCCCCTGACGGATCCGCATCTGCCGGGTCTAGATTGCACGATGGACGAACTCTTCGCCAAACTCTGAATCCACCCATGCTCCGACTCATCGCCCTCATGTGCGCCCTGACCCTTTCCGCCCAGGCCTTTGACCTGACCAACCCCAAACCCCCCGTCGCCGCCAAGAAACCCAAGGACGTCACGGTCCACGAGGACAAACGGATCGACGATTACTTCTGGCTCCGCGAGAAAAGCGCGCCCGAGGTCGTAAATTACCTGGAGCAGGAGAACGCTTACACCGAGGCGGTCCTCGCCCCGGAAAAGGAACTGCGTGCCGCGCTCTACCGGGAGATGGTCGGCCGGATCAAGGAGGATGATTCGTCCGCGCCCGTGCCGTTTCTGGGTTACCTTTACTACACCCGCACCGAGAAGGACCGGCAGTATCCGATCCATTGCCGCAAAAGCGCCGCCCCCGGCGCCGCCGAGGAAATCCTGCTCGATCTCAACCGGATGATCGGCACCCAGACCTACATTGCCGTCGGTCAATTCCGGGTCAGCGCCGACGGTGCCCGCCTGGCCTACTCCATCGACTGGACCGGCTACCGCCAATATGAGGTCTTTGTCATGGATCTCGCCACCAAGGCACTCGTGCCCCAGCAGATCGGCAAGGTCTCCAGTCTGGAGTGGGGCGCCGGCCACGACGTGCTCTACTACGGCACCGAAAACGATGTCTCGAAGCGCTCGGACCGGTTCCACCGCTGGACGCTCAGCACCGGCCGGCACGAGCTCCTCTACGAGGACAAGGACGAACTCTACAACCTCGCGGTCCAGAAGTCCCGCGACGGCCAATTCATCTTCTGCCACACCGAGAGCAAGCTCACGACCGAAGTCTTCGCACTTCCGGCCGGCGCCACCGGCACCGCGCTGCGCAGTCTGCTCGGCCGGACGGAAAACGTGAAATACTCCGCCGGTCATCGCGCCGGCCGGTTTTATTACGTCACCAACCGCGACGGGGCCAAGAACTACAAAGTCGTCTCCGCCCCGGTCGCCCAGCCTGCCGAACTGACCGACCTCATCCCGCACAACCCGGCCATCAAGCTCGACGAATTCGACCTGTTCGCCGGTTTTCTGGTCGTGACGGAACGCGAGAACGGACTGCCGCATCTGCGCGTGTTTGACTTTGCCACCGGCAAGTCGCGGCGTCTGCAGATGCCCGAGTCCACCTACGAAGTCGCGGCGGACAAGAATTGGGAGTTCGCCGCCACGGAATTTCGCTTCAAATACCAGTCGCTCGTTCGTCCGCCCACGGTGTATGCCACCAACTTGCAGAGCGACGAACGCACCCTCATCAATCAGACCGAAGTGCTTGGCGGTTTTGAGCCGAAGAACTACAAATCCGAGCGCCTCTGGGCCACCGCGCGCGATGGCACGCAGGTGCCGTTGTCCATCGTCTACCGCGTGGACCTCGACCGCACGAAGCCGCAGCCGCTCTGGCTTTACGGCTATGGCTCCTACGGTGTCAGCATGCCGGTGTCGTTCAGTTCCAGCCGGGTCAGCCTGCTTGACCGTGGTCTGATCTACGTCATCGCCCACATCCGGGGCGGCGGCGAATTGGGCGAGGAGTGGCGTGAGGCCGGCCGCATGGAAAAGAAGATGAATACGTTCAACGACTTCGTGGACTGCGCCCAATGGCTGGTGGACCAGGGTTGGACCACGCCGAAGCAGTTGGTCACTTCCGGCGGCAGCGCGGGCGGCCTGTTGATGGGCGCCGTGGTCAATCAGCGCCCCGACCTCTTCCACGCGGCGATTGTCCAGGTGCCCTTCGTTGACGTCCTCAACACGATGCTCGATGCCACCCTTCCGCTCACCACCGAGGAATACATCGAGTGGGGCAACCCCAACAACAAGACCGAGTATGCCTGGATGCGCGCCTACAGTCCTTACGACAATCTCAAGCCCGCCGCCTATCCCCACCTGCTCGTCAATGTCTCCTACAACGACAGCCAGGTGCCGTATTGGGAGGGCACGAAATACCTCGCGAAGATCCGCACGCTCGACGCCGGCCGCAACGCCACGCTGCTCCACGCCACCATGGGTGCAGGCCACGGCGGCGCCGCCGGCCGCTACGACGCCCTCAACGATGTCGCCCGCAACTTCGCGTTTTTCCTCTCCGCCCTGGGTCTCTCCAAATGAATACCGCCATGAAATCCTTCCTGATCCTCCTTCCCCTCGCCTCTCTCGCCGCCGCAGCGGCCGATCGCCCCTACGGCCTCGTCATCCATGGCGGCGCCGGGGTCATCGAGCGCGCGGCTCTGAGCCCCGAGCGTGAAGCCGAATATCGCGCCCGGCTGGCCGAGGCACTGAACGCCGGCTACACGGTCCTGGAAAAAGGCGGCACCTCGCTGGATGCGGTCACGGCCGCCATCAACGTCATGGAGGACTCCCCGCTCTTCAACGCCGGCAAGGGCGCCGTGTTCAACGCCGATGGCATCTGCGAGCTCGACGCCTCCATCATGGACGGCCGCACCCAAGCCGCCGGCGCCGTGGCCGGCGTCCACCACATCAGGAACCCCATCAACCTCGCGCGCGATGTCATGCTCAAATCCGAGCACGTCATGATGGTCGGCGACGGTGCGGAGAAATTCGCCCGGTCGCTCGGCTATGAGATGGTGCCCAACGAATATTTCCAGACCGACTGGCGCCAGCAACAGCTCAAGAAGGCGCAGGAGAAGGAGAAAAACGGCAAGGAGCGCACCGCCGCCCTGCCCGGGGATTATTTCACCCGCTCCCTCCGCTGGGGCACCGTCGGCTGCGTGGCGCTCGACCGGACCGGCAATCTCGCCGCCGGCACTTCCACCGGGGGGATGACCAACAAGAAATTCGGCCGCGTCGGGGACGCCCCGATCATCGGTGCCGGCACCTACGCCAGCAACGCCACCTGCGCCGTGAGCGCCACCGGTTGGGGCGAATACTTCATCCGGGTCGGCGTCGCCCGCGACATCGCCGCCCAGATGGAATACCGCGGCACTCCTGTCCGGGCCGCCGCCGCCGCTACCATCGCCAAGGTTGGGCAGCTCGGAGGCGACGGCGGCGTCATCGCCCTCGATGCCCAGGGCAACATCGCGATGGAATTCAATTCTCCGGGCATGTATCGCGCCGCCCGGCTCTCCCACCAGCCCGCCTTCGTCGCCATTTACGGTGACGAGCAGACCCGCTGACCCGCCCATGCCCAAGCAAGCTCTTCGCGACGCCATCGTGCGGCAACTCCAGTCCGAACTGGAACTCCTGACCAACGCCGCCCTCGCCACCCACGCCGAGGCCACGGACGAGGAGAACAAGGCCGAGGACAAATACGACACGCGCGGCCTTGAGGCCTCCTACCTTGCCCACGGCCAGTCCAAGGCCGCCGAGGAGACCGCGCTGGCCTTGACCCAGTTTCAAGCCCTCGCGCTCCGCGATTTTGCGCCCGGCGAGCCCATCAGCCTGGGCGCACTCGTGCGGTTGGATGGCCGGAGTCGCAGCCACTACTTCATCGGGCCCCGGGCCGGTGGCACAGAAATTCTGTCCGACGGTGACCCGGTGCTCGTCATCACACCGCAATCCCCCCTCGGCCGCCAGCTCATGGGCCGGAAACAAGGCGACACCCTGCACCTTGATCTCGGGGGCCAGCGCAGTGAATTTCACGTCGCCTCCGTTGCCTGACGGAATTGGCTGTTAACTATCTGTTTTCCGTCCTCTGTTCTCTGTCCTCTGCTTCTCCCATGCCCACCACCTACGAAACCCTCCGCGCCGACATCATCACCGCCATGAAGGCCCGTGACACCGCCACCGCCACGGCGCTCCGCACCATGGACGCGGCCATCCAGCGCGCCGCCATGGACGCCAGCAAGCCGATCGAGGAGCCTCTCGTCATCGCCACTTTCCGCAAGGCCGTGAAGAATCTCACCGACGCCCGCACCGAATTCGAAAAAGGCGGCCGCGCCGACCTCGTCGCCGCCAACAACGCCGAGATCTCCATCTTGGAGAAATACCTGCCCAAGGGCCTCGACGCCGCGAAACTGGAGGCGCTCATCGCCGAAGTCATCGCCGCCACCGGGGCCACCTCGAAAAAGGAAATGGGCAAGGTCATCGGCGCCCTCAAGCAGCGCCCCGAGGCGGCGCTCATTGACTTTGGTGCCGCCAGCAAGCTCATCCAGGCGAAGCTGCCGTGAAGCCGGCCAAACGCCGGCGGAGAGTGACCGTGAATGGGGCGCCGGTCGATTTTGAGAAACTTTCCCGCTACTTTCCCTCTCACTTTCACTGATCACTTCCGATGTCCCTCATCGACCCGCTCTTCTCCGTCGGCTTTTTGCGCAAAGCCATTTGGAAGCTGTGGTATCCCTTCCTCACCCGTCGCCTGAATCGCGAGGAGGTGTTGTTTCTGAATTACGCCTTTGAGACCGAGCCGCCCGTCGGCTTGCCGCTCAACCCGGCCGACGAACCCAACCGCGCCTGCATCCAGCTCTACCACCATGTCGCCACGCAGACCGATTTGCGCGGCAAAACAGTCCTTGAGATCAGCTGCGGCCACGGCGGCGGCGCCTCCTGGCTCACGCGCACGCTGCAACCGGCGCGCTACACCGGCCTCGACCTGAACCCCACGGGCATTCGTTTCTGCCAGCAGCGCCACCAAATCGCCGGGTTGGACTTCGTGCCGGGCGACGCCGAAAACCTGCCCTTCCCCGCCGCCACCTTCGACGTCGTCCTTAATGTCGAGGCCTCCCACTGCTATCCGGACTTTTCCCGCTTCCTCGCCGAGGTCGCCCGCGTCCTGAAACCCGGCGGACAGTTTCTCTACGCCGACTTCCGTTTCAACGAAGGCCTGGCCGACTGGGAGCACGCCCTCGCCCGCGCGCCGCTCCAACCGCGGCAATCCCGGGTCATCAACGCCGAGGTGCTCCGCGGCATGGACCGGAATTCCCCGCGGTCCCAGGACCTGCTCGTGCACCACCTGCCGCAATTCCTCCACTCCCTCGGCCGGGATTTCGCCGGCATCAAAGGTTCGCGCATCTACAATGCTCTGCAAGAGGACCGTCTTTCCTATCGGTCTTATTGCTTCGCCAAAAGCCAGGTCACCGGCTTGTCCGCCACATAGATCATGTAGGTGAAACGCTTGGCGGTGTCATGCAGTTTGGCCGGCACCGCTGTCACCTGAAAGCCGGCCTTCGCCAGCCGGCGCTCGATGACTGCGTCGGAACAGGCTGACCAGATGGCCGCCCGGCCACCGGGTTTCAGGGCCAGGGCGATCTGCTGCAGGCCCCGCTCGCTGTAGAGCTCGTTGTTCTCCGTTTTAACCATTGCGGTGGTGCCGTTGTCGATGTCGAGCACGATCACATCATAAGGAGCCTTGGCGCCCCGGCGGATGATGGTTCGCACGTCTTCCTCCCGCACCCGGACGCGGCGGTCGGCCAGGCAATGCCCGTTGAGCCCGGCCAGGTGGGTGCGATTCCAGGCGACGATCTCGGGAAACAATTCGGCCACCTCCACGACGGCATTGCCGCCGATGGCCGTCAGCACACTCTTCAGGGTGAAGCCCAGTCCCAGTCCACCGATCAGCACGCGCGTGCCGGTGTTCTGCCGGGCGTGTCGCTCGCAGCCCAGGGCCCCCAGTTTGATCTCGGACGCCGACACGGACGAATGCATCAACTGTTGTCCGTTCACCCGGATGCAGTAACTGCCATCATGCTCCACCAAGGTCAGACGGGCGCCGTTGGGGGCCGTCGTTTCGGCCAGCGTGATATTGGGTTTCATCGGGTGCGAAAGTGCGTAAACGGAGTCCGCTTGCAAGCGACACGGGACTATTCCTCCGCCACTTCCACGCCCTCAAGTTCACCCTCGTCGGTGATACGCACCGTAACTGTCATCGGACGGCAGCAAACCTCGCAATCCACGGTGAACGCGGAACTGCCTTCGCTTGCGTCCAGTGCGAGGGAGAAAGTCTCGCCACAGTGCGGGCACACGATGGAGAGTGAATCGGTCATCTGGGGTGAACCATAATGTCCGGGAGTGTCCGCTGTCAAAGCACGCAGCACCCCCAATGCGGGATTGCGCCGGGCCTCCCTGCTGGTTGCAATGGCCGGCGCTTCCCACCCGCCATGAAAACCCGCCTGCTCGCCCTCCTTGTTTTAGCGCTCCCGCTTACGGCCTTCCCGGCTGCCCCGGCCGAAAAAACCGAACCCTTGCCGACGGTCACGACCGTCAAGCGTTCCGCCATCCAGGTGGGCTCCAGTTCCTTCGCCCTTGTCAAGGGCACCAAGCTCGAGGTGCTCGGCCGGGAGGGCAAAATGCTCCTGGTGAAATACCGCACCTCCCAGGGCAAGATCCCCTCCGCCGACACCGACTACGTGCTGCCCGAAGGCGAGGAGACCCAGGAAGAGGTCGCAGAGGAACCGCCCGCTCCCGCTCCGGTCGCGCCAGCCAAGCCCGCCGCTCCGGCTCCCAAACCTGCCCCTGCGCCAAAGGCTTCGCCGCCCCCCGCCCTTTCGCTCGACCAAAAGCCCGCCACCAATTATGGCAAGGCCGTCCAGAAGGCCAGGCAGGTCGAGCAGGCGCACAAGGACAAGCTCGTCAATCCGACCGACGAGATCCTCGACGAGAAGCCGAAGAAATAAACAGGTGGAGCGCGTTGCCTCTAACGCGCTTGGCGTGTCACTCCCCGGTGGCGTTCTGGTCAGCTGTGCCGCGACTCTTCGCGCCCTTTGCGCGGACCACGCCACCGGAATCGCTCCGCCCCGGGGTGGGGCTTCCGTTCGATGACATCAGCCAGCAACGCTCCGAGGATCGGCACGAACTTGAAGCCGTGTCCGCTGTCGCCCCCGGCCACCACCAATCCCGGCCGCCCCGGGTGGTGATCGATCAGGAAATCCCCGTCAGTGCTGTCGCCATACCAGCATTGCCGGGTTCCGACCAGCGGCGCATCGGCCAGTGCTGGCAGGCTTTCGTGGAGAAACTGCCGGCCGTCGGCGATGTCGTCCTCCGTCACGGTGCGGGGTTGCGCCGGGTCGTGGATTTCGACCCCGGCGTCGTGCTTGGCGATCTTGACGATGTTGTCCGCATTGGCCGGAAACCCATAGCGGCCGGTCTGGGCGATGTCGGCGGCCCAGACGGGAAAGTGAGGGGCGGAAAACGGCCGCGGGTCCGGGGGCTGGAAATGCAGCACGGCGTGGCCGGTGGTGCGCAACAGCGGCTTCAACTCGGGCAGGATAAACGGCGTCCACGCCCCCACGGCCAGCAGAACGCAGTCCGCCCGGTGCTCGCCGTCCTGCTTGTCCCGGACGCCGCAGACGGCGGATCCACGCTCGAGGAATCCGGCGAATGGTGCCCGCTCCTGCACGCTGACCCCCTGTTGCCGGCAGCGTCGCGCCAGCATGGTCACCACCGCTCCGCTCTCCACCCAGCCGGCCATGGGATTGAAATACCCGTCGCCGTAGTGTGCCGCGTTCCACGCGGGAAACCGCTTGGCGAGCTCAGTGCGCCGGATGCGCTGCAACGGTATTCCGCGCTTCGTCTGCAGGGTGAACGAGGTCTGCTCGAATCCGCCCGCGGGCATGTCCGGCTCCCGGGTCAGGATCAGGAAACCGTCGCGATGAAACAGCGACCGCTCCCCCTGCGCGTTCCAGGCTTCCCAGCCGGCGATGGCGCGCCGGGCCATATCGGTGTAAAGCTCATCGGTGCCGTAATCCATCCGCACCACCTTGCTGATATCGGTCGACGCCGCGTCGGGATGGGGCACGGCGCCCTGATCGAGCACCGTCACCCGCCAGCCGCGGCCGCCTAGTTCCAGCGCCGCGGCCAGTCCAAAGGCCCCCGCCCCGACAATGACAATGGATCGCGCCGCCATGTAGCGCCGAGCCTAGGCGGCTTGACTCGCACGGAAAGATTATTGCTCCATGTGCATTATCCGCTCCGGCAAATGGGTCCAAAAGGCCAAGCGGGCGCACAGGAAGAAGCTCGTCATTCCCACCGACCAGATCCTCGACGAGTAGCCGAGGGACTGGATCACCCTACTGCTCGACCCGCACTCCGCTTCATTTGCGCTGGGTCCGATCCACCGGAGCTGGTCGCCGGCCGTGAGCGGAGTCGAACGGCTCCGGTTTGGTTGAGGTGTAGCCACGAGCGTGAGCGAGTGGACGAGACTCCACTCGCTCACGCTCGTGGCTACTTTGGAGAGCAAGGAAGGGGTGATGCTTGGACATGACGGGTTTATCAAATGCCCCGGGGATGCATATTCCCCGCATTTTTTCGGTGTTTCGTCGCTCTGGTGTCGACCATCCTCCTGTTCGGGTTTTGCTGGTTTCACCGCTTCGGTCGCAAACCTCATCCCCTCATGAAACTAACGCATCCCCTGTTGTTCCTCGCCCTCGCGAGTGTTACGTTGGCCCAGACCCTCACCCTGCCCAACCTGAGCCCACGGGCCAGTGTCTCGCAAGTGGTCGGCATCACCAAGGTGTCCGTCGATTACGGACGGCCCAGCGTCAACAAACGCGAAATCTGGGGCAAGCTCGTCCCCTACGGCCTGGCCGATCTAGGCTTCGGCACCAACAAGACCGCGCCGTGGCGTGCCGGGGCCGACCTGAGCACGGTGGTCACCTTCGCCCACGACGTCAAAGTCGCCGGCCAGCCCCTGGCGGCGGGTGCCTACAGTCTCCATATAATCCTCGCCGAGTCGGGTGACATTACCGCGATCTTCTCTCGCAACACGGCGCAATGGGGCAGCTTCTTCTACGACCCGGCCGACGATGCCCTCCGCGTCCAAACCAAGTGGGAAGACGCCCCGCACCAGGAGCAGCTCGCTTACGAGTTCAGTGAGGTCACAAAGACCGGTGCCACTCTGGCCCTGCACTGGGAAAAGAAGCGCATCCCGCTCGCCCTCACGGTCGACACCGACGCCATTGTCGTGGCCAGCCTCAAACGTGAGCTGACCTCCGGTCAGGGCTTTGACGACCGCGCCTACACAAATGCCTCTAATTACCTCGTCCAAAACAACCTCGACCTGAACCTCGCCCTCGAATGGGCCAACCGCGCGATCGATCCCCGCTCCAACGGCCAGGCTGACTTCAGCACCCTCTCCCAGAAAGCCGCGGTGCTGAATAAACTTGGTCGCGCCGACGAAGCCACCGTCGTCATGGATCAGGCCCTCCCCCTCGGCTCCGCCGTCCAGATCCACCAATACGGCCGTCGTCTCCTCGGCGCGAAACAGTTCCCCAAGGCACTAGAGGTCTTCAAATACAACGCCCAACGCTACCCCGATGTGTGGCCCGTCAACTACGGTCTCGCTCGCGGCTACAGTGCCGTGGGTGACTACAAGGCCGCCCTCGAGGCCCTCCTCAAGGCCCAGAAGCAGGTGCCCGCCGGTGATGCGGTGAACGCCACCGCCGTCGCCACCAACATCGAGAAGTTGAAGCGCGGCGAGAACATCAACTGATCCGCGCTGCTTGCAGCGCCACCGCGCCTGGGGCGGCGCGCGGCGACGTCGCCTCATGGCAGGACGAGCATTCGGGCTTGGAATTTAAGGCAAAGCGGACGTAACCTGCCGTCATGTTCATCGGCCACCTGGCGGTTGCCCTCGTCGCCAAACGCGCGGCACCCCGAGCCTCGCTCGGCACGCTGTTCGCCGCCGCCCTGCTGCCCGACATCATCTGGCCCGTGCTGGTGCTCGCGGGCGTCGAGCGGGTGGAGATTCGACCGGGCGACACCGCGTTCACGCCCCTCAACTTTGTCTCCTACCCCTGGTCGCACAGCTTGCTCATGGTGCTCCTCACGGGATTGATCGTCGGGGCTGTCTACAAGGTGCGGACCAAATACTACGCCGGGGCCATCATGATCCCGGTGCTGGCCGGCAGCCACTGGGTGCTCGACTGGATCACCCACCGGCCCGACCTGCCTCTCATCCCGGGTGGTTCGTTGCACGGACTCGGGCTCTGGCATTCCATTCCCGGCACCTTGATTATCGAGAGTGGATTTTTCGTTGTCTGTCTCATCGGCTATCTCCGCTACACCAAATCGCAGGATTGGATCGGTCGCTACTTCTTCTGGCTGCTCGTGATCGTCATTGCCGCCGCTTATGTCGGCAACCTGTTCGGTCCGCCGCCACCCAGCGCTCAGGCGGTCGCCCTCGTGGGCTTGCTCGGCGGAGTTCTGCTGATTGCTTGGGCGGCCTGGACCGACCGGCACCGTCGCGTCCGCTGACTCAGTAGCGGGTTACGCCCAGATGCCGATCTGGCTTCAGTGCCTGATTAGGCCGGCTGCAACGTCCGGCCGGGCGATACATTGCTTTTGACCGGACCTGACTCTGCCTGTCTACTCGCTACCCGCTACTCACTACTCGCTCCTTTCCCTTGTCCCCCACCATCATCTATCTGCCTCTGTTTCGGCTTGGCGAGAACTGAGGACAGACACCGGGCGGCCAGCAGGCCGCAACAGTGCACCAAGATTGCACACTCACTCACCCTTTCATACAAAAACCATCCTCATGTCTTCGAATCCGATCATCATCTACACCAAAACCGACGAGGCCCCGGCCCTCGCCACCTATTCCCTCCTGCCGATCGTGCAGGCCTTCACCAAGCACGCGGGCATCAACGTCGAGACGCGCGACATCTCTGTCGCCGCCCGCATCCTCGCCGCCTTCGCCGACAAGCTGCCCGCCCACCAGAAGGTCGCCGACCACCTTGCCGAGCTGGGTGCTCTGACCCTCAAGGCCGAGGCCAACATCATCAAGCTCCCCAACATCTCCGCCTCCGTCCCGCAGCTCAAGGAGGCCATCGCGGAATTACAGGCCCATGGTTACGCCGTGCCGGACCTCCCCGAGGTCCCGAAGACCGACGCCGAGAAGGACGCCAAGGCCCGCTATGCCAAGGTCATGGGCTCCGCCGTCAACCCCGTCCTCCGCGAGGGCAACTCCGACCGCCGCGCCCCCAAGGCCGTCAAGGACTACGCCCGCGCCCACCCGCACTCCATGGGCGCGTGGTCGCCCGACTCCAAGACCTCCGTCTCCACGATGGGTCACGACGATTTCCGCAGCAACGAACTGTCCATCACGCTCGATAAACCCGCTACAGTTCGGATTGAATTTCTGCCAAGCCCTGAGCTTGTCGAAGGAGTGCCGACTCAAAAACCCACCGTTATCCTGAAAGACAAACTGGTGTTGAAGGCCGGCGAGATTCTCGACGCCACGTTCATGAGCAAGAACGCCCTTGGCGCGTTCTTCGCCCAGCAGATCGCCAAGGCCAAGAAGGACGGTGTCCTCTTCTCGCTCCACCTCAAGGCCACGATGATGAAGGTCTCCGACCCCATTATGTTCGGCCTCTGCGTCCGCGTGTTCTTCAAGGACCTCTTCACCAAGCACGCCGCCACGCTCGCCAAGCTCGGCGTCGACCTGAACAACGGCTTCGGCGACCTCGTCGAGAAGATCCAGACCCTCCCCGCCGCCGAGAAGGCCGCGATCGAGGCCGACATCGCCGCCGTCTTCGCCGCCCGCCCGGGCGTCGCCATGGTCAACTCCGACAAGGGCATCACCAACCTCCACGTCCCGAGCGACGTCATCGTCGACGCCTCGATGCCCGCGATGATCCGCACCTCCGGGCAGATGTGGAACGCCGCCGGCAAGGGCCAGGACACCCTCTGCGTCATCCCCGACAGCTGCTACGCCGGCGTCTACGCGACCACGATCGACTTCTGCAAAAAGCACGGCGCCTTCGACCCGAAGACCATGGGCTCCGTCCCCAACGTCGGCCTCATGGCCCAGGCCGCCGAGGAATACGGCTCGCACAACAAGACTTTTGTTGCCCCAGGTAACGGACTCATTCGAGTCGTTACTATCGAGGGCAACACCTCGCCGAAGCCTGGCGAAGGCGGGCAAGCTCCCGGCCATGTCTTGCTCGAGCACTCGGTGCTCGCCGGCGACATCTGGCGCGCCTGTCAGACCAAGGACGCCCCCGTGCAAGATTGGGTTAAGTTGGCGGTCAACCGCGCCCGCCTCAGCAATACACCGGCCATCTTCTGGCTCGACGAGAAGCGCGCCCACGACGCCCAGATCATCGCGAGGGTGAAGACCTATCTCGCCCAGCACGACACCGCCGGACTCGATATCAAGATTCTCCCGCCCGCCGACGCCTGCCTCGCCACGCTCGTGCGCCTCAAGGCCGGGCAGGACACGATTTCCGTTACGGGCAACGTTCTCCGCGATTACCTCACCGACCTCTTCCCGATCCTCGAGGTCGGCACCAGCGCCAAGATGCTCTCGATCGTCCCGCTGATGAACGGCGGCGGCCTGTTCGAGACCGGTGCCGGCGGCTCCGCCCCGAAGCACGTCGAGCAGTTTCTCCAGGAGAACTACCTGCGCTGGGACAGCCTCGGCGAGTTCTTCGCTCTCGCCGCCAGCTTCGAGCACCTCGCGATCACCCAGAAACACGCGAAAGCGAAAGTCCTCGCTGACACGCTCGACCAGGCCAACGGCAAGTTCCTCGAGCACGACAAGTCCCCCGGCCGCAAGCTCGGCAAGATTGATAATCGTGGCTCCCACTTCTACCTCTGTCTCTACTGGGCGCAGGCTCTAGCCGCTCAAACCTCAGACCTCGCGCTTCAGGCCTTGTTTAAACCGATCGCCGAGAAACTCACCGCTGCCGAGAAGCAGATCGTCCAAGAGTTGCTGAGTGTTCAGGGCAAGCCGTGCGATGTGGGCGGATACTACCAACCTGACGATAAGCTCGCGTCGGCGGCATTGCGGCCTAGTTCTACGCTCAATGCGATTCTGGCGACTATCTAGTCGTCCACTTGTCGGGCCGACTTGTCCGTCGAAGCTCAAGGTGTGTAGTCGGAAGCCTTGGCGAAGGCCGATCCTGGCTCGAATCCAAGGCGGCTCTGCGGCACTGTCAGTCCTAGAACCGGCCAGGCTGCGTTGCGCGCTCAGGTATGCTACGATGGCTTAGCGCCAACCGGTGCGCCAGGCGTGATATTCTGACGGTCTCAGGCGATACCGGGCGATGTTGCCTTCGTGGAGACCGCTCAGTTCAGCTTCCACCGCTTCAACCAATCGCGCCCGGTCCTCGACCGGCTGGATGGTGCCAGCCTTTTGGGCGATCCACTTGGCTGACATTGGCTTGGATTTTAGGCTGCGCACGACCCCGGACACCAACTCCCCGATTTTAGCCCGATATTTCAGCCGGAACTGATCTGGCTCTCCGAGCGACTGGCGGACGGCTGAATAGCGGGCGCAGGAGCGCGCGTAGGCCCACAGAAACACATCCCGCAGGTATTCGACGCGGTTCAATTCATACACTCCAAGCAGGCCGTTCACGTAATCGGCCTGCGGCACGTCCACGAATGACAGCGGGCACAGGTTCCGGCGAACCAACGGGATGTTCGCCGCCAGACGCGAGACGCGCTTGTTCACATCTTCAAACGGCTGCAGATACGGCAGGTGAACCATGCTGAAGAACGCCTGCTCGTAGGCGTTAGTGATCGCATCAGCTTTTCCGAGCAACAGCTGGAATTGCTCTTCTATCACCTGTGCCACCTCGGGCGGATGATAGACACTTCCGCTGATTCCGACCGGCTTTCCGCGCAGGCGCCCGCCCGCCTGTGGATCCGGCAGCAGGTTGTCAGCGAGCAAGGCGTGCAGGTTGCACAAGGTGTAGCGGTTGAAGCCGATCTCATCGGCCTGCCCCGCCAGCAGTTCAATCGCCGCCTTGTGGTTCAGGATCATCTGGGCGTCCTTGGCGTCTTTGCCCTCGGCCCCTTCACCCAGTGCCAGCAGCCGCTCGGTTTCCAACAACGAGTAGGTGTTTCCTTCCAGCCGGCTCGAATTCCACGACAGGTCAATGAGCAGACGATCCATGATACTGCAAAAATAGGTGCCGGCTGGCTGCGATGTGTCTTCCACTCGCCCCAGATCGGACAACTTGCGCAAATGCGCGGGCGACAGATAAGCCGAGATGTTCGGCCGGTATTTCCCCAGGAACGCTGTTCGATAGCCGACCGGCCGCCGCGCCGCGATTGCCCGGGTCACGCTACGCCGGATTTCCTTTGCCTCAAGCGAAAGCGGGATGGCGTCATCATCGCCGCTTTGCTGCTGAGCGATTGCCGTCGGGGCGGAAGCCGGCACATCCAGGCGATAGCGCCGCCCGCCCCGCTCGCCTTGTGGATGCAAGCGTCCCCGCTTCACCAGAAGGGCTAGCCTCCGTTGCAGCGTGCGACGAGGGATCTTTGGGGCCAAGCGAGAATGAACGTCCTCCAGGGAGAACGCGCCTTCCATTTCTGCCGCCGCTTCAAGAATCGGCGCGATGTCTGTTTCCGGGATGATCTTGGGCACGATCCTTAAGTGGCGCAAAACTCATTAATGCGCCACATAAAACCCATCATGTGGCGCATCTTCCGATATTGCGCCACTTTATGGGCTTTATTTGGCGCAACCGCGCCATGATTGATAATCGCGACTCCCCCCTTCTACTTGCCCGGGTCATCTACTATCACGTCAACTCCCAACACATCATTCTTCTCATCGTCGCCTACGCCAAAAACGAGCAGGAAGACCTTGGCCGCCGCCAACTGCAAATTTTCGCCAACCACGTTAAATCAGAATTCCCCTGAAGGAGCCGATCCAGAGAGCCGAGCCAGAGGGTCAAGCCGATCCAGAGGGTCAGGCCTTGGGGCTTGGGGTAGCCGTCGCACAGGTCGAATCCGCGCGTAACTGATTCAGGTTTGCCCGCGGAGCCTCGGGCGCCCAGCCTCGCCGCATGTCCAAAACCCTCCCCACTGTCGCCGAATTCCCCGCCGCCCTCCTCGCTACCAGGAGGACTCTACTGATCTCCCTTTTCTTCGTTACGGCAATGGCCTGGGCCGAATCGCCTCCGGTGACGAAAATCCTGTATGTCGGCGCGATCTCGATCGAGCCCTGCCAGGAGGCGAAGGTTCTGGCCGACTGGTATGCGCGGCTGGGCATCGAGACCAAGGCAATTCAGGGGATGTATTTCGCCAAGATCGAGACCGCCGCCGGGACGATGTCCTTTGCCATCCATCGCAAAAAGGCCGACGCGCCCAAGCAATCGTCCGCGAGCGTCGCCATCGTATTTCGCGTCGATAATTACGAGGAGAGCCTGGCGGCGGCGAAGGCGAAGGGACTCACGCCCGAATCGACCGATAGCGACCCGTTCGGGAAATTCGCGCACTTCCACGATCCCGACGGCAACAAAGTCACGCTCTGGGGGAAATAACCGGCGGGACCAGACCACGCCGGGTTCACTCTCGCTGGCCCAACGAACGCTCCACCAGTTCGTCAACGTCGACGGGATCCTGGCAGTAGCGCTCCTCCAGATCGTCAATCGTGGCGAGGGCCTGGGCGCTCAGCGTCTTGAGCGCGGCCCGGCGTTCCTGCTGGTCGCGCGGAGGGCCGGCGCTGCCCAGGAGGGCGTTGGCCTCGCGGACGACGGCAGCCTTTCCGGCCGCACCCAGCCGGGCGAGGGCTTCCGGAGCATAGAAGGCCAGATCCCCCGCGGGCCCGGAATAGTAATCCGCAAATCTGCCATTGGTCACCCCGGCTTCCAGGTGCCAAAGCGCCGCGAGGTCGCGTTCACGTTCCGACATGGCTTCGAAGCCCACCGCGGCGAGCCGGTCCAAGGCGTGCTGATAGGCGAGATCGGCGATGGCCATGGGTGATTGGATCTGACGGCTTCCTATTTCCCGCGGCGCGGTTGGCCCGCGCTCAAGCCGGCTGGTTGCCGCCATCATGCGCTTCCAGGTTTTTTTCGAATTTGTTCAGCTGTTCGGCCCGGGGCAGCTTGTTTGCCGCTTTTGCCTCGGCTTTCGGCGTCAGCACGGCGACCGTCTCCATGACAGGGTTGGCCACGACCACGCTTTTCTCGGGTCCGGACTTCGCGATCGGGATATTTTCCTTCATTGAACTTGATCCTACAAGGTGGGCCCGGGAAATTATATGCGCAATCCACCCCACTTCCGCGCATTTTCGGACCAAACTAGGGAGTCAGGTTGGGCTTGCCCTAAATCCTCGGACAGTGAGTCAGGGGCGGGCGGGGCCCGCCAGCGAGACCCCGGCCCGCACGTGCAGCACCGCCAGAACTTTCGGCACATACAGGCGGGTTTCGAGTGGCAGGGCATCCGCGATCCCGGCGAAGGTCCGGGTCTGCTGCTGGTCGAGGGTGCGTTGCACCCGTCCGGGCCCGGCGTTGTAGGCTGCGAGGGCCAGGGGCCAGTCGCCAAACCTCGCATGCAGCCCGCGCAACATGCGGGCGGCGGCCTGCGCGGATTTGGTCGGATCCGTGCGCTCATCCGGCAGGGTTGTCCGCAAGCCCAGTTCCCGCGCCGTGGCGGGCATCAATTGAAACAAGCCGCGGGCCCCGGCCGGACTGCGGGCGGTCGGATTGAAACCCGATTCGATCTCAGCCAGCCACACGAGCGAGCCGGGCACGCCGGCGGCCGCAAACACGGGTTGCAGCTGGGTGACAAATTTATCCGCCTGGGGCGGGCGCACCCGCGTCCGGATGCGGCTCACCCACAGATCGTAGTTCGGAATGAACTGGCCGGACCCAACCGGGGGTTGCTTGGGCGGTGGTTGCCGCACCATCTCCTTGGTCGCTTCAATGTAGTCCAGACGTTCCTCCAGCCAGTCCAGATATTCCTCGCTGCCCGGAACCAGACGGAGGCTCGCCAGGACGGCCCGCGCCTCGGGTTCATATTCCGCGAGCGCGGCCGGATCATTGCCGTCCAAGGCGACCTGCAGGCGGCTCACGAAGGCGTCCCATTGCGCCCGGTCCGGAAACTCATACTGCTCCTTCACTTCGTCCGAAGCCAGCGTGTCGAAGAGCTCCTTCCCGGTCTCGTAAAGCGCATCGACCGAAATCTCCGGCGCAGCCGGCGGATCCTGTTGGGGCGGCGCAGCACCCGCCAAGGCCGCACCCAACATTCCAAAACTCCATCGGCTATGCCATTTCATATCCTATGCTGACCGCATCGCGCCGCTCAGGTTGCCGCTCCAATACAGCGTGTCAGACCTTGGGCGTGGGTTAGCCAGGCTGAGCGATCAGATTTCAAGTCTATCAGTCCCCTTGCCGATCAGCAGCCGGAGGGAGCCACTCCTCCATGACACGCCGTGCTTGCGCGCCGCTGATTCAGGTTTGCCGGCGGAACCTCGGGCGCCCAGCCTCGCCGCATGCCCAAGCCACTCCCCACCGTCGCCGAATTCCTCGCCGCCCTCCCCGCCGATCGCCGTGTCACGATGACCACCTTGCACAAGGCCATCCGCAAAGCCGTGCCGAAGCTCGCGCCGTTCATCATGTCCGGCATGGGAGGGCCCCTCATCGCCTACGGCAAGTATCACTACAAATCCGCCAGCGGTCGCGAGGGCGACTGGTTCGTCATCGGACTCGCCGCGGGAAAAACCGGCTTCGCCCTCCACCTCTGTGTCGGCGGCGAAGGCGGCTACCTCGTCGAGCGGAATGCCGCGAAGCTCGGCAACGTGAAGACCGGCCGCAGTTGCATCAACTTCAAGAAACTTGAGGACCTGAAGCTCGACGCCGCGATGGGGCTCGTGAAACTGGCCGCGAAATCCGGGGGCATCAACGCCGTGGTGTGATAGGCCGAGCCGGGGTCATGCTTTACTGTTTACCTCGCCGAGCAGCGTTCCGGGCGGAACCACTCCGCCCGGACCGGCCGCACTGGGACGCACCGCAGATAGGGGGTATGTGGCGGAAGTTGATGTGACATTATCGATCTCAGCCCGCCGGACCGCGCGGCAAGGTGCTTGCCTGCAGTTCTGCCGGGCCGGAAGCCGGGAAAGTCCACAGTCGCTTCTTCCCGCGCTTGCCCCTCAATAGGCGGACATGAGGGCGGTCACTTACACTCAATTCGGCGGGCCGGACGTCTTGCGGATATCCGACGTGGCGGATCCGGTGGCAGGACGGGGCGAACTGGTGGCGCGGGTGCGGGCGGCATCGTTGAACCCACTGGATTGGAAGATCCGGGCCGGCACCATAAACTTGCTCGCCGGAAAAAGATTCCCCAAGCGCACGGGATTTGATTTTTCCGGCGTCGTCGAATCCTGCGGACTGGAGGTCGTCGGGCTGAAGCCGGGCGACGAGATCTTCGGAGAGCTCAAGCCGTTCGCCGCCGGCAGCGGCACCTTTGCGGAGAAGTGTTGCGCTTTGGCGTCCCAAGTGGTCCTCAAGCCGGCCGGGCTGTCGTTTGCCGAGGCGGCGGCGGCGCCCTGCGCAGGGATGTCCGCCCTGCAGTCGTTGCGCCACTGCCAGGTCGGCCGGGGCTCACGCGTGCTGTTGATCGGCGCCTCCGGCGGTCTCGGGGTCTTTGCCATCCCGATGGCCAAGCGCCTCGGCGCGCAGGTGACGGCTGTTTGCAGCGGACAGGGCATCGATCTGGTGCGACGGCTCGGAGCTGATGTCGTGATCGATCGCCAGAAAGCAAACCCCCTGGCCCCCGGTCAGGAATACGACGCCGTCCTCGATCTTGCGGCGGTCTCCACCTTCTCCGCGTGCCGCCACCTGCTGGCTCCCCGCGGGATCTACCTCAACACCATGCCGGGTGCCGGAACGCTGTGGAGCCAGTGTTGGACGGCGCTTTTCAGCGCCCGGAAAGCCCGTGTGCTCATGCTGAAGCCCTCGGCCCACGCTCTCGGGGAACTGGGCGCCATGATGGCCTCCGGTGAGGTCAGACCCAGGGTGGGCCGGATATTTCCCTTCGACGATGCCTCGGTGCGGGAAATGCACCGGCTTTCCCAGGATGGCCACGTGCTCGGCAAGCTCGTGCTGGAACTGCCTGCCGGCTAGAAACCAAGCCGGGGGTCATGCTGGGCTTTACTGTTTACCGCGCCGCTCAGCGGCGGGGCGGAACCACTCACGCCGCACGAAACCCAGCGCCGACTCGGCGTGCGTCTTCGCGGCGATCTGCGTCGGCTCGTGACCGTCATCAAGCACGCGACCGGCCGTGCTGATGATTGCCCAGCGCCAGACATTGGTGTGCTCGCATTCGGTCAGGGCAAAGCTCGACGTGCCCGGGCAGCAAACCACTTCCAGGGTCGCCAACGAAAAGAGGCAGCTCTCCGAGACCATCGCCGCTTCCGCCGCCGAGGGAATGATGCCGAAGGGACACCAGGTGGAGAGCGAGAATGATTTCATGGGCGAGGTTTGCATGATGGCCCAGAGTAACCGCGCGGCCGCTGCGCCGCTATGGGGTCTTATCTGAGCCGCAGCGAAGGGCCGAGCGGGGGTCAGGAACCGAGCCGGGGTCATGCTTTGCTGTTTACCTCGCCGATCAGCGGCCGCGGCGGAACGACGCTTCATGGACCGGCAGCCGGGGTCGCGCTCACTGACCCCCAAGAGCTGGCCGGGCATCGTCAACAGCGCACGGTCTTGCAGTTGGCTTGGGCCTCGGCTGTGTTTCTGACCTACCCCATGGCGCGAATAACGACACTGGCTTTACTGGTTCTGGCCCTGCGCGCCGCGGCCGGCATGACGCCGAGCCTGGAGGAAACTTATGCTGCGCAAGGCCGCCTGATCGTCGTATCATTCGCGTCCGCGCCTTTCCCTCATTCGGCGCGCGCCGAGGGCCACACTTATCAGGGCAAACTCTACCCGGCTGCGGAGCACTACGCCGACAGCACGGTGGCGCTCTTCATCCCGCAGGGATTTCGCGAGACCGACCGGATCGATTTTATCGTCCATTTCCACGGCTGGAACAACACCGTCGCCGGCACGCTGGCGAACTTTCACCTGATCGAGCAACTGGTGGCGAGCGGCAAGAACGCCATCCTGGTCGTGCCCGAGGGCCCGCACAACGCGCCCGATTCCTTCGGCGGCAGGTTGGAGGACCCCAACGGGTTTCGCCGCTTCATGGACGAGGTGCTTGCCACGCTGCGCGCCCGCGCGGGATTCAGCCGGAAGGATAGCTCCCTAGGTCGCATCATCCTCTCGGGCCACAGTGGCGGCTATCACGTCATCGCCGGCATCCTCGATCGCGGCGGTCTCGCCCGGAACGCCGATGAGGTCTGGCTCTTCGACGCCCTTTACAGCCAGTCCGATTCCTTTCTGGCCTGGTCAGACCGCACCCAAGGCCGCCTGCTGAACATCTACACCGACCACGGCGGCACGAAAGTGGAATCGGAAAGCCTGAAAACCCGGTTGGCCGCGCGCGGAGCGCCGCTCTACGCCACCGAGGAAACCGCCCTCGCCGCCGACACCCTGAAGAGCCATCAATACGCCTTCATCCACACCGACCTCGGCCACAACGAAGTTTTGGACCAGCGCGGTGAGTTCACCCTATTCCTGAAATCCAGCGTCCTGGCCGACCGTTAGGTGGATAACGGCTTCCGGAACGGGCCGCGATCATGGCCGACCGCAGCCGCTCAATTGGGGATATCTGGTTCAACGAGCTGCGCAAGCTGGGCGAGCGATTCCTGCCAGCCGAGGTAGCACATCTCGGCCGGAATGACCGCCGGCACGCCGGCCTGCTCGATGTTCACCTCAGTGCCGCAGACCACCGTCTTGAGGTTCACCGTGACAGTCATTTCGCCGGGCAGGTTCGGGTCGTCGAATTTGTCCGTATAGCGCAGGCGCTCATGGGGCACGAGTTCGAGGTAATTGCCCCCAAAGCTGTGGCTGTGGCCCGTGCCGAAGTTCGTGAACGACATCCGGAACGAGCCGCCGACCTTGGCGTCAAGTCTGTGCACCTTGCAGGTGAAGCCGTGGGGCGCGATCCACTTGGCCAGGGCATCGGGTTCGAGAAAGGCGCGGTAGAGTTTCTCGGACGTCGAACGGATTACACGATGGAGACGGATGGTATGCGTAGACATAGACGGGTGCTTTGGGCGGGTGAAATAACGTCAACTCAACACCGCACGGTCTTGCGTTTGGGGGCGATGGGCGCGCCGCGGCGGCTCTTCAGGATGTAGCTCTCGGCGTCGGGGATCTTGCACTCCGTGTCGCCCACATCCACCTCGACCCGGCCGACGTTTCGAGCCGTCGCGATAGCTTTGGCGCCGAGCGGCGCCACATAGGCGCCGACGGCGATCACAAAGTAGTTCATCGCCTGGCGAATGCGGTCGGGTGAGCCGGGGAGCGTCTTGGCCACGCGGTCGAGCAGTGCGCCCAGTTCCTTGAGCGGCAGGCTGGCGTCGGGATGCACTGTCACCCAAGCCCCAAGTGAATTCCACCCGGCGATGGCTATCTGCTCTTTCTTTGAGTCAATCCACTCCATTGCCAGGGTGAAGCCGTCAGGATGCTCCGACGCCACCCACGGCACGATCGTGCCCGCGATCATCCGCCACGCGGCCTGGTCGGCCCAGGTCTGCAGCTGCCGCCGCGTCATCCTCGCCCCGTCGGCCACCATGCCGGCGAGGTATTGCGCGTCGCCGTTGCCGGTGGCATAGAGTTCCAGCGCGAGCGCCTGCTCGCCCTTGAGTTTCCTGGCCAGAGGCTTCAGGTCGCCGATCTTCACGCCGAAGAACGGCTCCTTCGCGCCATGCTTCAGCCAGAGGGTCTTGACTGCCGGGCTGCCCAGCGCCTGCAGCGCCGCCATGACTTCCTTGAGTTTCATAGAGCGAACAACCTGGGGGTATTTGGCAGTGCGGCTCAGAAACCGAGCGCTTCGCACCAACGGTTGACCAACTGTCGTGCCGGCTTGTTCGCCCCAACGTCCGCCGCCAACAACCTGCCGTCGGGGCCGAAGATCTTGAACCGCGGAATTGAGCCCATCTGGTATTGCTGTGCGACCGGTGATTTCCAGTCGATCTTCTTCACTCCCGGGCGGTTGATGTCGACCTTGACCACGACAATATCATCCCGCTTTTGATGCAGGACCTTCAGAGGTTCCTCATACATCTGGCAGGGGTCGCAATACTTGCTGGTGAAATCGAAGATGACGGTTTTGCCCGGCACCAAATAATCGGCCAATTCGATCCGCTCACCGTGGGAGACCACGAGTGGTTCCGGACCTTTGACTGCCGCCCAACCGGCTGCGGCCGGCAGGGTCAAAGCGATCGCAAGTAGCATGGTGCGGGGTTTCATTGGCAGGTAATATTTGGTCCCTGATGGCGATTTGCCTTACCGCAACACGCCGCGTTTCCGCATGGCCCGGGCGTAGACCAGCAACAACACGGCGATCGCGAAGATGACAGCGCTGAAGATCACAGCGCCCGTCCCGTTCTGCATGACCTTCAAACCGTCGGAGAGGCCGTAGCTGTAGAGGTTGGTCAATACGGCGCCCACGATCGAGGCGCCGAAGAGTTGCACCGCGAAGCGGCGGCGCAGCAAAAGGAACACCGAGCCCAGGAAGCTGCCCCAGGTGCCAAGACCCCAGACGAGCACGGCCCAGAGCGGGATGCCAGAAAAGTAAGCCAGCTGTTCGGGCGTCAAGGCCTTCAGGTAGGCTTCACTTTTCATCTGGGTCATGGTGAAATCCAGCGCCCCCATCGTATTCCACAGGAGTGAAAGCACCCCGACCAGCCACAGGTGCCAAGGGGTCTTGGCTACCGGGGTATTGGTATCTGCCATGGAGGAAGTGAAAAACATCCCCGGAGACAGTCAATCCCAAGCACTGCGCTGGCGTAGAGATACGGCCCGCAAGATTCGAGCGGCGCATTTCCTGCCTCGGGCGATAGCCAACCGTGGGGTCGGCCTAGGGCTTGTCTCTGGCATTGCCCGCTGGCCCACAACGGCGAATAGTCCCGCATGCCCAAGCCTACCACCCTCGCCCCCGAATGGTTCGTCTCCCAATGGTTTAATACGGCGACGCCGCTGACAGTCGCCGGTCTGCGCGGCCGGGTGATAGCCCTGCACGCCTTCCAGATGCTCTGCCCGGGCTGTGTGTCTCATGGGTTGCCCCAGGCGCAACGCCTGCGCCAGCTCTTCGACGAAAAAGATGTGGCGGTCATCGGGCTGCATACTGTTTTCGAGCATCATGACGTGATGAAACCGGACGCGCTCCAGGTCTTCCTCCACGAATATCGCCTCGGATTTCCCGTGGGCGTGGACGAGCCTTCGCCGGAGGCCGATGGTATTCCGCGGACGATGCGGCTTTATCAATTGCGAGGGACGCCGAGCCTTCTGCTGATCGACCGCCATGGTCAACTCCGCCATCAGGGTTTCGGGGCGGAGGATGATCTGCAAATCGGCGCGTTGATCGGTGGTTTGCTTTAGGGTCCGAGTCCTCTCAGTGCACTTTCTCGAGGCTGGCGACGAGATAGTTGTCGAGCTCGAGCAGGCTGTTGGACTGGCGCTTGTTCTCCGCCATTTTCCGGAGGAGCGCATCGACGGCCGCCAGCAGGTTCCGGTAATAGGCCACGTGGGAGGGATTCGTCAGCGGGCCGAGTTCCCGCGCATCCGGCCAGTTGGCCTTGTTGGTTTTGTAGGCCTCCGGGTCCGCGCGATAGTCGGTCAGCGACCTCCTGATCAAATCATCTTTCTTGCCGCGGGCCAGCCGGTCCCGGCCGATGAGCAACAGGGCCGTGGTCGCTGCGCGCACCCGATCGTCATTCCACTTGATCTTTAATGCCATGGTGGGTTGTCGCCCATCCGGCGGACATGGTCAATAAGCCGAAACACGCCATCCGTCCCCGGAAACGCCGCCGGTAGGAAACACCCCATGGTGACCACGACCCCGATTCCCCATACTGTTTCGTGTGAATCAGCAAATTTCCGACCCCGCCACGGCGACACCGGCCCGGCCCAGGCAGCCGAGGCCGCGCGGACCCTCGCGAAATCCGCACATGAACCCGCACACCAGCCATCCCGGGCTCGGGCTCAAGGACCGGAAAATCCTGATTGTCGCCGCGGACGAGTCCAAAATCCAGCACCTGAGGGAAATCCTTTCCCCGGAAGGCTACCAGGTCGGCGATGTGTCGAGCGCGGCGGCCGCGCTGGACCAACTGCAATACGACCGGCCGGACTTGATCCTGCTGGATGTGGATCTGCCGGGCCCGAATGTCTATGAAGTCTGCCACGCGCTGCGCAACGGCCATGGCAGTGACGGGGCTCCGATCATTTTCATCGCCACTCTCGGCAACCATCTTGAGGTCGTGGAAGGACTGGCGGCCGGTGGCGTCGATTTCCTTTCCCGACCCTTTCGCCGGCCGGAGATTCTGGCCCGGATCCGGGTGCACCTTCTGAACCGGCTGCGTCTCGCGCAGCTGCGCTTGGACGACCGGGCCAAGAACCGGCTGCTCTGCATGGCGGCGCACGACCTGCGTAATCCCCTCGTGTCCATCCGGGCGCTCACCAACCTGCTGCGGATCGGCACGGTCGGGGCGATCACGCCGAAGCAGCGCGATCTCCTCGACACGGTCTATGACGCCAGCATGACGATGCTCGACCTGGTCAACGAACTGCTCGATGTCTCCGTCCTCGAGGCGGGCCAGTTGAAGCTGACCATCTTCCCCGTCTCACTCGCGGACCTGGTCACGGCTTCCGTCCGGGTGGGCAGCGCCACCGCGGCGGCCAAGGGGACCACCATCGTCTGGCGGCCCGGCCCGCTCCCGCCGTTGCTGGCGCTCGATCCGGCGAAGATCCGGCAGGTGCTGGCCAACCTGCTGGACAACGCCATCAAGTTCTCGCCTCCGGGGTCGACCATCACCATCGCCACGGAATTGACCCCCGACCACTGCTCCATCGCGGTGCGCGACCAGGGACCTGGCATTCCGGAGAACGAAACCGCCCGATTGTTCAAGGACTTCAGCCGCACCTCGGTGCAACCTACCGGAGGTGAGGCCAGCACCGGCCTCGGCCTGGTGATTTGCCAGAAGATAATGCAGGCGCACACCGGCAGCATCGGCGCCTCCAACCTGCCCGGCGGCGGCGCCGAATTCCGCATCACCTTCCCCCTCCATTCATGATCCTCGCCAGCAAAGTCATGATTGTGGATGACGAGGCGCACATCCGCAAGTTTGTCACCGTGATGATCGAGTCGTTGGGCGCGACCACCGTGCTCCCGGCGGCCAACGGTGATGAGGCGCTGCAAATCTACCTGCGCGAGCGGCCCGGCCTGGTGTTGCTCGACATCAACATGCCGCGTGTCGACGGGATCCAGACCCTGCGCAACCTCCGACAGGCCGACCCACGTTGCTGCGTGGTCATGCTGACTTCGCTGGTCAACCGGCAGACCGTGGAGGAATGCCTGCACCTGGGGGCAATGGGCTACCTGCGCAAGGACAACCCGCCCGATGAAATGATTGTCCATCTGGGCCGGATCATCGGCGAATGCTGCAGCACCAGCGCACTCAAGGCAGATTGACCATGAACGCCCCTCCAGACCCGGCCGCGAAACCCAGGACGGACTCCCCTACGCCTTTCACGGATGTCCGCTACTGCCTTCCCACCCTGCTGAGCGAGGTGAAGCGAGACCGCGCATCGGCGACCTTCGCCATGGAAAAACTCGACCAGGCCGCGATCAACCTGCTCTTCCAGCAGCACCTCTCCAGCCGTGACGACGACACCGACCACTAGCAGCTTCGTCGAGCTGGTCCTCGCTCATCCCGGGTTCGACGCCCGGGACAAGCTCATGGCACTGTCCGCGCAGTATGCAAATTCTCTCGACCTGCTCCAAGAGCTGATCGACCAGAAGCTGCTGCTCAAGGAGGACGCCTGCCGCCTCTGGAGTGATCACCTCGGGATCGCCTATGTCGACGTGCTCGCCTCCGGCATCACGGTCGGAGCGATGAAGCTGATCCCCCAGGAAATCGCCCGGAAGGCGCGGGCGATCGGGCTCTACCTGATCGACGGCGTCCTCACCGTGGCCCTGGCGACCCCCGAGGACACCAGGCTGGTGCACCGGCTGGAGCAGATCGCCGGGGTGCCCATCAGCCCCGTGTTCTGCCTGCCTTGCGAGATCGACGACGCGATGTCCATCATCTACGCCACGGAACGCTCGATCAGCGAATCCATCGCCTTGCTCCGGCACAACACGCTGTTCACCGATCCCGATGTGGCCATGGAACGGATCGCTGAGCTGGCCCGCACGGAATCACTGGTGCATGTGCTGAACGAGATCATCCACTTCGCGCTCCGGGAGCGGGCGACCGACATCCATATCGAGCCCCAGGAGATACATTCCCGCATCCGCTTCCGCGTGGACGGCACACTGCGCGACATCCTCACGTTCCCTAAAAACCTGCACCGGGCGGTGGTGTCGCGCCTCAAGATTATCAGCGAGCTGAACATCGCCGAGTCCCGGCTCCCCCAGGACGGCCGTTTCTCCGCGTCGATGGGCACGGTGAAGATGAACTTCCGGCTCTCGATCATCCCGATCATCTACGGGGAAAAGGCCGTGGTGCGCGTGCTGTCCTCTGCGGTCCGGAATTCCCGGGTGACCCTGGACGGCATGCTCATGTCCCTGCGGATCCTCCAGTCCTTCCGGCGCCTGATCAAGAACCCCAACGGCATCGTTTTTGTCACCGGTCCTACGGGCTCCGGCAAAACCACGACGCTTTACGCGGCGGTCGACGAGATCAACACCCCCCGGATCAACATCGCCACCATCGAGGATCCGGTGGAAATTCCGGTCGCCGGGGTGATGCAGAGCCAGATCAATCCCACCGTGGGTCTGACATTCGCCACCATGCTGCGCGCGCTGCTGCGCCAGGATCCGGATGTCATCCTGGTCGGTGAGATCCGCGACACCGAGACGGCCAAAATCGCGACCGAGGCCGCCCTCACCGGGCACCTCGTCTTCGCCACCCTGCACACTAACAGCGCCCCGCAGGCGATTGTCCGGCTGATGGAAATCGGCGTGGAGCCCTACATGGTGGCGCCGTCCGTCCTTGGGGTGCTGGCCCAGCGGCTGGCGGCGCGCATCTGTGAGAAATGCAAGGAGGCGTATCAGCCGCCACGGGAAGTCCTGCTCCGGCATTTCCTCGAGGAGGGACTCACGGATGTGCCCTTCTACCGCGGCCGCGGCTGCGCCCACTGCCGGCACACGGGCTTCCATGGACGCGTGGCCTTCCACGAGTTGGTGGTCGTCACCGAGGAGATCCGCCAGCTGATCTCGGACCGGCGCAGCGTCCAGGAAATCACCCGCGCGGCCGCCAAGGTCGGCTATCGTCCGTTGCGCTACGACGGCCTCAACAAGGTCCTGCTCGGCCTGACGACCATCGAGGAGATTGAGGAAAACTGCTCCTACGAGTGAATGACCCGAGGGCGGCAGACTCAGGCCGGCTCTTCCGCAAGGGTGACTTGGAGGCCTACACCCCATAGCGGTGGCGACCGGACGGGCGTATGGTTGGGCCATGAAAAGCTCCTCCTTCCTCACCGCCACGACCGGCCTCCTGGCCGGCGCGGCTCTCCTGGCGGCGTTCACCGGCTGCGATACCGTCAACACCAGCCGGCGCGACCGGTATCCGGAAAACCGGGCAATTATTCACGGGCAGGCCACGGTGGTGATCTATGAGGACGACTACGATTATTACCCGGGCTACGAGGTCTACTACAGCCGCAACCGGCACGAATACGTTTATCGCGACGGCAGCCAGTGGGTCCGGCGTTCCGAGCCGAGCGGGGTCTCGCTCAGCATTCTCCTCGCCGCGCCCTCGGTGCGCGTGGACTTCCGCGACTCGCCCGAGCGGCACCATGACAGCGTCGTCCGCAGTTATCCCCGGAACTGGAAACGCCATGACGACCAGAAGGACGACAAGGACGACCGCAAGAAGCACAAGAAAGACGACAAGGACGACCGGAAGAAGGACAAGAAAGACGACAAGGACGACCGGAAAGATGACCAGCGTTGAGCGGGTTAGACCCCATAGCTGCCGCTCCCGGCCTGCAATAGGATCGTCTCACCATGCCGATACCTGATGCTCCGGCCCCCGGTTCAGAAAAACCCCGCGCTCCGGTCATTCCTTCCGCTCCCGCGGCTGCCCCCGTCGCGACGTCAGCTCCCGTCCGCCCCAACGGTGCGACCCAAAGCACCGCCACTTCCAATTCCGACGAGGAGGAGGCCGACCGGCCCAAGGACGCCTCCCCGTGGAGCATAGCCTTCGCGGTGACCTCGCTCGTGCTCTTGCTCCTCCTCGGTTTTTTCTGGGGCAAGATCATGGATCGCGACCGAAGCATCCAAGCCACCAAGAACCGGTCGGAGCAGATTGAGGCGGGTGCGGCCGCGAGGCAGGGCCAGTTGGACGAAGCCAAGGCGATCTCGGGCCGGCTGCAAAAGCAGCTGGATGAGACCAAGGCGGAAATCTTCCAACTCAAGGCCGCGCAAGACAAGGCCAAGCTGGGCGCCGACCTGCTCCAGGCCCAGCTGGACAAGGCGCGGGCGGGATCCACCGCCTTCCAAACCCAGATGGAGGAGGCCAAGGTCGCCTCCCTGAAGCGGCAGGGCGAAGTGGAAGTCGCCCAAGCCCAGACCGCCGTGGCGCAGACCCAGGCCGACAAGGCCCGGTCCGACCTGGTCGGGACGCAGGCCCAACTGGCCGAAGCCAGAACCCTCGCTGCTGATTTGCAGGCCAGACTGGCCAAGGCCGAAACCGATATCGCGCAGTTGAAAAAAACCCCGGTCAGGAAGTAACCGTCGGGTGCGGGTCGTCGCTTGACCGCCACAGGGGGCCGGGCTGCAATGCGCGCCATGAAGTTGCGGGTGCCCCTAATTTCACCGCCGTTTCTCAGCGTCATGTTCGCCGCGGCCTTGGGCTGGCGATGAGATATTTGCCGAGTTCGAGCAGGCTGTTGGAGTGGCGCTTGCTCTCCGCCATTTTCCGGAGGAGCGCATCGACGGCTGCTAGCAGGTTCCTGCAATAGGCCACGTGGGAGGGATTCGCCAGTGCGCCGAGTTCCCGCGCATCCGGCCAATTGGTCTTGTTGGCTTTGTAGCCCTCTGGATCGTCGCGATAGTCAGCCAGGGTGTGTCGGATCAAATCATTCTTCTTGCCGCGCGACAACTGGTCACGACTGATGAGCAGGAGGGCGGTGGTCGCCCCGCGCACCCGGTCGTCATTCCACTTGATTTGTAATGCCACGGGGGGGTGGCCCCCATTTTTTGTCGTGGGTCAATAAAGCACGCCCACTATCCCGAGGGCGGCTTAGTGCGAGACATGCCAGAATTTCTCGTCAAGGGCCCGAAGCCGCCGCGCCAGGTCGCGCGAGAGGTTGAGCATCACGATGCCGTATTGCATGGGCAGGTGCTGGTAGAGGCGGTGGAAATCCAGGCCTTTCAGCGTGTAGGCTGTCACCGCATCCTCCGCGACCACACTCGCGGAGCGGACGACACTCTCGACCAGACTCATCTCGCCAAAGAATTCGCCCGGCCCGAAGCGGGCCAGGTTGATCGGCTGGGGTCCGCCGTGGCCCTTGACCACCGCGACATTACCCGCACTGAGGAAAAACATCCGGTTGCCCGGCTCCCCTTCCCCGATGATCACGGCGCCGGGAGCGTAGGCCTCCTCCTTGGCCAGCTGGGACAAAAACCCGATCGCCTTGTCATCCAGGCCGGCCATGACCGGCACGCGGTGCAGAAAGTTATCGAGCGACGTGTTCATGGGGGCGTCAGCCGGACGTCACCCTACTTGGCCAGTTCGTAGAGGTATTCGACGTAGGACGCCGTGGCGCCGTCAAAGCCGCTCACCTTCGAGTTGCTGGACTCGATGACGAAATATTCATCCGGGGCGTGGGCGCCGCCGCCGTGCCCGAGACCGAAATGCCCGGCGGCGAGGCTCAGCGGCGGTTCGGTGAAGACGAACCCGGGATAGGACCCGGCGAGCCGCGGCCAGAGGACAGGATCGACGCCGCTGCGTTTCAACACGGCCACCTGCGCCTTGATGATGGCCGCTTCGGAAGAGGTGGCGGTCGGATTGTAGCCGCCGGTGAAATTCACCGCGAGATCGCCGTAACCGTGCTTTACGAGGTGGGCCTTGAGTTTGCCCAACACTTCCTCGGCCGTCTGATTCGGCACGAGCCGGAGGTCGAGTTTAGCCGAAGCGCGATGCGGCAGGATGGTCTTCCCGCCCGGGCCGGTATAGCCGCCATAGATACCCTCGATGTTCACCGTCGGCTGCGAGGTCAACCGCTCCAAGGCGGCCTGGAACGGCAGGTCGTCGATCCACTTGGTCGCGCCGGAGGCGACCTGGTATTGGCGTTGGGTGAGTTTTTTAGCCGCGTTGGCAATCTGCACCTTTTCCTCCTCGGTCAGCGGCCGCACGTTTTCAAAGATGCCGTCGATCAGCGGGGTGTTGCCATCAGGCGTGACGAGCGTGCTCAACCCCTGCACGAGGTGCCAGAGCGGGCTGTCAACCATGGCCTTGAACGAGGAATGGGTGTCGCGCATCGGGCCGCGGCCCCAGGTCAAGGCATCGGAGGTCAGCTCGACCTCAATCACCCCCTTGGCCCCGAGGTTGACGGTCACACTGCCGTCGATGCCCTGCGTGCCCATCGGAAGAACGACGCCGATGGTTTGGGCGAGTGCGGCTTGCACGTGCGGCTGATAGACAATCTGCCGGATGTTGGGTGAACCGATCTCCTCCTCGCCCTCGGCCACGAGCACGAGATTGACCGGCAGCTTCCGGCCGGCAGTGCGGAAGGCATCGAGCGCGGCCAGAAACGCCGACTGCGGTCCTTTTTGATTCGTGGCGCCGCGACCGATGATGACTTTGCCCACGCCATCCCGCTCGACAATCTTCGCCTCAAGCGGCGGAGCAACTTTCCATTCCGCCGGATCGAACTGCTTCACGTCATACATGAAGTAGATGCCGATGGTCTTCGGCGCACCGGCGTCAAGCGTCGCGAACACCCCCGGCTTGCCCGTAGTGTCGATGCGCTCGACGTGTTGAAAACCGACTTCCTTCAGCAACGCCATCATGTGATCCGCCCCCTCGGGGAATCCGCGGTTCTCCGCCGCGATCGAGGGCCGGCGGATCCACTCCTGCAACCGGGTCACCGCGCGGTCATGGTTTTTGGTGATTTCGGCCTTGAGGGCGGTGACATCCGCCTCCGCCGCCAAGAGGCTGCTCATACCACCTACCACCATGGCGGTGGCCAACCCGAGGGAACGTAGTTTCATGGCCTCTACCATGGTGGAACCGCCGCCCGTCGCAACGCCAAAGGCAATCTTCACCTACACCGGCGGCTGAAATCTCAAACGGAAGACTTCCGCTGGGCCGGCACGGCGATTATCTCCACATAAACCGTCATCGCGCCAGTGAGGGCGACCGCATCGATGGCCCCGCCAACCTCCTTGATGGCCTTGTCCTCGGCGTTGTCCACGCTGACGCCAACTTTGCACATGAATTCCCAGATGCCGAAACCCTCGGGCGGGGCTTTCCGCTGTGAGCGGCGGACGTATTTGTTGACCTCGTGCCGGATCTTGTCGCGCACCCGGGCGTTGTCTTTGCCGGGCGCTTGGAGGGGGAAGTTTTTCTTCATCGGGGGCGCATCGTTGGCCGCCCCGGTCAGGATACAATGCGAATTCCCGATGACAAACTCGGCTGGCTTCCGTGCTCCCGGCGCTTAGATTCGGACCATGTCGCCGTCTCCCTGCCCTCTCTGCTCATTGGAAGATGTCCTCGGCCATGCCGGGCACTGGGAATGCGCCACCTGCGGCCATGAGTGGCCCAAGGAGGCTGCACCCGAGACGGCGCGCGTCGTCAAGGACGCCAATGGCAACGTGCTCGTGGACGGCGACACCGTCGCACTCATCAAAGACCTTAAGCTCGGCAGCGGCGCGCAGGTGCTGAAGGCCGGCACCAAGGCCAGGAATATCCGCCTGCAGACAGGTGACCATGAGATCGCCTGCAAAGTCGAGGGCATGCCCCTCGCGCTCAGGGCCTGCTTCGTGAAAAAGGCTTAGGGCCAGCATCGTCGGTCCCCTGAGCTGCTTTTAGGCATCCTTCCCCACCCAACGGGCGGTCGCGTCGTCGGATTGAGCGAGCCGCTTCGCCATCGCCATCGCGACGGTGGGCAGCCTGCGGCTGAGCCGGCCCGTGCCGCTCAGGAGGATTTTCCTGAATCTTGTCGCCGAGCTTCTTGATATCCTTGCCGAAGCCATTGGATGCCTGACAGCCGACGGTGACCAGTGCCACTTGGGCCGCGGCAAGCAAAAAGGTGAGGAGCGTGAGTCGGGACGGTGAGTTCATGCCGCCAGCATAGTCCTTTCACCCTCCCGGGACGCTATGAGGTGTTCACGGTCCTGTCCCGGTCGAAATCCATGGGAGGCCTTCAACCCATAGCGGACGGCGCCCCCTGCGTGTATCCTCGGCCCATCCCCGCGATTGCCGCCATCCCGGCGACGCGCCCAAACCAATCGCGAAGCACATGAAAGACCACGTCTACAAGCTCATCGAACTCACAGGCACCTCAACCACCTCGGTCGAGGATGCCGTGGGCAAGGCCCTCCAGCGCGCACACAAGACCATCAAGAACCTCGGCTGGTTCCAGGTGATCGAGACGCGCGGCACTATCGCCAAGGGCTGCGTGCAGCACTGGCAGGTCACCATAAAGGTCGGCTTCACCGTGGCGCGCTGAATTCACACCCGCCCCTGGCAAACCTTTCCTCCATACAATCCTATGAAAACCATCCGATTCCCCTTCTGCCTTGCTATGACCATCAGCCTGGCCGCCCTCTCCAACGCTGGCTGCGCCGAGAAGGACAAGGCCGCCGACACGCCCGTGCCGCCCGCCAAGGAGACGCCGGTCGCGGCGGCAGAGACCCCCGACGCCGATGCCGCGCGCTGGAGCGAAATCAAGGACCTCGCCTACGGCGACCGCGTTGCGTTTTTTGCCGGCTTCAAGCGGCTGCAGGCCCGGATCGATGAGCAGACCAGCGGCTTGGTGGCCCAGCGGGCCGCCATGAAGGACGATGCCAATACCAAGGACTGGGATTTTGCGATGAAGGAGCTCGGCAACGCCCGCGCGTATCTCACCGGCACCGGTGAAATCATCGGCAAGGCAACCTCCGAAAGCTGGGCCCAGGACAAGGAAAGGGTCGGCCAGGCCTGGGTGCGCGCCCAGAACGCCTGCGCCAAGGTCAAGGCCAGCACCACGCAATGAATTTGCCTGCCTACTAGACCCCATAGCATCACCCCCGCCATGCCGCTATTCTTCGCACTCATGAACGAAAACATTACACATTCCCCTTCCTTGCCGGTCAGCGGCCAGATCGCCAGCTGGTCCATTCCCTGTTTCGCCGTCGGCCTCGTCCTTGGATTCGCCGGCTGCGCCTCCGAGCCGGACTCGCATGTCGTCTCGGCCCCGCCGCCCCCACCGCCCGCCACTCAGTCGGTCATCACGACAACCACCACGACCACTCCTGCAGTGATCATGGGGCAGCATGGATCCGTGACGACCGCCACACCCGTGGTGAGCACCGTCGTCGTGACTCAGGCCCCGCCCGCCGTCCAGCAGGAGGTGGTGCTGGCCCGTCCGTCGTCCCAGCACGCCTGGGTCGCCGGTTACTGGACCTGGCGTAACGAGCGCTACGAGTGGATGACCGGCCACTGGGAAATGCCCCCGAGCTCCAATTCCGTCTGGGTCGCCCCGCGCTGGGAGCAACAGGGCAGCTCCTACCGTTTCTACGAAGGCTATTGGAACTGATCTCGTCCCGGGACTTTCGGTCTTCAACGCGCCGGCTCCTCCCAATCGGAGGGGCCGGTTTGGTTTGGGCCCCACCAGTTCAGGATCGCCGCGCTGCGGCCAGGGCCAGGCGGCGGCAGCGCTCGGGATGCAAGGCAGCCAGTTCGGCCAGGGAGGCCGGCTGGCGCGCGGTGGCCGTGGGCGAACACGCGCCCGGCCCGGGCCGCTGGAACAACCGGTGATCAGCCACACGGTGGAATTTTGCTCATGGTTCATGGATTGCGGGAGTCATCACGGTAGTGGGGTCTTTTGGCCCAAAGGAGGCGCAATGAGCCTTGCGAGCCAAAGCCCGGCGCATGAACTTCATGCGTGCCCAAGAAACCGCAGCCTAAGCGCAAGCCTGCCGCCAAAAAGCGGAAGCCTAGGCGCGACCCTAATCAGGCTGCTTTTGATTTGGTGGCCAAGATCAGCGGGAAGTGAGCCAGCTTCCAATTGCCGCGCCAATCCAAAGAAGCCCGACCGCGTAAAGTATGTTCATTTTCTTTTCGGATCGCTTCTCTTCCTCTGCGGTCTTGCTGCCCGGGGCGATTACGAGTTTCCCTTCGTCAAACTTGGAGACGTAATCGGCGGCGAAATCAGCCGTGAAATCCCGCGTGGATTTTTCGACAAGCTCACGGCCCTTGATTGGGTAAATTGCGCCGTCGCCACGTTTGATGGTGATGCCCATGGGCATGTTTTCACAGAAGCCGCTGAACTCATCTTCCGTAGCCCACACTCGCTCATCGTTGGGCATAATCCAAAGAAAGCAGTCGGGAGCGTCTCGCTTGATGATTCTGAATTTAGGCATGGCTTGAGGTGCTCCCTGCTACGTGATTCGGCTCCCGCCGGGTATGATTATCACGCTCCGTGCCGAATAGAGGAAAAACTCCTGCGTGATGTGCTCAGCCCCGAAAACATCGAGGTATTTGACCTCGATGCCGATTCTAAATCCATGAGTCATTTGCGCCAAGACGCTGGCAATCTGATCACGGCTAAACACGCCTCCCATATTGCAGTTCATCTCGCTGGTTCTCTGGGGGCTGGTATCAGGAAAAAGGGTCATGCGCTTTTGATTCCATGGACCTTCAATGACCGGCAGGTCGGGAAGATTGCTTTTGGGAACTGGAATGCATTCCGCAATCGCCCGGTAGCCAATTTCCTTCGCTGGAGTGCGTCCATGGTTCGTGAGGAAGAAACTGAATCTAAAACTCTCGCCCAGGATGACCTTATCCCAGTTCAGTTCCATGGAGACGTAAGCTCGCAACTGCTGCTCGTCGCTCGCCTGAATGGCCTTAACGGAATTCTCCGTGGCCTTGAGCGTGGCGTCCATGTTTTTGAGCTGCTTGCGGAAATAGAGCAATTGCCCGACCGCGACGGCCAGCGCCAGCGCCGCGATGATGGCAGTGGCTTTCTCAGAGGCATTGCCGTGGGACTCCTTCTGTCCTTCTGCGGGGCTTACCTTTATCATAGGCGGATCGATGAGCCTAACCGCGATTGGGGCAGGCGGGATATTTGGCTTCACCGACTCGGCCTGCTTCTTGGCCTCCTCGGGGTTTTGCGTCTCTGGCTGCTTTTCTTTCCTGCTACTTGGGGGTGGTGGCTGTGATTGAGCGTAACCCGATGCCCACAGAGCCAACGAGATAACAACCATCGAAACCGGCCGAAAGTTTCCAGTCCTCTTTCGCTTCCAAACTCTCACCAAAGATCGTCCAACCGAATCCATGAACCAGCTTAACACCGCCGAGCGTTCCCAGATCATCCGATGCCTTGTCGAAGGGAATAGCATACGCGCAACCGAACGCCTGACAGGCCACACCAAGAAGGCAATTGCCAAGCTCCTGTGCCAGATTGGCGATGCTTCGCGGGCCTATCAGGACGCCACCCTGCGGGGTCTCAAATGTCAGCGTATCCAATGCGATGAGATTTGGTCTTTCGTGGGCTGCAAGGAGCAGCACTTACAGCCCGACGAGAAGAAACAGGGCCGGGGCGATGTGTGGACATGGACGGCCATTGACGCGGACACAAAGCTGATGGTTGCATGGCACGTTGGCCTGCGCGAATACGCTGACGGGGTGATGTTCATGGAAGACCTGGCCTCGCGCCTCGCCAACCGCGTTCAGCTAACCACGGACGGGCACCGGGGCTATCGTTCGGCGGTCCATGAGGCTTTCGGGGATGAAGTGGACTATGCCATTGCGGTGAAGGTTTATGGCAGCCCCTTGGAGGGACACCGGATCGAGGCCCGTTACAGCCCCCTCCGCTGCACGGACGTTACCAAGACCGTCATTAACGGCGAGCCTGACCCGTTTCACATCAGCACAAGCCATGTTGAGCGGGCCAACCTGACAATGCGAATGGGTATGCGGCGGTTTACCCGCCTGACCAATGGTTTCTCAAAGCGGTTTCAGAATCACGAAGCGGCGATAAACCTGCATTTCATCCACTATAACTTTGCGCGGGTGCATCAGACCTTGCGCGTCACGCCGGCTATGGCGGCGGGCGTGGCTCAACACGTTTGGGACGTTGAGGAGATTGTGGCCCTGCTGGACTGGGAACCGAAGAAGGAGAAGAGCGCGTGAATCAATGCACCACCATTCTTACTCCGTCTCTATCGTATTCGGGCTTCTTTCCCCAGATACCGCCCTTGATGGCGTCTAAGTCCTTTGCCTCCGATCTTGGCAAGAAGTGCAAGGCCATGCCGTTGTCCTTCATTTCAGGGAATCCGCTAAACCTCATCGCTATCATAAAATGAGAAGAGAGCGCATCACTGACAACGAATTGAACCTCCTTTCCGGGAAATCCGCTTTCTTGAAATCGTTCGAGCAGGCCCATTTCAAAAAGCACGGAACGCGAATCCTTTTCCCCGGGAACAGCCATTTGCGCTTCGGGGTTCTGTCTGAGATTTTTGACTGTCTTCTTCATCCGGTCCTTACAGTCCGCGGGGTAATACTTGCCGCGAGGCTCGTATATCCAAACCTCAACCGTGCCTTTCCCCTTAATCCCGGGAAGCGCATACAATATCTTGCCCTCGACGGCATCGGCCACCTGACACAAAACGGTTTTCATCCACTCGTTGTAAACAGGCAGGATCGCCGCAGTTGGCTTTTGCGACCACTTTATATCCTGCGCCTTTCCAAAATCCTTGGTTCGCTTGAACTCCGTAACATTGACGGAAAGGGAGCAGCTAATGCCGCCTCCGAAATCGCAGGAGAAGTGAAGCACATCCATAGGCTTAAACCCTAATGCCAACCCCTTTTCAGTCTCTCCGCAATCCTCGTCAGGTGATGAGCCTGATGACGCTCAGACTCCTTAAAAGTAGCGCCTGTTTTAAGGCTGCCTTTCTTCGCCCAACCCGGCCGCTTGGCGGCCACCGAGTCCTCGTCCAACAGCCCGTCACTACGGAACGGCACAACACCCAAGCGCTCCCGGTAGGGTTTGCGCGGGATGGCCGGCCCCAGGCCGTCCGCTGCCCGGCTCAGGCCCGCCCCCTTGGGCACGCCAGACACCTTTCTGCCCACCAACGATTTGATAAGTTCAACGCGGTTCATGCCGCACAACCCAAGGAAAGTTATGCTTGTTTCCAGACCCGATTCAAAAGACCCCACTACCGTCATCACCAGAGGGTTGCAAAAAACCACTGCTATCCTACGTTGAGCCGGATCACTGGACGCACTCGGCCAACGGTGCACCGTTCAAACCCAACCCACACCGCCGATGGCCCCCACCACCATGCCCTCGAAAAAAATCATTATCATCGGCTGGATCATGAGCATCCTGCCCGCCCTGCTGTTTCTCTTCAGCGCCGCCATGAAGATCGTCCACCCGCCCCAACTCGACGAGGGCTTCGCCCACATGGGCGTTCCCGTCAGCCATGCTCTCGGCCTCGGCCTCCTCGAGCTCACGTGCACCGTTGTCTATCTGATTCCGCGCACCTCGATTATTGGCGCCATCCTGCTCACCGGTTATCTCGGCGGGGCGATCCAAACGCATCTCCGCGTGGGCGACGCGTTTGTCGTTCAGTTTATTTTTGGCGTCGTGCTCTGGGGCGGCCTCTACCTGCGGGACCCGCGCCTGCGGGCGTTGATTCCGTTCCGGCAGTAACCAGCCCTGCACCAGCAGGATTTGGTCCAGAGATACGGGATTCCACGCTGCTAACTGAGCATGAAACCGGACCCCAGCTGTGACTGTCGCCGATGGGGACGGGCCGCGATCGGTGGGGTGCTTTTGCTGTATCTGGCTATGCCCGCCCGGGCGGAGCCGACCCCGGCGCCCCACCCCGCTGTCCAGCGGGTTATCCTGGATGTGGACCCGGGCAATGACGATGCACTCGCCATGCTCATGGCCCTCGACGCCCCGAGCCTGAAAGTTGAAGCGGTGACCGTAAGCCCGGGCAATCTCGGCCCGGATTACGCGCAGCAAGTGAAGAACGCGCTCTACATCGTGGAACTTGCCGGCAAGTCCGGACAGGTGCCCGTGCACGCGGGCATGACTCATTCGTTGCTCAACCGCCCCTATCCGGTCGCAACGTTCATCCATGGCAAATACGGGCTCGGCCGGGTGCAAGTGCCCGGGGTCGCCCAAAAGATCGATCCGGAACACGCGGTTGATGCCATCATCAGACTGGTCAACCAGTCGCCGGGCGAGATCACCATCGCGGCGCTCGGCGCCTTGACCAATGTCGCCATGGCCATCCTCCGGGATCCTGGGGTCGCGCACAAGGTGAAGGGCATTATCTTCCTCGGCGGCCGCTACGCTGTGCCCGGCACGGCCCCGGGATACAACATGATGGTCGATCCCGAGGCCGCCCATGCGGTCCTGACCTCGGGTGCACCACTCACGCTCGTCGGAACCGATGTTTTTCGCAATGACTCGCAGCTGGGCGATGCAGACTTCGAGCACATTGCCGGGTTCAACACGGCCCGCAGCCGATTCTTCATCGAGTCCAACGACCTTCGCCGCACCTTTGAAAAGGCCAATCGCGGCACCAACGGTTCGACTAATCCTGATCCGATCACGATTGCCACGCTGATCGACCCCGCCATCGGGTTGCGCTTCATGCCGTTCTACATGCACGTGGAGCTGCAAAGCGACTCGCTGCGGGGCCTGCTCGTCTACGGCGACAACATCTACACCCGCGTGCCCACACCACCGCCCAACGTCCGATTTTGCATTCAGGCCGACGGGCCTAAGTTCAAGGATCTCGTGCTCGCGACCCTCGGGAAAAACTGAGTTTCGTCTTGGGCGGGCGCCGACTGCCCGATTCGCCGGTCAGCTTACTTTCGAAGTGAGGCGCAAAACCGCGTGAGCCGTGTCAATCCCTTCGCGATAATCTCATCGGAGGCGGCGTAACTGAGCCGCAGATAACCCTCGGCGCCGAAGGCCGAACCCGGCACCGCGGCGACTTTTTCCTGCTCCAGCAGCCGGGCGCAGAACTCGACATCCTTGAGCCCGAAGCTGGAGATGTTGGGGAAAAGGTAGAAGGCGCCGCCCGCGAGCAGACAGGTGATGCCGGGAATCTTGTTCAGCTCGGCGTGGAGGTGTTTCCGCCGCCGGTCGAAGGCGGTCTTCATCTCCTGCAAGGCGGCTGCGGCCTTCGCCTTTTCCTTCAAGGCCGCGAGCGCGCCGTATTGGGCGAAGGTGGTGGCGTTGGACGACATCTGGCTTTGCAGTTCCGCGCAGGCCTTGGCGATGGGGGCCGGCGCGACGAGAGTGCCCAGCCGCCAGCCGGTCATCGAGTAGGTCTTGGAAAACCCGGCGACGGTGATGGTCCGCTTCTCCACCTCGGCGCCGAGCATGGCGAAATTCACCGGCTGGTTGCCGTCGTAGATCAGGTGCTCATACATCTCGTCGGCCAGCACGTAGAGATTATGCTTCAGGCAGACGTCGGCCAACGCAACGAGCTCGGCGCGGGTGTAAATGGCTCCGGTCGGATTTGAGGGCGAATTGAGAATGAGCAGTTTCGTCTTTGGAGTGATGGCCGCCTCCAGCAGAACCGGGGTGAGCTTGAAACCGGCCTTGTCGTCGCACAGCACAGATCGCGGCGTGGCGCCGGAAAGCTTCACCATCTCGGGATAGCTGACCCAATACGGCGCCGGCACGATGACCTCGTCGCCGGGGTTGCAGGTCGAGAGAATTGCGAGGTAGCAGGAATACTTGCCACCGGGGGACACGACCACCTGGGACGGGGCGATGTGGTAGCCGTATTCGGCGGCGTAGCGGTCGGCGATGGCCTGCCGCAGCGGCTCGATGCCCGGTGTCGGCGCATACTTGGTTTTGCCGCCTTGGAGTGCGGCGATGGCGGCATCCTTGATAAACTGGGGCGTGTCGAAATCCGGTTCGCCCGCGGCAAAGCTGCACACATCCTCACCGGCCGCGAGCATGGCCTTGGCCTTGGCGTCGATCGCGAGGGTCGGCGACGGCGAGACGTTGCGGGCCCAGACGGACAGCGGATGCGGTGTGCTCATGCGGGTTCGAAATAAGGGGCCGCTGTTTCCGAAGGCAAGCCAGCCCTTGGGGCGTGGCCTGTCATAGCCTTACAGCCCGGTGATTTTCTCGCGCGGGAACGCCGGGGCTGGATGCGTCAGTTGTTCCGGAGAAAAAGTGTCAGCGGGCAACACCAGGTCCAGCGCCACGGCCTTGAAGGTGAGGCGCGTCTTGTCTCGGGTGAGCTGATTGCGCAGGTCGACCGATTTCACGAGCCACTGTTCGCCCACCTTCTTCAGGCCGATGAGCGCCACGCTTTTCACCGGCTGTCCGTCCGGCCCGAGTTGCTCCACCTGCACCAGCGCTTGGAACTGAGTGTCGATGCAGACCCGCACGGCGCGGAGATCGGGCCGCACCGCCGTAAAATCCGCCGGTGGATAAAGCAGAAAACGGTGGGCCGGGCGGCTTCGCACCTTGGCGAGGCCTTCATAGACAAAATCGCTCCAGTGCAGGAACGGCATCTGGAGATCGAAGAGCGTGAGGTCGGTGCCTGCAACGGGCTGGAGGGTCTCGGCCGTGGTGGCCGGGCGCACCGCGCCGTCCGCGACGGTCCAGATCGCCGGGGTGGGTCCCGATTGGACCAGCCAGCGCGCTCCGCCGAGGGTGAGTCGGGTCAACGGCCCCTGCGGCCCTTCCGTGCCGAACAATTCACCGGTGAGCACGCGCTCCTCGCACTTGCGGGGCAGCACCCGTAATTCGAATGACAACCAGTGGGTGCCGGCCACGCCGGTCTGCCGAAAGTTCGCGAGAATACCCGCCCCCTCGGTTTGGTCAGCTTTGCCACCCGCTACAAAGACAGGCGCGGGCCGGTTGGGGTAGATCTGGGCGGAAAGTCCCGGTCCAGCCGCCAGCGCCAGCGCAAACAAGAAAGCCCGGCGGAGGGCCGGGCTTGTCGGTTCAGGGTTTCTTGGGTTCAACCGGCGCGGGGGTTGCGGTTATCGGGGCGGGCGTCGTCGCGGGCGCCACCACCGTCGGAAGCTTGTTATCCGCCGTATCCCGATGCTTCGCCTGGTAAATGTGGGTGAGATAGAGGGTAAAGCTGACCACGAAGAACACGATCGCGGCCTTGATGGTTGCGCCACTCAGGACGTTGCCCGTCTCGGCGCCGAAAGTGGACTCCATGCTGCCGCCGCCCATAGCCGAGCCCATGCCGCCGTCGGTCTTGGCGCGCTGCATGAGGACCACCAGCACCAGGAACAGCGAAGTGATGATAAGAACTAAAGTAAGGATACCGATAACAAGGCTCATAGAGGTTGCAGAAGAAGCGTAACCCGACCGGCTTTGTCAACCAAAGTTCTGGCGCCAAGGCCGGGCCCAGCGGCCGGGAGCGGATAGCCCTTCCCCGCGGGCTTAAAGTGGCAGGCCCAACTTGCCGAGCACGCGGGAGAGATCCTCATTGCCCTGATACTCGATGATGATGCGTCCGCGCTTCGGGGAATGCTTGAGCGTGGTCCGGGCCCCGAGGTGCGAAGTCAGCCGCTTCTCGATGTCCGACAGGGCCGTCGCGGTGGTGCCGGGCATCCGGCGCTTCTTGCCGGGGCCGCCCGACTTGTGCCGCAGCAATTCCTCCAGCCCGCGCACGCTCAGTCCCTGTTCGAGGGCCCGGCGGGCGAGCAGGAGGCGCTCGGCCGAGTGCTCCACGCCGAGCAATACCTTGGCGTGGCCGACACTGAGCAGGCCTTTGGCGACATAACCCTGCAACTCGGCTTCGAGGGCGAGCAGGCGCAGGGAGTTCGCGACCGTGGCGCGGCCCTTGCCGACCCGCTGGGCGGCGGCGTCCTGCGTCAGGTCGAAATCGCGGATGAGGCTGGCGTAGCCGTGAGCTTCCTCCAGCGGGTTGAGGTCGGCCCGCTGCAGGTTCTCGATCAGGGCGAGCGAGGCGGAGGAGGCGTCGCTCGAGGTCATCACCCGGGCGGGGATGGTTCTGATTTTGAGTTGCTGGAAGGCACGCCAGCGGCGTTCGCCGGCGATGAGTTGGTAGCGATCGCCCACGGCGCGCACGACGACCGGCTGCAGGAGACCCTCGGCGCGGATGCTTTCCACCAGTTCCACCAGGGCCTCATCCGAAAACTCCTTGCGCGGTTGATAAGGATTGGGCTCGACGAGATGCACGGCGACTTCGCGGTAATCCGGCAGACCGGCTGCAGTGCTGGCACCTGGCGGTGTCGCCGACAGAGTGGCGATCGGCGCGGTTTTAGGTGTCGTGGTGCCGCTGCTGATGAGAGCGCCGAGCCCGCGTCCAAGTCGTGATTTCGGGGTGGCCATGATTATTTGCCCTGGGGAATGAAAAGCGTCTGGCCGACGCGGATCTTGGTGTCGTCGGCAATCTTGTTGGCGTTGCGGATGTCCGCAAGCTTGGCCCCGGTTTTCTTCGCGATCCCGGACAAAGTGTCGCCATTCACCACGGTGTAGTTGATGCCCTCCTTGGGGAAATCCTCGTTGAAGCTCGTCTGCACCACCGGGCGCGTGGCCTGATTTTTAGCGAGGGCATCAAGGGCGGCGTTCGTTTGCTTGCCGAGGCGCTCGATCTGCCCGCCGACCTGCTGCAGCACCTCGCGCTTCTGGTCCGCGAGCGCGGCCTGCATGGCGCGGTTGATGTCCGCGACAGAGCGGTTGAGCTGCTCGATGGTCGCGTAACTTTGTCCGGCCTTGGCCTGCAGGGCGTTATTGTCCCGCGAAAGTTGCTCGACGGCCATGGTGAGCTCGCCCACGCGTTGCGTGAGCAACGCCACGTCCTGCCGCAGATTCGCCACTTCCATCCGGGTGCCGTCCGTCTGGCCGCGTGCAAAACCAACCAGGGTGACGAGAATGACGACCGCGCGCAGAAAGTATCGAGGCATGACCGGGAGGTTGGGAAATTCGTGGGACAAAAACAAGCCTTAGCCCTTGGACCGGAGAAACGGCTTTGCGGACACGAGCTCCGGCAGGGGAAGCGATGGCAACCGGGTGCCCGGGGCCACTGGCCGGCCGCGTAGAAATTCAGCCGCCGGCAGCATTTTTCCGCCCGGTCGCTGGAGTTTGCGCAGTCGCAGGACCCCCTGCCCCGTGCCCACCAAAAGACCCTCAGCATCGGTGCCGGCGACCTCTCCGGGGCCAGGTAACTTGTCAATTAATACGTTACAAATATCCGCGAGACCGAGTTTCACCACCTGACCGTGGATCTCAACCGCACAGCCGGGCCAGGGCATCAGGCCGTTGATCCGGGCCGCGAGCACAGCGGCGGGTTGATGGAAATCGAGCACCCCATCCGCCTTCTCCAACCGCCGGCAATAGGTCGCCTGGGCGTGGTTCTGCTCCGTGAAGGTCTGCGTGCCCGACCCAATTGCCGGCAAACACCGCGCCAGCAGTGGCACACAGGCTGCGGCGAGCTTGTTTTCAACATCATGCGCGGTATCGAGTGGCGCGATGTCAATCCGCTCCACGCCGCCGACGGGACCGGCATCGAGTGGCAGCACCATCCGCATGAGCGTCACGCCGGTTCCGGGCTCGCCGCCCGCGATGGCGGTTTGGATCGGCGAGGCGCCGCGATAGTGCGGCAGCACGGAGGTGTGGAGGTTGAAGGTGCCCAGCCGGGGCACATCGATCAGGTTCTGCTTCAGAATGTGGCCGTAGGCCATGACCAGCGTCACATCGGGCTTGAGGGCGGCAAGCTGCTCCTGCTCGGCGGCCCCGATTTTTTCCGGCTGCAGCACCGGCAGGCCGAGCGCCAAGGCCCAAAGTTTGATCTCGTTGGGTTGCACCTTCTGTCCGCGACCCGTCGCCCGATCCGGCTGGGTGAATACTGCGATTACCTGGACGACATTCCTGCCCTCTCCAACCAGCCAGTGCAGCGCGGGCAGCGCGATGGCATCCGAGCCCATGAAAACCAGTCGCAGCATGGCTCAATCATCCCGCAGTCCCGCATCGTCCCCGCCCGCCTCCGTCGCCAGCAGATTGCGGCGCGTGCCCTTGGCCGCCAGCCGGTCGGCGACACTTTGCTTTTTCTTGCCGATCAGGTCGAAGTGGATCGGGCAACCGTCGAGATCGAACTCCTTGACGAGGCCGGCTTCCAGGTAGCGGCGGTAGGACTCGGTCAGGCCGCGCTCCTGATTGCAGAAAATCTTGATGCGAAATGGCCGCGTGCCGGTCTGCGTCGCATAGTAAATGCGGAAGCGCACCCCAAAGGTCGAATGCGGCGGCGTGCGGTCGGCGAGCTGGATGATGTGCGCGTTGAGCTTCGCGGTCGGGATCTTGGTGTCGAGCCGGCGGTCGAGCGCGCGGGCCGACTTGAGCATGCGTGTGATCTCGTGGCCGGTCAGGGCGGAGACGAACATCACCGGCGCCCCGGGGGTGAAAAACAGTTTGTCGAACAGGGTCTTCTCGTAGTCCTCGCGATATTCGCGTTCGGTGGCGAATTTCTCCACCAGATGCTTCTGGAACTGGTCGTGCACCAGATCCCATTTGTTGACGACGATGACGATGGGTTTCGCCGCCTTGACGATCTCACCCGCGATGGACTGGTCCTGCTGCGTGACGCCATCCATGGCATCGAGCACCATGAAGACGACGTCGGTATTGTGGATGGCCTCCAGCGAACGCAGGCGGGAGAAATACTCGACGGAGGAGGAGAGCTTTGTGGCCGCGCGGATGCCGGCGGTGTCGATGAGGCGGAACGGCCACGGCTTGCCCTCGCGGCTGTGGTAGGTGAAGTCGAGCTCCACGGCGTCGCGCGTCGTGCCCGGCTGGTCGCTCACGATCAGACGGTCGCTGTTCAGGAGACGATTGCTCAGGGACGATTTGCCGACATTCGGGCGCCCGACGAAGCAGATGCTCAGGCGCTCCTTGTCGAGGGCGGTCTCCTCGGGCACCGGCCCGAGTTTGGCCAGGATGGCATCGCGCAGAGGTCCTTCACCCGTGCCATGCTCCGCCGAGACATAGTATGGTTTGCCGAAACCGAGGCGGAAAAACTCGGAGACCTCCGCAATCTTCTCCTCACCGCTGTCCGCCTTGTTGGCGACGAGCAGCACCATTTTCCTGCTGCGCCGCAGCAGCTGCGCGATGCGCTCGTCGAGCGCCGTCACGCCCTCCCGCGCGTCAATGATGAAGAGGATCACGCTCGCCGCCTCGATGGCGAAACCCACCTGCAATTCCGAGGCCTTGGTGATCCGCGCGGGCGTATCGCTGCCCGTCAGGCCGAGTCCACCGGTGTCGAGCAGGGTAAAGTTGCCGTCCTTGACCTCGGCATTCACCACATCCCGCGTTACCCCCGGCATGTCGTGGACAATGGACACACGCTTGCGCACCAGTCGGTTAAACAGGCGGCTCTTGCCCACATTGGGGCGGCCGACGATGGCAACAGTGCGCGGAACGGTGGTCATTTGAGGCAGACCTTCGGGGCGGAGGGGCCGGCTGGCAAGCGATACTTGGATCGAGGTGGAACCCGACCCTCCGGGCGGGTTAATTCGGTCACACTGCGGCAAACCCGTCCAGGGGTCGGGTTCCACCACAAGACAGACACAAGATTAGTGTTTATTCGTGCGCATTAGTAGTTTCAGTTCCCGGTTTCATGTTCGAAAGCCTGACCGAAAAACTGACCGGGGCCCTGCGCAACCTGCGCGGGGTCGGTTCTTTGTCCGAGGCCAACATGGCGGAGGCCCTCAAGGAGGTGCGTGCCGCCCTGCTGGCCGCCGATGTGCATTTCAAGGTCGCCCGCGAGTTCATCGACCGGGTGCAGCTGGCTTGTGCCGGCCAAAACGTTCTGAAGTCAGTCACACCCGGCCAGCAGGTGGTCAAGATCATCCACGACGAGCTCGTGAAGCTGCTGGGCGAAGGCACGACCGAGTTGACGTCGAAACGCCCGCTCCGGGTGCTCCTGGTCGGCCTGCACGGCTCCGGCAAGACGACCTCGACCGCCAAGCTCGGCAAACTGCTCAAAAAGAAAGCCGCGCGGCCCTTCGTCGTCGCGTGCGACGTCAACCGCCCGGCCGCCATCGACCAGTTGGAAATCCTCGCGAAGCAGGAGGAGCTCGGCTTCTACGCCGATCGCGATTCGAAGGACGTGCCGGCCATCGGGGCGAAGGCCCTCGCGGCCGCACTCGCCGCGAACGCCGACGTCATTCTCTTTGACACCGCCGGCCGCCTGCAGATCGACACCGATCTGATTGACGAGGTGAAGCGCCTCAAGAGTGCGGTGCAACCCGATGAAATCCTCCTCGTCGCCGACGGCGCCCTCGGCCAGGAGGCGGTGAATGTCGCCAAGGCCTTCCACGAGGCGCTCGGCCTGACCGGCCTCATACTGACCAAGCTGGACGGCGACGCCCGCGGCGGCGCGGCGCTGTCCATCAAAGCGGTCACCGGAGTGCCCATCAAGTTCATCGGCACAGGCGAGAAGACGGAGGACTTCGAGATCTTTTATCCGGACCGGCTCGCCTCGCGCATCCTCGGCATGGGCGACGTCGTTACGCTCGTGGAAAAGGCCCAGGAGAACATCGATCTGGCGGACGCCGAGCGCATGGCGGAGAAGATGCGCAAGTCGGATTTCAATCTGGAGGACTTCCTCGCGCAGATGCAGCAGGTGAAGAAAATGGGCTCGATGCAGTCACTGATGGGCATGATGCCCGGCATGAGCGGCGTGCAGATGCCGGACGACGCCGAGCACCAGTTGAAACGCACCGAAGCGATCATCCAGTCGATGACGATTCAGGAGCGCCGCAAGCCCGGCGTGCTGAACGGCAACCGCCGCATCCGCATCGCGATAGGCGCGGGCGTCAAGGTCCTCGAGGTCAACCAGCTCATCAAGCAGTTCGAGCAGATGCAGAAAATGATGAAGCTGATGAAGGGCGGCAACCAGAAGAAGCTCATGCGCCAGATGGAGCAGATGCGCGGCAAGGGCGGGATGCCGGGGTTCTAGACTGCGTTCAGTAGCGGGGATTCGCGTGCTTCGTCGCGTTGTGGAGCGAGAGGACGAAGGCCTTGAGTTTTTCCAGGCTCTTGATGCCCGGGGCCTGCTCCACGCCGCTGTTCACGTCCACGAACTTCGCGCCGTTGGCCTTCACGGCCGCAGCGATATTTTCAGCATTCAATCCGCCGGACAGAATCCAGGTTTTGCCCAGATGTGTCGTGGCCTGACGCTTGAACTTCTCCCAGTCGCCGGTCTCGCCCGTCCCGCCAAACTTGTCGGCGTGAAAGGTGTCGAGGAGAAAGGTGTCGGCCAGCGGCAGCCACTCGGGTTTCACGTCCTGACCCGGCGGCAGCTTGGGTGCCAGCCACAACCGTCCGCCACCAATCAACAGGCTCCAGGTGGTGAGTGTGGCCACCGTTGTCTCCGCGCTGAAGTGAATCTGGAAGTAATCGAAACCGAGCTTGTCCAACGCCGCCAGTTCGGCGGCGGACGGTTCGACGCATACAGCGACCCGCTTGCGCGGCGGGAGGCGTGCCTTCATCGCCGCATAGTGGGCGTGCACGAGGTTGCGCGGCGACCTGACGTGGAAGATAAAGCCCAGGCAGTCCGCCCCGACGGCGTCGGCGGCATCGGCGTCTACGAGGGAATTGATGCCACAGACCTTGAGCCTGATTCCGTTGATCATACCGGAATCACCACAGAATACACGGAACACACAGAAGGAATATTCCTGCTCTGTGTTTTCTGAGTGTTCTGTGGTTTAAAATGCATTGATCGATTTTATCACGTGATCGACCTGCTCGTCAGTCAGCTCGGGAAAAATCGGCAAACTGATGCACGTCGCGCTCGTCTTCTCCGCCACCGGCAGGCTGCCCGCGGCATAACCGAGCGAGGCATAGCAAGGCTGACGATGCATCGGGCCCGGGTAGATGATCTCGGTGCCGATGCCATTCTTGTCGAGATGAACGCGGAGGTCGTCACGGCGCGGATGCAGCAGCGTGAACTGGTGCCAGACACTTTCGCCGTAAGCCGGGACGACGGGGAGCTGCACATCCTTGCGCGTGATGCCGGCGCGATACTTGGCGGCGATGGCCCGGCGGCGGGCCGTCCACGCAGCGATGTGCTTCAGCTTGATGTTCAGGATCGCGCCCTGGAAGCCGTCCATGCGGAAATTGAAACCGACCTCGGTGTGCGTGTAGCGCTTCGGCGAGCCATGGACGCGCAGGAGCTGGGCCTGGTCCATCAGGGCCGGATGCTTCGAGACGAACGCCCCGCCCTCGCCACAGGCGCCGAGATTTTTGGTCGGGTAAAAGCTAAATGTGCCACAGTCGCCGATGGCACCGACGGGGGCGCCCTGGTAGCTGGCCCCGACCGCCTGGGCGCAATCTTCCACGACAAAGAGTTTGTGCTGCTTCGCGAGGGCCATGATTTCATCCATCCGCGCCGGCTGGCCGAAGATGTGCACCACGACAATACCCTTGGTCTTCGGCGTGATCGCCTTGGCGATGGCGCCGGGGCTGAGGCACCACGTGTCGGCCTCGATGTCGACGAACACCGGCTTGGCTCCGACGTAGCTGATGCCCCAGCAACTGGAGGCGAAGGTGAACGCGGTGGTGATAACCTCGTCGCCCGGGCCGAATCCGCCGCAGATCGACGCGATGTGCAGCGGCGAGGTGCCGCTGTTCATGCCGAGCGTGCGCTGATGACCGAACGCGGCGCTGAAAGCCTTCTCGAAATCGTCCACGTCCTTGCCGAGGCAGAAACGCGTATGGTCGTAGGTGTCGCCGAGCGCCGCCATCACTTCGGCGCGGAGCGGCCGGTGCTGGAGCTTGAGATCAAGAAAGGGGACTTGCATGGGATTATTTACGGAGCCGGTCTACCAGAGCCTGCACCAGCGAGTCGAGGCTGGCATCAGCCGCCTCGAAATCCACCGGCAGTCCCAGTTGCTTCATCGTGGTGGTGGTGCTCGCACCGATGCTGCCGGCGAGCGGCCGCCTGGCCTTCGGCGCGAGCTTGAGCGCGGTGGCCTGGTCAAAAAAGGACTGGGCCGCCGACGGGCTGGCAAACAGGATGGCGTCCGCCCCGCGGGCGCAGAAATCCTTCGCGGCCGGATCGGCCGACAGGTCGGTCTCCACGGTCTGGTAGACGACCAGCCGGTCCACGATGGTGCGCGCGGCATGGAGCAAATCGACCAGCTCCTCCCGGTTGCGGCTGCCGGTCACGACCAGCACCTTGGCGCTGTCCATCGACTCGCGTTGGATCAACGCCTTCGCCAGTTCCTCGGCACTCGCCTGCTTCGGCTGCAGATCCACGCGCAGGTGCAGCTCCCGCACGGCGGCCGCGGTGGCTTCGCCGACCACGGCAATGCGGATCAGCCCGAGCGCGCGAATATCCGTGTGCACGCGGATGAATTCCTCGAAGAAATAGCGCACGCCGTTGGCGCTGGTGAAGATAAGCCACTCGTAGCTGCCGAATTCCCCGAGCACCTCGGCAAGCGTCTGGAGATCGACGTCCTTGGTGACTTTGATCAGCGGCAACTCGATCACCTCGGCGCCCTGTGTCTCTAGGCGGGCGCGCCAGTCGGCGGACGAGCCCGCGGGACGGGTGAGAACGATGCGACGGCCGGAGAGTGATTTGGGGTCAGGCATGGGGTTTGTCAGTCTGAGCGAAGTGAAGAATCCAGCTGGAGGGTCGGCCTCCCGGCCGACCGCGGCCCGTCGGGAGACGGGCCCTCCAAAAGGCACTCGTGGAGATTATTCATCCGGTAAACCCCAGTTCCTTTAGAATCCGCGCCGCCGTCGCGGCCGGGTTGGCAAAGTCGAGCTCGCGGAGCGGCAGCGTGCGAGGGCCGGTCTGCTCGTGGAAGAAATGGAGTGTGTCCGCGGTTGCATGCGCCCCAAAGGCGATCTGGCAACCGGCCCCGACTGCCGCCTGCAAGGCGCGCTCAATGTTGACCGTGCGCGCCGTGGCGGCGTCGAGCGCGGCGGCGAACCGCGGGGCCTCCTCCTTCTGGCACTGCACGGCGATGGCTCCCTGCCCCACGGCGGGCACACTTTCCTCGAGGGTTAGCGGGCGGAAGACCACACCCGGCCAATTCGCGATCCCAAGGCGATTCAAGCCGGCGGCGGCCAGAATGGTCGCATCAGCGACCCCGGCGGCAATTTTCTTCAAACGGGTGTCCACGTTACCGCGGATCTCGGTGAATTGGGCGGCGGGAAAAAGTTTCTTGCTCTGCAACTGGCGCCGCGGGCTGCTGGTGGCAATGGTGCCGGGTGTCGTGACCCCTGCGCGCAACACGAGCACATCACGCACATCTTCGCGCGGGAGAAAACCGGCCACGACAAGCCCAGGGGTGATTTCTCCCGGCAGATCCTTGCAGCTATGCACCGCGATCTGGGCCTCGCCCCGCAGCAACGCCTGCTCGAGTTCGACAGTGAACAAACCCTTGCCCCCCTGTTTGTTCAGCGACCAGTCGGTCTGCTTGTCCCCGGTCGTCACGATCTTAAGCAGTTCGCACTGCGCGCCGGGAATCATCGCGGTCAGTCGCGCCGCGACCATCTCGGTCTGCACGAGGGCCAGCGGACTTTTTCTTGTGGCCAGGATAATCTTCATGGAGCGATTAGCGCGCTTGTAGCCAGGACAATTTTCGGGAATTAGGTTTGGGGAGTATGGACGCTGAGGGACTCGAACCCCCGACACCCTCGGTGTAAGCGAGGTGCTCTAACCAACTGAGCTAAGCGTCCGGAAAGACAGAAAGGAACGAAAACGAGGGATTAGCGGCAAGGGTTTTATGGGTGGTCGCCGATTTCCACATCGGCGACGGCGTCGGTGTGGAAACCGACGCCCACCCCCACCTTACCGCTTCAGCGGAATCCCCGCCTTGATCATGGCCTCGGCGATCTGGATCGCGTTGAGCGCGGCTCCCTTCCAGAGATTGTCGCCGCAGACCCACAGCGCCAGGCCGTTCGCGAACGCCGTATCCAGCCGGATGCGTCCGACCCCGCATTTCTCCTTCCGGCTGTAGGCCAGCGGCGTCGGGTAGGCATTCTGCGCCGGCTCGTCGATGAGCTCGGCCCCGGGGAAGGCGGCGAGGGCAGCCCGTGCAGCCGCGACCGAGACCGGGCGCTCAAACTCGGCGTTGATCACGACGGAGTGCGCGCGAATCACCGGCACGCGGACGCAGGTCGCCGAGACCTTCAGGTGGGCCAGTCCGAGGATCTTGCGGCTCTCGAGGCACATCTTGGTCTCCTCGCCGGTGTAGCCGTCGGCCCCGAAGGCATCAATATGCGGAATGAGGTTCTGGAAGATCTGATGCGGATACACCGCGCGCGGAAGCGGCTGCCCCGCGGCGTAGGCCCGCACCTGTTGTTCCAGCTCAACGATGGCATCGGCGCCGGTGCCGGACACGGACTGATAGGTGGCAAACACGACGCGTTGCAGGCCGAAGGCGCGGTGCAGCGGGAAAAGCGCCATGAGAGCGACGGCGGTCGAACAGTTCGGGCTCGCGATGATACCGCGGTGCTGGCGCAGGGCATCAGGATTGATCTCGGGCACGACCAGCGGCACGTCGGGATCCAGACGAAAGGCTGAACTTTTATCGATGACGAGGCAACCGCGCTTCACCGCCTCCGGCGCGAGGGTTTTGGTGACAGGGCCACCGGCCGCAAAAAACGCCACGTTGAGACCGGTGAATGCTTCCGGCGTCGCCTCAAGCACGTTGAGGGTCTTGCCTCGGAATTCCAGCGGGCGGCCGGCGGAGCGCGCCGAGGCCAGCAGCCGCAGCTCCGCGAGAGGAAACTCGCGCGCCGCCAGCAGGGCAATCAGCTCTTGACCGACTGCTCCCGTGGCACCGACGATGCCGACACGTAGTGGATTATTGCTCACGATGAATGAAAGGTTGAAGCGGATGAAAGAAAGGTGCGTCGCCCTGGGAATCAAGCCCACAGAGCGTGTCATAGCCGTTTCCATCGCCCGGCAGCTGCTGATGCTTTTCGCCAGCGGGGCCTTGCAGCAGAGCCATATTGTTTCCACCTCGCTCCGGCCACCCGCCAATGAGAAGAATTCCCTCGGCACACCGCGCGGCCTCCATGAGATCGCGGAGAAGCACGGCGCCGGCGCACCCCCTGGCATCGTCTTCAAGGGACGGGTCAGCACGGGGAAGCATTTCCATGAGTTCGGCGACGTGGAAAATGGCAAAAACCTCGTCACCACGCGCCTCCTCTGGCTGCGGGGCCGGGAGCCGGGCGTCAATGCCGGTGGCAACGTGGACACCTACCAGCGCTACGTCTACCTCCATGGCACCAACCACGAGGAGCGGCTGGGCACGCCCTTCAGTGATGGCTGCGTGGTCATGAACAATCTCGAGATCATCGGCCTCTTCGACGAGGTCCGAGTCGGCGATCTGGTCTGGATCGAGGATCAGTAATCCATCGCCATCGCCACCCGTGCCCCGCCCGGACTGTGGATGACATTCACCTTGTCGCCCACCGCGTAATAAGGCGGCGCCGGCTGCACGACCACAACCACGTCGCCGTTCTTCAGCTGGACCGTGATCTCCTGTGCTTTCTTCCGGGTGGCCATCTCCTCGACCGCCTCGCCGATGACCGCCCCGGCGATGGTGGCTCCGGCCACGCCCAGGGCCGAGCCCGTGCTCCTGACCCCGCCCGGGGGGCTGGCCGCGGCGGCGCCAATGATCCCGCCACCCGCCTGGCCGAGGTGGGTCCGCCGGCCCTCGATGGCAAGCTCCGTGACTTTCACGATCGTGCCGGCCTCGGCCACCTGCATTTGATTCGCTTGCGAGGTGGGCACAACCAAGGTCGATGACGGCAGGGTGCATCCGGCCCCCAGGAAAATTACCCCGCCCAACAAACCACTCGCTAGCAATTTCGTGCGCATGGTAGTTTTGACGGGTTAATCGGTAATAAGTTTCATGCCGATTGGCTGAAAAGGCAAGTTTGCGAGCCCGGCCCGATCTCCTTCACCCTCTTCTGCCATGGCCCCGTCGATGGTCATCGCCCCGCCCCCGGTCCGGCGGGCAGTCAGGCTTTCGATCGTGCCCGCCGCCCCTGTGATGATTGCCATAACTGTCGCGCCGCCGCCGGTCCGGCTCACGTGGCTTTGCTTCCTCCGTTTGGGTTTGCTGTGAGGTGGTTCCGCTATCCGCGAACCCGGACGAGTAATTGGCCGGCAGGGTGCAACCCGCCCCCAGGAGAATGACTCCGCCCAAAATTCCGCGCGCTAGGAGTTTTGCAGGCATGGCAGATGGGGGTGACCAGCCTTCAAATAAACCCCCACGCACCCCGGCACAAGACGCAAACCACCATGCCGGTAACTGCTCAGGCATTGCGGCCGAGGAGCAGTCGGAGCGAATTGAGACACACCACCATCGTGCTGCCCTCGTGCGCCGCCACACCGATAGCGAGAGGCACGGTGCCAAACACGGTCGCGATGACCATGATGCCCACCACGCCGAGCGAGAGGGCGAGGTTTTGCCGGATAATGGCCTTCGCCCGCCGGCTCAAACGGTGGGCCGCGAGAAAATTCTCAATCCGGTCGTGCATGAGTATGATCTCGGCCTGTTCCAGCGCCGCGTCACTGCCCCGGGCGCCCATCGCCACGCTGACATCGGCCATCGCCAGGCATGGGGCGTCGTTGACTCCGTCTCCCACCATCGCCACGCGGCGGGCGGGCGGTCCCCGCCGGAGCGACTCGATGGCCGCAACCTTTTGCTCGGGTGTCAGGTGGGCGCGCACTTCCGCCACGCCGAGCTCCCGCGCCACGGATTCCGCCGCCAGCCGCCGGTCACCCGTCAGCATGACCGTGTGGATGCCCAAGCGCGTCAACTCCGCGAGAACCCGCTTCGACTCGACGCGGATCTGGTCGCGCAGCAGGACGCGGCCGAGCATGTCCTTGCCCACGACCCACACCTCGGAGAGTTCGGCCGAGGCCGGCGGCAGCTTCTCCGCCCAGCCGGCGAGCGGGCCGGCTTCCAGCAATTCGCGCCGGCCGAGCAGGGCCTGCGCCCCGGCGTAGCTGCCGCGCACGCCCTGTCCCACGATGTTCTTGAAATCATCCAGCTCGATGCGGCGGACGCCGCGGGCCTTGGCATCGCGCACGATGGCGCGGGCCAGCGGATGCTCGGACTTGGCCTCGAGCGCGTAGGCCAGCTCCCTCACCTCGGTCTCGCGGCCGGCCGGAAAACTTTCATAGCCGACGACGGCCAGTTCTCCCGTCGTCAGCGTGCCGGTCTTGTCGAGCGCGACCACGCTGATGTCGGCCAGTTTTTCAATGGCCGCGCCGCCGCGGAACAGCACGCCGTGCCGCGCGCCCCACGCGATGGCGGCAAGGATGGCAGAGGGGATCGACAGCACGAGCGCGCACGGGCTGGCGACGACCATCAGCGTCATCGCCCGGTAGAACGCCGAGCGCGTTTCCGGTGTGTTGGTGAAGGCCGGCAGATGAAACCCGAGCCACCAGACGAGAAACATCGCCGCCGAGCCGCCGATCACCGCATAAGTGTAGCCTGTGCCGAACTTGTCCGTGAAACGCTCGCTCGGCGCCTTGAGCTTCTGGGCAGTCTGGATGAGCCGGATGATTTTCTGGAGCGTGCTTTCGGCCGGCAGCCGCACGACCTCGTAATCAACCGCGCCCCAGAGGTTGAGGGTGCCGCTGAAGACCTGGTCGCCCTTGTTCTTCTCGACCGGATTGGCCTCGCCGGTCAGCGCAGATTCGTCGCTGGCGCTCCGGCCGCTGAGAATGATGCCGTCGGCCGCAAAGGCCGCGCCGGGCTTCACCCGGACGCGATGTAGCAATTGGAGTTTCTCCACCGCCACCTCCTCCTCTGTGCCGTCCGGTCGCACAAGGGTCGCCTGTTTCGGTGCAGACTTCAGCAGAGCGCTGACTTCGCGCTGGGTGCGCTCGAGGGCGTATTCCTCCATCGCGCCCGACGCGGAAAAAAGAAAAAGCAGCAACACCGCCTCACCCCAGGCACCGATGAACACGGCGCCAAGCGCCACGGCCAGCATCAGGAAATGGATTTCGATGTCGCCCTTTTTGAGATTGGCCCAGGAATCCACCGCCGCGTCCCACCCGCCGGCCAGCAAACCCGCGACAAACAACCCGCGGGCCAACCAAGGCATTCCGGGCAGATAGTGCGCGGCGAGTGTTCCCGCCACGCCGGCCGTGCCGCAGAGGATCGCCAGGACGGCCAGCTTTCGCCACTCCTGATCCGCGGGAGAGGGTTCGGCCTTGATCTCGGGCCACTTCATTTCGCGCCAGAGCCAAAGTTTCTCGGCGGTCACACAGGTGTCCCGGCCGAGCACGACAGCTCTGCCGTCATGCTTCAGCGAATAGCCGCCGGGGACGGACACGCCGGGGCTGGTCGCCAAACGGGCCGCAACGGCGCTGATCGTGGCGGCCAGCATTGCCTCCAGCAAGGACAGGTCG
>JANNDM010000011.1:0-40797 GCA_031387725.1 Verrucomicrobiota bacterium | reverse complement strand
TTTTCCGGATTGAAGGTGAAGATGATGTTCCCCCGGCCTGGTCCGGGGTATCGGCTAAAGAATTCGCGCCAGCGTCGGTCGCGCTCGGCCACGAAACCCGGTGTGCCAAAAGGGTGCGCTTTCAAGACTTCGTCCACGACGTTGTGATTGTGGTAGAGCTCAAAACCGGTGAGGGCGGCGAGTTCCACGGCCACCGTGTATTTGCCGGCGGCGGCCGGACCGTGAAGAAAGACGAGATTCACAGTGCAGGAATTGCCACAAAGAGGCGGCGAGAGACACAAAAAACGCCGCCCGAGTGGGCGGCGTTGCATGGTAGGGCGAGTCCTCCGGACGAGCCGTTCACTTCCCCAGGCTCTTGCGCAGGTCGTCGAGCTGGCCGGAGGAACCGAGCAGCACGTTGCGACTGGCGATGAACTTCGCGTATTCCTCGATGAAGATTTTCCCGGGCGGACGGAAATCGAACGCGCCCGGCTTGTCGCGAAAGAACTCGCGGTGCACGCGGGTCCAGACGAGGCGGCCGTCGGTGTCGATGTTGACCTTGGTCACGCCCAGCTTCGCGGCCGGCAGATACTCGTTGGGGTCGACACCCATCGAATCCCTGATCTGGCCGCCGGCCTGGTTGATCCGGTCGACCTCATCCTTCGGCACGGAGGATGAGCCGTGCATGACGAGCGGGTAGCCGGGGAGGCGGGCCTGGATCTTCTTGAGCACGTCAAAGTGGAGCGATTGCTTGCCCTTGAACTTGAAGGCGCCGTGGCTCGTGCCGATGGCGCAGGCGAGCGAGTCGCAGCCTGTCTGCTTGACGAACTCCTGGGCCTCGGCGGGATCTGTGAGGCAGGCATTGCCCTCCTCGACGTGGATGTGCTCCTCAACGCCGCCGAGCATGCCGAGCTCCGCCTCGACCGAGATGCCCTTGGCGTGGGCCGCATCAACCACGCGCTTCGTGATCGCGACGTTTTTCGCAAACGGATTTGCCACCGCCTTGCCGTCGATCTCCTCGTGCGACGCATCAATCATGACGGCGCTGAAAAAACCGGACTTGATGCAGTCGTAGCAGGTCTCCTCGTCGCCGTGGTCGAGGTGGACGGCAAAGATGGCCTCGGGGAAGATCTCGCCGGCGGCGCGGATGATCGCCTCAAGCATGCGCTTGTCGGTGTATTTGCGCGCACCCTTGGAGATCTGGATGATAAAGGGGGCCTTGGATTGGATGGCGCCCTTGAACAGACCCATGGCCTGCTCGGCATTGTTGATGTTGTAGGCACCGACGGCGTATTTCCCGTAGGCGTGTTTGAAGAGTTGGGCGGTAGTGACGATCATGGCACTTGAAACTCAATTCCCAGGGAATAGGTGCCACAAGCCTATTCCCCGGTCTATTCGTGTCAAAAACAGCGCAGAAATTGCCCAGCAAGGGTGAATCCGAGTGGGGGCGGTCAGTCGGACTGCACGCGAGGGGCTTTTCGTTCCACCATTTGAGGTGCGGTCATTCCGTCAGGGCGTGAAACCCATCTCCCAAGAATCCGCCAGAAGATGGAATCACCTAGAGTGTGATTGCAAATTGCCCAAAACCCGGTGGAGGAAATGTGGGAGGGGCTTTACGTCCCGACTCTGCCAGTGGTGCCGACACGCAGTCGCGGCATAAAGCCGCTCCCACATCTTTTGCAAACACACCGTGGGGGGAAAATTGATCATCTCCCCGCCCAGCGGGCACCCGGCTCCATGCATCCCTCCGGGGCTCGCCCTGTTTCCACCTATTGCGGTGGAAACTGTGCACCTCACCGCCCCAAGGGCACCCGGTTCCGTGCATTCCGGCGGGATTCGCCGCGTTGCGGCTCACCTTTTTCCCGCCTCAGCGAGGCGGGAATTGTGCCCGGCACCAGGTGCCATGCATCCTTGTAGGACTCGCCCCGATGGGCTCGCCATGTTTCCACCTCAACGAGGTGGAAACTCGAACTCGGCCTTGTCCTGCTTTTGCGAGAGAACCAGATAAGCGCTGAACTTGTTGCCGCGTTTCGAGACAAAGTTTTCGATCAAATCCGAGCGACCGTCGTCGACCAGCTTCAGCACCTGCTCCACCGGGAGCTCCACTTCGCACAGTTTCTTGGACAGCTTGAAGACCTGGCGGTTGTCCTGATCGGGCTTGCGGACGTAGTAGGCCTCGCCCAGTTCGACCAGTTGACCGGCGGGATTCTTGCTCTCACCCAGCACGGTGGCCTTGGAAAGATCGGCGACGACGCGCGCTTTCCGGGGAATGGGTTTCCCGTCCTTGTCGAGTTTCGGCGCGCGCGGCGGAAACTCCCAGGAAAACTTGCCCCCGTCGCGCTTGAGGAAGGCGCTGAACGGCCGGCCCTTCTTCGAGATGAAGTTCTCTATCAGGTCGGTCTTGCCTTCGCCAACGAGCTTGATGGCTTGCTCCGGCGGAATCTGCTTCTGGCACATGATGCGTCCGACCCGGAAGGTCTGCTCCCAGGCGCCGGCGGCGGTGCGCTCCCGGACGACAAAACTGCTGCCGTTTTCGCAGAGATCGGCCCCGGTTTTCGGATCGGTCCAGAACGGCGTGAGCGTGCCGAGGTCCACCTTGTCGCCGAAATCAAAGGCGGTTTTCCACTTCTTGGTGGTGACGTCCTGCTTTGTCGTCTTGTCCTTCTTCGTCTCCTCCACCAGCTCAAGCTTGAGCATGGCGGAGAAACGGTTGCGGGTCTTGTTGGAGATGAAGCCGTCGAGCGGGCCCACGGCGCGCTTCTCGACCAGGGCCTTGACCTCGGGCTCCTCCATGCGGCGGCCGCCGACGATTTTATAGACCATCAGCTCGCCGTCCTGTGATTTGTAGCCCCGGAGGGTCTCCTTCAGTGGTTTGCCGTCGGTCGGGGAAATGATGTCGGTCACGCGGGCGACGGAGTCGTCTTCCTCGAAGCCTTTTACGCGCTCCACGATGCCCTTCGTCTCCTTGACGATTTCGTCCATGAACTTTTTCCGCGAATACTTCCCATGTTCCATCTCGCGGAGGTGCCATTCCCATTCCCCGGTCATGGTCGGGCTGGTCAGGTCGTCGACCTTGACCGCCGTGAGGAACTGGAGCAACTGCTCGGCCTTGGTGGAGGGCACGAGCTCGCGCTGGTGGCGGTCGAGATACTTCTGGTTGACGAGGCCCTCGATGGTGTCGGCCCGGGTGGCCGGGGTGCCCAACCCGCGCTCCTTCATGGCCTCGGCGTATTCCTCATCATCGATCAGCTTGCCCGCGCCTTCCATCGCCGAGAGCAGCGTGGCCTCGGTGTAGCGCGGCGGCGGCTTGGTGGTCTCCTCATGCAAGGTGGTCCCGAGGGTCCGCGCCCGCGCCTTGTCCTCGGGGGTGAGAGCCGGCAGGGCCTTGGAATCGGGGGAGTCGTCGTCGACCGTGCTCTTGCCGTAGACCGCCAGCCAGCCGGGGGCGGTGAGGACCTTGCCCTCGGTCTTGAAAGTATGGTCGGCCACGACACTGAGCCGGGTGGTGATGTCGAATTCCGCGGGCGGGTGGAAGGTGGCCACAAAGCGGCGGGCGATCATGTCAAACAGCTTGGCCTCAGCCTCATCGAGGTTCTTGGCTTCATGTTGGGTCGGGATGATGGCGAAATGATCGGAGACCTGCGCATTGTTGAAGATGCGCTTGTTTGGCTGCACCCACCCGGACTCCAAGACGCGCTCGGCGTGCGGCTTCAGATCGCCGTGCAGGTTTGCCAGCGTCTGGCGCACGAGCGGGATGTAATCTTCCGGCAGAGCGCGCGAGTCCGTGCGGGGATAAGTGATCATCTTGTGGCGCTCGTAGAGGGCCTGCGCGATCTGGAGCGTGCGCTTGGCCGGGAAGCCGAAGCGGCCGTTCGCTTCGCGCTGCAGGGTGGTCAGGTCGTAGAGCCGCGGCGCGCCCTGCGTGCTGGCTTTCTTTTCCTCGGTGACGCTGGCCACGGACTGCTTTTGGCACGCCGCGACGATGGCCTCGGCGGTTTTCCTGGCCCAGACGCGGTCAATACGGTCGTGCTCATCGTCACTCTTCTTGTAATCCGGCCGCTGGTAGGCGCCTTCATAGCTGCCCTTGGCGATACCGAAATTCGCCGTGATCCGCCAGTAACCGCGCGGCACGAAATTGCGGATCTCCAGCTCGCGGTTGTAGACAATGGCGAGGGTGGGGGTCTGGACGCGACCAACCGAAGCCACGTTGCCGGCCCGGGAGCCGAACATGCGCTTGGTCAGCGCCCGGGTGCCGTTGATGCCGATGAGCCAGTCGCTCTCGCTGCGGCAGCGGGCGGCATCGGCCAGGCCCTGCATCTGCTCGGCGCTGCGGAGGTGCTTGAAGGCCTCGTTGATGCCCTCGTTGGTCATCGACGACATCCAGAGCCGCTGGAAGGGCTTTTTGCACTTCGTGAGCTGGTAGATATAAGTGAAGATCAGCTCGCCTTCGCGACCGGCGTCACAGGCGTTGATGACGCTGGTGACGTCCTTGCGGGCGAGGAGCTTCTTCAGCTGGCCGAACCGCTCCTTGCCCTCAGGCAGGGGCTGCAGCTCGAATTCCTTGGGAATGATGGGCAGGGTCTCCAAGCGCCAGAAGCCGTATTTCTTCTTGTCGATATCCTCCGGCATCTGAAGGCCCACCAAATGGCCGACAGCTGACGAGATGACATACTCGTCGTTCTCGTAGTGGTCCCCTTTTCTTGGGACCTTGCCGAGGGCGCGGGCCAGGTCAGCCGCCACGGACGGCTTCTCGGCGATGATGAGACACTTCATGTGGGGGCGAGCCGTTAGGGGCCGCCGCCGACAATTTCAAGCAATACTTTTTTCGACGGGTCACACGCGGATGCGCGCGTCCGATGGAAACAGGCCCAAATTCCGCAGCCAATTCCCCGTTTTTCCGCCGTGCTCAAGGCAGCTTCGCCAGACGGCCCAATTCGGCGCGGGCCAGGACAAATTCTGAGGTGGCAGCTTGTTTAGTGGCCACGCTTTGCTGGAGAAACTTTCCGGCGGCGGCCTTGTCCCCGGCCAGCAGCCGGGACATTCCCACAAAATAGAAGGCCACACATTGCTGCCCGGATACGTTCTCGGCGGCACCCTGGCCGGACTTGGCGAGAAAATCCGCCTCAGCCAAGGTTCCGCTCAAATAGAGTCCGATAAATTTGGGTAAACCGTCCGGCCATTTTTCCACGATCTGGGGCAGCTTGGCGTTGGGGATGCCTGGGTGCAGTTGTCGCCAGACAATCTCGCGATAGGCCCAGCCGAAGGGAACGTCATTCTGGGTCACCGAAACAGCCAAGTCGTAATCAGTGAAGGCTGCAGCCAGATCACCCATGGCCTGCCGCGCGATGCCCCGCTGAAGGTATCCGCCCCACGACATGGGTCGGAGCGCAATGACCTTGTTGTAATCGGCGATGGCGCCGTCGAAGTCATCCTTCAGCTGCTTCAAGTTCCCGCGTAACAGGTAATGAATTGGAAGCTCGGGTTCCAGTCCGACAATACGGTCGTATTCTGAGATCGCTCCAGCCAGGTCGCCTTGGTCCCGTCTGGCGTTGGCGAGGTTGTCGCGGTATTTGATGACAGTTGGCTGGAGGGCGATGGCCTTGGCATAATCCTCGATCGCCCCCGTGTGGTCCCCTTTGGTGATTTTGGCGTAACCGCGATTGTTGTAGGCGAGCGCTGAATCCGCGGTTAGACCAATGACCTTGTCGTAATCGGCAATGGAACCTTCCAAGTCGCCGAACTGCTGTTTCAGCAAGCCCCGGGTGAAATGGAGTGTCGCGAGATCTGCGGGCTTCAGACCTATACCCGAGTTCAGTGAAATGGCCTTGTCATAGTCGGCAATCGCTCCCGGGAAATCCCCGAGTTTCTTTTTCAGGTCGGCGCGGTTGCTGTAAATAATGGAATCCGGTCTGAGAGCCAAGGATTGATTGAAGTAATCCAGGGCCTCGGTGTTCTTGCCCTGCATTTCACTGAGACGGCCCAAGGCGCCGTAGCGATAGGCGGGCACCTCAAGTTTCTCCTCCGCCGAGCGCGCGAGAACTGGAAACAGCAGCAAGAGCAGGCTGAGGTGGATGACTCTTGTAGGCTTCATGCCATGAAGTTTACAGATTTTCCCACCACCCGCCATGCCGAAGTAGGACTTACGCCAGCCGGGGCGTCTCCGCCAGAGTCGAGTCAAGCGCCGTGAGCAGCGCGGCGATCGTCTCGTCGGTCTCGTCGCCCATGTTCGAGATGCGAAAGGTCTTGCCCCTGAGCTTGCCGTAACCGCCGTCGATCACGAGACCGTGCTTGGTCTTGAGCAGGTTGTTCATGGCAACGAGGTCGATGTTCAGGGTGTTGGCGAAACAATTGAGCGTGACCGAGCCGTAGCCCTCCTTCGGGAACAGCCTGAAGCCCCTCGCGAAAGCCCAGTCGCGCACGGTCTGGTTGAGGCGTGCGTGGCGGATATAGCGGTTCTCCAGACCTTCGGCGGCGAAGTCCTCGAGTTTCGACTTGAGCGCGTAGATCAGCGGGATGACCGGCGTGCTCGGGGTCATGCCGCCTTCGTGGTTCTGCTGGAACTCAAGGAAGTCGAAATAATAGCCGCGTCCCGTGATCGTGGCGGCCTTGGCGAGCGCCCGCTTCGAAACCGAGAAGATCGACAGGCCCGGCGGCAGGGCGAAGGCCTTCTGCGAGCCGGTGATCATGACATCGATCCCGAGCTCGTCCTTCCTGATCGGCAGGGCGCTGCAGGAGCTGATGGTGTCGACGATGCTGGTGACGTCCGGGAAGTCTCGGAGCACGGCCATGAGTGCCGGCAGGTCGCTCATGCAGCCGCAGGAAGTTTCGTTGTGGATGAGCGTCACGGCGTCGTATTCACCCGACGCCAGCGCGGCGCGGAGAGCGCCCGGATCGACCGGCTGGCCCCACTCGGTCTGGAGCGCGCCGGCGGCCAGGCCGCAGCGGCGGGCCACGTCGAGCCACTTGTCCGAGAAGGCGCCGTTCATGCAGCAGAGCACCTTTTTCTTCACGACGTTCCGGAGCGAGCCTTCCATCACGCCCCACGAGCTGCTCGTGCTGAGATAAACCGGATCCTGGGTATAAAACAGAGCCTGCAGCTGCGGCGTGAGCGACTGGTAGAGGGCCACGAATTCGGGGCTGCGATGCCCGATCATGGGTTGCACCATCGCGCGGAGAGTTTTCTCCGAGACGGCGATCGGACCGGGAATGAATAGCTTGTAGCTCATGGACGATTGAAGAAGCCGTTGTTGCATGTGGCAAAACCAATGGCTAGCAATGACTCACAACCGCCCACTCCCTAGCGTCAAAGCCAATTTGCTCATGCCCAATCGCTGGTTTCGTCATAAAGCCGATGAGTTCGAGCAATTCGCCATCGACGTCATCATGGGGCGGCGGGAGGGGACCCTGGCCGCGCTGTTCGGGGTCTTCCTGCAGTTGTGCTCGTATCTCTTCAGCGGGATTGTGCAGCTCCGGCTCTGGCTTTACCGGCACCGCATCCTGCGCGACCAGCCGCTCGGCTGTCTCGTGGTGGTGGTGGGCAACCTGACGGTTGGCGGCACGGGCAAGACGCCGGTCGTGGAAATGTTTGCCAAGGCCCTGCGCGACCGCGGCCGCAAGGTCGCCATCCTTTCGCGGGGCTACAAGAGCAAGGCGCCGCCGCTGTGGCAGAAGTGGTGGTTCTGGCTCAACCACACGGAGGAGCCGCCGCCCCGCATCGTGAGTGACGGGGAGAAGGTGCTCCTCGATTCGGAGCTGGCCGGCGACGAACCGTTCATGCTCGCGCGCAACCTGCCGGGCGTGGTCGTGCTCGTGGATAAAAACCGCGTGAAGGCCGGGGCTTTTGCGATCAAGAAATTTGGCTGTGACACGCTGGTGCTCGACGACGGTTTTCAATACCTGCCGCTCAAGGGCCGGCTCAACCTGCTGCTGGTGGACAAGACCAACCCCTTCGGCAACGGCTTTCTGCTGCCGCGCGGCATCCTGCGCGAACCGGTCAAGCACCTCGCGCGAGCCTCGTATGTTTTTCTCACCAAGTCCAAGGGAGTGCGTGACGAGGAACTCGAGGCGCTGATCCAGAAGTTTAATCCGGGTGCGGAGATCATCGAATGCGCGCACAAGCCCCAATATCTCCACCGCATCGACACGGGGGAGCGGCTGCCCCTTTCGGCCTTGGCCGGACGAAAGATCGGAGCGCTCAGTGGCATCGCGGCCCCGGAGAGCTTTGAGGCTTTCCTGCGTGAGACCGGGGCGAAACTGATCTATACGCGCCGGTTCCTCGACCACTACCGGTTCACGCATGAGGACCTGGTCGGGGTGTTCGGGGATGCGGGTGATGCCGGGGTCGAAATCCTGATTACCACCGAAAAGGACGCCGTGCGCATCGCGGCCTCCGAAAAATTCCCCCTGCCGTGCTACTATCTGAGGCTGGAGATAGAGATTCTGCGCGGGGCGGCGGATTTCCAGGAGGCGGTCGGCAAGATCTGCTTCCCCCGGGGTGAACCGCTGGTGGCGTCGAATCCGGCGGTGGGAGGGTAGGGCGCGTTATCCCTAACGCGCCGCGGCGGTTGAAGGACAAGCCGCCCTCCCTTTGGGATTGAAGGGATTCCAAGCGCACTTGAAAGTCTCCCCATGAGTGATTCCCGCTATGCCCAGCTGGCCGAAGTGTTGACCGGTTTTTCCACCGCATTGAAGAAAGGCGAGCGCGTGCTCATCGATGCCTTCGACGTGCCCGACACCTTCACCATCGCCCTGGTGCAAGCCGCCCAGCAGCGTGGCGCGCTACCCTATGTGAACATCCAGCGGTCTAGGATCACGCGCGAGTTGCTGAAGGGCGCCACGGTGGAGCAATACACCACCGCCTCCGACGTGGAGCTGCAGCGCATGAAAAATATGCAGGCCTACATCGCGGTGCGCGGCTCGGACAACATCTTCGAGACCTCCGATGTTCCCGCGGAGCGGGTGCAGACCGTGGCCAAGGTGATGAAACCGGTGCTCGATTATCGCGTGAACAAGACCAAATGGGTCGTGCTGCGCTGGCCGTCGTCGGCCATGGCCCAACAGGCGGGCATGAGCACCACGGCCTTCGAGGATTTCTATTTCCGCGTCTGCACCTTTGATTACCGGCGCTATGGGCCCGGCATGAAGGCGCTGGCCGAGCTGATGAACAAGACCGACCGCGTGCAGCTGAAAGGACCGGGCACGGACTTGAAATTCTCCCTCAAGGGCATCGGCGCCGTGCCCTGCGGCGGCCTGCGCAACATCCCCGATGGTGAAGTGTTCTCCTGTCCGGTGAAAGAGAGTGTCGAGGGGGTCATCCAGTATAACGCCCCCACCGTTTACCTCGGCACTTCGTTCGACAGCATCCGCCTCGTCTTCAAGCAGGGGCGCATCGTGGAAGCCACCAGCAACAACACCAAGCGCCTGAACGAGATTCTCGATACCGACGCCGGCTCGCGCTACATCGGCGAGTTCGCCCTCGGCTTCAACCCGCACATCCTTGAGCCGATGAGAGACATCCTGTTTGACGAAAAGATCGCCGGCTCATTCCATTTCACCCCGGGCCAAGCCTACGAGATCGGCGGCAACGGCAACAAGTCCGCCGTGCACTGGGACATGGTCAACATCCAGCGGCCCGAATATGGCGGCGGGGAAATCTGGTTCGACGGCAAGCTCATCCGGAAGGACGGCCTCTTCACTTTGCCGGCGCTCAAGAAGCTCAATCCCGACCAGCTGCTGAAACAGGGGTAATCATTTCGTATGTAGGTCGGGCTTAACGCCCGACACGTCGGGGATAAACCCCGACCTACACCAAATCATGTCTACGGACCCTTCGCTTCTTGCCTTCGTTCAGACTCTCCCGAAGACGGAGACCCACCTGCACATCGAGGGCGCGCTGCCCTGGGAGCTGCTGCAGCAGGTGCGACCGGAATTCAAGCAGCCACCGGCTTCGTGGGCACCCGATTTCAAGTTCCGTGACTTCGACCATTTCGAACAAGAGCTGCTGGACATGGCGTTCTCCTGGTTCACCTCGCCGGAGCGATATCACGAGGCCGGAAAGTTAATCTTCGCGAGGCACGTCGCGCAGAACGTGAAATACGTCGAGACCAGCTTTGCGTCTGGCATGCTGGAGTTTGGCGGCCTCAACGGACGCGAGGTGCTGGCCGCCATTCGCTCCGCCGTGCCGACCGGCCTGGAGGTGCGCCTCTTTCTCGGCATCCACCACACTGGTGCGGGACTAAAGATGAAGCTGTCCTGGACGAGGCGTTGGGCTGGCCGGATCTGGCCGGCATCGACCTGCACGGCCTTGAAGATGCACCGCTGGAGGCGTGGACGGCGCCCTATTGGGCCGCAGCGCGGCAGTCCGGCAAATACACCAAGGCCCACGCGGGGGAGTTCATGGGCGCGGATTTCGTGCGACGGATTCTCGACGAGCTCCAACCCCAGCGCATCGAGCACGGTGTGCGCTCGGTCGAGGACCCCGCGGTGCTGGCCGAGATCAAGCGGCGCGGCATCGCGTTGGACATGTGTCCTATCAGCAATCACAAGCTGATGTCCGGCATCACTCTGGAGAATCACCCGATCCGGCGGCTTTTCGACGCCGGGGTGAAAGTGACGGTCAGCACGGACGACCCCATCTCCTTCGGCAACACCGTGACGGATGAATACGTCGCGTTGGCCGAGCGTGGTGGCTTCAGCCGGAAAGAACTGGTGCAACTCGCCCGCAACGGCTTCGATGTGGCACTCATGACCGACGCAGAAAAGACACCCTGGCTCGAGCAACTCAACGCCCTGCGCCCATGAACAGCTATGTGGTGCCAGCCGGTGGCCGTCGGGAGCGCGCCGACAAGGTGCTGGCGCAGGCCTTCCCCGAGCACAGCCGTGCCGCCATCCAGCGTGCCATGGAGGCCGGGCTCGTCAAGGTGGACGGCAAGGTCATTGGCCAAAGCCAGGATGTGGGCCCGGGGCAGGTGCTGGAGTTCTCCCTGCCGGAGGTCGTGGCGGCGGAGCTCCGGGCGGTGGACATCCCGCTCAACGTGATTTATGAGGACAAGCACCTCATCGTGCTCAACAAAGCGGCCGGCATGGTGGTGCATCCGGGCACCGGCACGGGGGAAGATACGATGGTGCATGCCTTGCTCTCGCATTGCGCCGGCGAGCTCAGCGGCATCGGCGGGGTGGAGCGCCCCGGCATCGTCCATCGGTTGGACAAGGACACCTCCGGCCTGCTCGTCGTGGCCAAGAACGACGCCGCTCACCGCGCGCTGGCCGACCAGTTCGCTTCCCGCACCCTGAAGAAGGAATACCTGGCCCTCGTGTCCGGCGTGCCCAAAACCGACCGCGGCAGCATCGACCGGAGCATCGCGCGCCATCCCGTGCACCGGCACCGGATGACGACAGGCGAGGGCGGACGGCCCTCCCGCACCGACTGGACGGTGGAAAAGAAATTCGGCGAACAGGCCGCGTTGTTGCGCTGCCGCATCCACACCGGACGGACGCACCAGATCCGGGTGCACCTGAAGTCACTCGGCCACCCGCTGCTCGGAGACAGCACCTATGGCTGGAAGCAGAATCCGGCGCTGCCGGTGCCCCCGCGCGTGATGCTGCACGCCGAGCATCTCGTGTTCAGTCATCCCGTGAACGGCAAGGTGATGGACCTGAACGCGCCGTTACCGAAGGATTTTAAGCAGATGCTGGCCGCATTGCGGAAACTGTAAGCGGGAGGCTCGGCGTAAAGTCCCTCAATTCTTCATGCTGGCGGCCTGGAGGATGGTGGCGATTTTATCGAGGTGATCGCGGTAGGTGTCGAGCGAGGCACCGGCGACGGTGACGTAATGTTCGGCGACAGCCCAGTCGCGTTTCTCTATGGCCTCGCGGATGCCGGGGAGCGTCTTGACGCCATAGCCGGTGAGGAGACCAGGCGCGTAGATCATGTGCTTGAACCATTCGCGTCCGGGCAGGCCTGCGTCGTTGGTGAGACAGTGCTCAAGGCCGCGCATCAGAGCGTCGAGCTCGGTGCGCTGGGCTGTGGTGAATGGCGCACCCGTGGCCATGGCCTTGGTGAAGGCGGCATCGCAGGCGGCCGCGCTGGCCTTGAGGCGGAGCGTGGCGTTGTCGAGCGCGGTGAAATTGAGAAACGGAACCTCACTCTCGCGCTCGGGAGAGACGTAGGTCTCGGTCGGATCGGCCGCGAGCTGGTAGGCTTTGGCATCGAGCAGACGGCTGCGCTGGGCCGTGGCTTCGCGCATGGTGTCGGCGAGCTTGTGAACCTCGTCCGCGTAGCGCTCGACGGTGCCGGAGAAGTCGGCAAATCGCAGGGGTAGCACGTCCGCGTCGGCGAGACGCATCATGATGCGGCCGACGGTCTGGGCGAGGGCAACGCCATATTCGAATTTCGGGTCACCGAAGCGGACGTAATGGTCGAAAGAATCGTAGATCGAGTGGTAAACGCCTTCCTGTTTGTCCTCGCCGCCGAACTCGATGCTCAGCGTGGTCAGACCCAGATGCTGTAGGAATGGCGTGAAATCCGAACCGGACCCGAGGGCGCCGAGTGGCAGGCCAGGATTGGTGGCGACGAACTTGGCGTCGGTCTTGGCGTTGTCCGTGGCGTTTTTGGCGGCACCGTCGACGAGCATCTTGGCCCGCCCGCGCTCAAGCACCGAAACGCCGGTCTGGGGATCCCGGACGGCGGCTGCGACCTCGCTGACGAATGCCTGAAGGGAATGGCTGCCGGCGGCACCGAGGAAACCACGAGTGTTGGTGTCAGAGTTGAGATAGAGAATCGCCTTGCGCTGGAGTTCGTCGGCGTGGGTCTCGCCCCACTCGGTCGAGCCGAGCAGGCCGGTTTCCTCGCCGTCCCAACTGCAATAGACGAGCGTGCGTTTGGGTTTCCAGCCTCTCCGGGCAAGGGCGCCCAGGGCCTTGGCCTCGGCCATCATGGCGACGTGGCCGGACAGCGGATCCCAGGCGCCGAAGACCCAGCCGTCGCGGTGATTGCCGCGCATGAGCCACTCGTCGGGCAGCTCGCTGCCGCGGAGGAACGCGATGACGTCATGGCAGGGGGTCAGCTTCCAGTCGGATTCAACGATCAGATGGACCTTTGCGCCACCGGGACCCATGTGGTAGGTGATGGGCAGAGCGCCCCGCCAGCTCGCGGGGGCGACGGGACCGTCGAGCGCGGCGAGCAACGGTTGGGCATCGGCATAGGAGATGGGCATGACCGGGATTTTCAAAATGGTCTTGGCCTCGGAAACGGGCAGATGCTTTGCGTCGGGCGTCGAACCATAGCCCGGCGTCGTGGGATCACCGGGATAGACGGGCATGTCGGCAACGGAGCCGCGCTGCACCCCGTCGGCCGGGCGCGAGGCGCCTTTGGGGTAAGCGTCGTCGGTCGCATAGCCGTCGTCGGCAGGGTCGGAGTAGATGATGCACCCGATGGCACCGTGTTCGTAGGCGAGCTTGGGCTTGAGGCCGCGCCAGCCCCCGCCGTAGCGGGCGATGACAATCCGGCCTTTGACGCTGAGGCCGTGGCGCTCGAGTTCCTTGTAGTCGTCGGGCATGCCGCGGTTGACATAGACCAGCTCACCCGTGACGTCGCCCTCGCCACCGTAACCATGATAGGGGGGCAGCGCGTCCTTCGTCAGACCGGAAGTGCGGTCTCCGGGAATGGCGGGCTCATGCAGTTTGGCGGTGAATTTCACCGGGCCGGTCATTTCCAAGAGCAATTTCTTTGGAGTGGGATACATCACCATGAAGGTCTCGATGCGGGCATCCCACCCCCAGGTCTTGAACATTTCGAGGGTGAATTCGGCATTGGCCTGGTTGTGCGGCGCGCCGACGTGGTTCGGCCCGGCCGACATGCGCTCAAGCCAGACCCGCAGATCGGCGGCATCGAGGTGCCGGTCGTATTCACTTTCCAGTTTCAGCTGGGCTGCGACGCGTTCGGAAGTGAAACCCAGCAAGGCCGCCGGAGAATCGGCGGCGCGCAGGAGGGGGTTGAGAAGAAAGAGGACGAGGAGCAGCTTGCGGTGTTTCATGGGGTATAAAGTCAGAGTGGGGCGGCGAGGGCCTCGGCGGCAAGGCCCCAACGGAGGTTGTGCAGGGAGTGATGGAATCGGTCGATGTGCGCGTAATCGGCCACCGTGATCATTGTGATAAGTGCGGCCGGGAAAACGTCAGCCCGGGCGGCGGGAAGTCCGGGGACGGCCTTACGTTCTTCCAGGGTCATGGATGCCAGCTCGTCCAGCAATTGGCCCAAAGTGTCAGTGCCAATGATTGCCGGGGTGTCCTCCAGCGCAAGTCCATGCCGGGCGCCCTTGATGGCGCGCACGGTGCTCATGCTGCCACCGGCGAACACGGCGGCGGGGGCGATGACCGGAAAGCGAAAGCCGCTGCGCTTGAGTTCATCGCGGACGTGGCGGGCCAGGGCACTGGCCTCGGATTGGTCAAGCGGAGTGGTGACATCCTTGATGAATTTCTCGGTCAGCCGCACGCAGCCGAGTTGGAGGCTGGCGGCCTGCGCAATCTGCCGGTCGCGGAAGAGCAGGCATTCCAGGCTGCCGCCGCCGAGATCGAAGACGTAGAAATCCTGCAGGCCGGCCAGCGCGGGATCGCAGGTCAGGCCGCGCCCGATGAGGTTGGCCTCCTCATGCCCAGTGAGGATGCGGATTCCATGACCAGTGGCGGCCAACACGCGGGCGCGGAAATCCTCGCCATTGCGGGCGTCGCGCACGGCGCTGGTGGCGACGAGCACGGTCCGGGCCGGCGTGAAGGGCGCGGCGGCGGAGAGCAGGTCCTGAATGGCAGCCAGCCCGAGCGCCATGCCTTCTTCACTGAGGCGCGGTTCGGTCTCGCTGATACCGGCGCTGATCCGGGCATCGATCGTCTTTGACTTGAGGTTCGTGACCGTGCCGGCGGCAGCAAGCGCGGCGACCAGCACCTTGATGGAGTTGCTGCCGATATCAATGACGGCGACCGCCGGACTCATGGCACGAAGTCCTGCGGGGCGATCAGCACCACAAATTCCCCCTTGAGATTCATTTTGGCGAGGCGCGTCTGCACGTCGCCCGCGAGACCGGTGAGGAAAGCCTCATGCAGTTTGGTGACTTCCTTCGCGATGCAGATCACGCGGTCGGGCCCGAGAACCCCGGTGATCTCCGCGGCGAACTTCTCGATCCGATGGCAGCTCTCATAGAGGGCGATGGTGTAGTCAAAGTCCCGGTGTTTCGCGAGAAAGGCCCGGCGGGCGGCCGATTTGGGTGGCAAAAAACCGACAAAGAGAAAGCCGTTGGTGGGCAGACCGGCGGCACTGAGCACGGCGGTCAAGGCGCTGGCCCCGGGCACGGGAACGACGGGCAGACCCCGGCGCCGGCAGGCACGAACGAGGCGGAAACCGGGATCGCTCAGCCCCGGTGTGCCGGCGTCACTGACCACCGCGACTGACTTGCCGAGGGAAATCTGCTCCGCGAGCCGGTCGGCGACTTCCGACTCGTTGTGATCGTGATAGGCGGTAAGTTCACGGTGCAGGCCCAGACGCGAAAGCATGGCACCCGTGGTGCGGGTGTCTTCGCAGGCCACCAGGTCCACCGCGCCGAGGATGGCCCGGGCGCGCTCAGTGAGGTCGGCCAGATTACCGATGGGGGTGGCTACCACGTAGAGGTGGCCGGGCTGGGGGATCAGCGAGGGATTGACGGCAGGCGTGGTCATGACGTCGCCGGAAGAACCGCAAGTGCGGCCTTACTTGCCCATACCGGGGATGCGGCCTTCCCAATCGGCCGGACGACTCCATGGAATCGAGGAATCCTGCTTGCTGGGCCCGCAGCCGGTGAGGCCGGCGAGCGCCAGAAAAGATAAGCCGAGCACAAAAAGTATTTTACGAGGAGAGGGCATGCTTAGGGGTTGAATACGACTAAATCACCGGTCTGCAACTGTCCTTTCAAGGTGCCGGGGACGACTTGGGCGAGCGAGAAATGAGTGCGAACATCACTGATTTGAACCTGGGCCAGCTCGGAAGTTCCGCGCTGTAAGCGCATAATGGCATGCAGGCGTGCGCCGTGCGCGGCCCCATAATCGAGGATCACGAAGGTATCGCTTGGACCGACGCGAACGACCTGGTGCGGTGCGGGCGCGGCTTCGGGCACAGGCGTGGTCGCCGGCTCGGACAGGGCCCGGGTCAACAGCTGCATCAGTTGCTCTTGCAGTTGGGCGATACGATCGCGGTAGGCGCCGAGTTCTTCTGCTGCGAGGGCCGCAACCCGGTTGGGCCCGGGCGGTCCCGTTGGCTGCCCGCTGGTGACACCGCCAGCGACCTTCTCCCGCAAAGCAGCCAACTCGGCCATGAGTGTGACCTCACGCTGTGCGAGCCCGGTGAGCAGGCTCCGGGTCTCGTTCAGTTCACGGGATAATTGGACATTCCTGGCCTCGGCGGCCGTGGTGCGTGCTTTGGTTGAGCCTAGTTCCGAGTCGAGTTCGATCGCGTGCTGGCCGACTCCGACGGCTTGCTGCCTGGTCTGCTTCAAATCGAAACGCAGGTCGGCGTTTTGTCGCGTCAGCCGGGTGACCTGAGCGGTGAGGTCGCTAGTGGTGCGCTGGGCCAGGAAGAAGACCAGTCCTGCCCCCACGATCGCGAGGCCGAGGCCGCCGAGATAGATTCCTGACTTCATGGCCAACCGCCCGCCCTCAATTCTGCCAAGTGTAAGTCGAATCGGACCAAGGCTTCACGGTGGTCTTGACCACCTTGCTGCCGGGATTGGCCGCGAGATGCTCGAGCACCTTGAAGACGAGCTCGGTTTTCTCCGGCACGCCGATTTTCGCGGCGAGCGATTCGGCCGTGAAGGCCGTGCCCGGAGCAGCCTGGAGTGTCACGGCAATTTTCAGTTTCAGCGTGATGACACCGCCGGCGGCCTTCTTGCCCGCTTCGACTCCGGGCTGATGATAGGCGTTGATGCCGACCAGTGAAGCGTAGAGACCGACGGCCCGTTCGTAGAGGGCGATCAACATGCCGATGGACTTCGGCGAGACTTCGTTGACCGTTATCGTCAGGGAGTGGCGGTTCTTCTCGCTGAGGGCGTCGCGGGTGCCGAGTAGAAAGCCCTGCAGGTAGTCACCGCTGGTCACGCCCGGCTCGACCTCAAGCGAAGTGTCGGCGCTGCGGTCCTTGAGAACCTCAATGAAGGTGACGAAGAAATTGTTCACCCCCTCCCGGAGCTGCTGCACGTAGGCATGCTGATCGGTAGAACCCTTGTTGCCGTAGACGGCGAGGCCTTGGTTGACCACGTTGCCGGATAGATCCGTCTCCTTGCCCAGTGACTCCATGACGAGTTGTTGCAGGTAGCGGGAGAAGAGCAGCAAGCGGTCCTTGTAAGGAAGGACGACCATGTCTTTGGTGCCGCGGCCATCTGTCGCCCAATACCACATCAGGGCGAGGAGGGCGGCGGGGTTTTCGCGGAGGGATTTCTTGCGCGTCACGGCGTCCATCGCGGCGGCCCCGGCGAGCATCGGGTCGATCTTGATGCCCTGAAGCGCGGCGGGCAGGAGGCCCACGGCACAGAGTTCGGAGGTGCGTCCACCGACCCAGTCCCACATCGGAAATCGGGCCAGCCACCCTTCCTTCTGGGCGACCGCGTCGAGCTTCGAGCCCTCGCCCGTGACCGCCACGAAGTGCTTCGGGTAGTCGAGGCCGGCAGCCTGAAAGGCGACTTGCGCCTCCAGCATGCCGTTGCGCGTTTCGGCCGTGCCCCCGGACTTTGAGATGACGATAACGAGGGTTTGCTTCAGCCGGGAGCCAAGTGTTTTCAGGACATAGTCAATTCCGTCCGGGTCAGTGTTGTCAAAGAAGGAGGCACCCATCTTGTCCCGGCCGCTCTTGAGCCGGCCGAGAGCGTGACTGACGAATTGCGGCCCGAGGGTCGATCCGCCGATGCCGATCACGAGGATTTCCTTGAACTTGGCTCCGCCGGGGGCGGTGAGCTGCCCCTGGTGGACCTTGGCCGTGAACTCCCGGATGGCGGCGAGCGTGGACGTGATGGCGGTGCGCAGCTCCGCGGTGGGGGCCAGTTCCGGCGCACGCAGCCAGTAGTGCCCGACCATGCGTTTCTCGTCGGGGTTGGCGATGGCGCCGCCCTCGAGTGCCGCCATGGCGGCGAACGCCTGTTTAAGCTTGGGTTCCATGGACGGCAGAAAGTCGTCCGGAAAAGGCATGCGGCTGATATCAAGCGACAGGCCGAGCTTGGGGTGAGTGTAGTAGAGTGACTTGAAGCGATCCCAGTTCATAGGAGCATGGAAATAGCCGGAAGCGAGGACGGGGGCTAGTCTGAAAACCGGCATTATTTTATGGATTGCTAGGGTGCGGCGCGGAGCCATTCACTGAAACCACAAATCATGGCATTCGATCTCAAGCGCGTATTAAAAGTGATGCTGTTCGCCTCGAACGGACCCCTTTCGGTGAAGGACATTCAGACGGCCATCAGTCGCTTCCACGACTCGACCGACGCCGAGCCCAGGGCGGAGGTGCCGGGAACCCCGGCGGCCGGTGGCACGATGCCGGTGGCGCCTGAGCCGGAGGAACCGATAATGCCCGCAGCGACGGAGGACGATGAATATTACCGGGACGTGCCGGCGATGATTCCGACCACGCAGATCAGAGAGACCATCGACGCCATTTCCTTGGAGCTACAGGCGGCGGACGGTGAAATCATGCTGGTCGAGGGCCACAATGGCTGGCGGCTGGCCACACATCCACGCTTTGCCCGGTGGGTGCGCCTGCTGCGCAATGAGCCGCCACCGGTCCGGCTGAGCCCGTCCTCGCTGGAGACGATGGCGGTGATCGCCTACCGCCAGCCGGTGACGCGGGCTGAGATTGAACAGATCCGCGGCGTGTCGGCCGAGGCTGGCTTGGGCAAATTGCTGGAGCGCGATTTGATCTACATCGTCGGGCGCGCCGACTTGCCCGGCCGGCCGATTCAATACGGCACGACCGACGCCTTTCTCGAATTTGTCGGCCTCAAGTCCCTCGACGATCTGCCGGCCTCGGACGTGCTTTCACCGCGACAGATTGAGGCCTGGCTGCAGACCTCGAACAGTCCCCGGGCGGCCAGTGACGCCGACATGGGACTCGACGAAACCGAGGAGAAGCAACTGTCGCTGGAGCCGGCGGACGCACCCAAGCAGCCCGCCTCATGAGCAAGCCGGTGCGTATCGGTGTGATCGGGGCGGGGGGCAACACCCGGGCGCGGCATATTCCCGGCTTCCAGGCCATCCCCGGTGTGGAATTGGTGGCGGTGTGCAACCGGACCAAGGCATCCGGCGAGAACGTCGCAAAAGAATTCGGCATCCCGCGCGTGACGGACAACTGGAGGGAGATCATCGAGGCGCCGGACATCGACGCGATCTGCATCGGCACCTGGCCCAACCTGCATGGCAAGATCACGGTGGCCGCGCTTCGAGCGGGCAAGCACGTGCTGACCGAGGCGCGGATGGCGCGAAATCTGGGGGAAGCGGAGCTGATGTTGGCCGAAGCGCGCCTGCACCCGCAGCTGGTCACCCAAATTGTGCCCGCCCCGATGTCCCTGCCCTTCGATGCGACGGTGATCGAGCTGATCCAAGCCGGCGTCTTGGGAGCAGTGCGCGAAGTATTCCTGACGGCGACCACGGGTGGATTGGCGGACAGTGCCCTGCCGTTGAGCTGGCGGCAGGACCTGACGCTAAGCGGGAAGAACACCCTCTATCTGGGCATTTATTACGAAATGATCCTGCGCTGGCTGGGCCGGGGCGTGAGCTCGCTGGTGGCGGATGCGGCGATTTTCACGCCAGAGCGGAAGGACGAGGAGGCCGTGCCACAAGCCACGACGATTCCGGAGAGTGTGACCGTGCTCGGCAGCTACAATGATGGCGCGCGGATCGTGGCGCATTTCAGCGGCGTGGAAACCACGGCGCCGCGCGCGGAAATCCGGATAAACGGCAGCGAAGGCGGCTTGCGGTTGGATTTGGCCAAGGGCGAACTTTGGTTGGCAGCGCGCGGTGCGGTCGAAAAACCGGTGATCATCGCGCCGGAGAAACGCGGTGCCTGGCGGGTGGAGGCGGATTTCATCGACAGCATCCGCGAAGGGGAACCGGTGCGGCTGACGAATTTCTCCAGCGGAGTGGAATACATGCGTTTCACCGAAGCGGTGTGGGAGTCCTGGAGCAAAGGCCGCCGGTGGGTCACGCTCTAGGCCCACTCATTTCCGGGAGTAGATGAAGAAGACGGTCAGCGCGATGAGCACGACGGCCCCCAAGGCCAACGCAAAATAGAGGTAGCAGCCGCGTTTGACGTCCCTTTCGGTGTTGTGGGGGCTCGGGCTGTATCGGGCGATGATTTCATCGGCCGCCTGTTCGGTCACGAGAGGAGCGGCCGGAGCGACGGCGGGGGGCGCTAGCTGGGCTGGCACCTTACCCTGGCCTTGTCCGGCGACCTTGGCGATCTCGCGGTCAAACCACGCGACTTGCTCCAAGGCGAGGGCACGCTGGCGCTGGAGTTCGCGTTGGCGGTCGGACATGGGGGAAGGAAAGGACAAACGATCGGTGCGCGCAAGGCGGGAGGTTGTTGGCAATTTTGTGGGAGCGAGCTTGCTTGCGACGATGTGCAGTCGCGAGCAAGCTCGCTCCCACAGCTTCAAAGCAAAAAACAAAAGGCGCACCTTGCGGGTGCGCCTGAGATTAACCGAGGGGATCGTTGGGTCAGACGACGTTCACCTTGCGGTGGGCCTTGTCGAACTCGACCGTGCCATCGCGAAGGGCGAAAAGCGTCCAATCGCGGCCGGTGCCGACACCCTTGCCGGCATGGTGCTTGGAGCCGCGCTGGCGGATGATGATGCCGCCGGCGAGGACCTTCTGGCCGCCAAAAAGTTTGACGCCGAGGCGCTTCGACGCGCTGTCCCGACCGTTGCTGGAGGATTTCTGACCTGTTTTATGTGCCATGGCAGTGGTTCCTTAAGCTTTGATGGACTCGATCTTGATGACCGACAGTTCCTGGCGGTGGCCGCGCTTGCGTTTCGAGCCCTTGCGCTTCCGCATCTTGAAGACGATGACCTTCTTGCCCCGCTTGTTCTCGAGGACCTTGGCTTTGACGGACGCGCCGGTGAGGAAGGGGGTGCCGACCTTGAAATTTTCGCCTTCGCCCGCGGCGAGGACTTCAGTGATTTCGACCGTGGAACCGGCTTCCGTCTTGGGGTAGCGGTCCACAATGAGGATGTCGCCCTCGCTGACCGAGAACTGCTTCCCCTGTGTTTTGATAGTGGCTTTCATATGTTCAAAGGGGCGAAATAAGGGGAGTCGGGCGGTGGTAATCAAGGATTTATTTAATCCGGCGACGTGAATCGCGTTCGGCCGGGGGCACAAAGAGATAATTGACGAAAAAGCTCAGCCCCAGCACCCCGCTCAAGGTGCGGATATTGCGCATGGCGCCCACGACACTGGCCAGGGAACTGGAGGCAGGCTCCTCTATGCGCAGCAACAAGATACAGCTTAGCAGGGCTACCACGGGTTGAACGAGAAAGACCAGGTGATAGATGTCGATCGGCTCATAACCCAGCGCCGAAAGCCACAGCAATACCGCACCACCGGCGATAGGTGAAAGAGCGGCGACTGCGGAAGTGACGGCGAGATTGAGGCCAATGGCCAGACTGCGGGCCTCGGCCGGAATCAATTTCAGCAGGATGGTGAACTGGCCAAGGATGAAGCCGGCACTCAGGCCGCCACCCCAGAACCACATGCCGTAAAGCAGCGCACTGTTGGCCGGCGTCAGGAAGCACCAAAGGAAATTCTGCGCCTGCCACAGGCCCAAAGCCACCGCCATGCAGGCCTTGTTGCCATAGCGGTCGAGGAGGCCGCCCCAGACGGGCAGGGCAATCATGCCGCCCAGCGCGGCGAGGGTTGCCAGGATGCCAACCTCGACGCCCGAGAAATTCAACTGCTCGAACAGGAACACATGGTAGAACGGTCCGAAACAATTCGCCGCGAACGACCACAGGGCGCCAAAGACGATGAAGAGCAGAAGCGAGGTTGACCGGCGCACCACGGCCACCTGCTGGAGCAAGGGGAGGTGGGCCGGCTTCTCCCGAACCGGGATGGGACGGTCCGGCATCCGCCAGAAATACCAGAGCGACACGAAGCGACACAAACACGCCACGGCGATTATCGTCTGGAAGGTGCGGGCTGAATAGCCACCCCAGGAAAGAACACAGCCGACGCTGAGAACGAAGACGAGGGTGGCGCCCTGGCAGTAGCGGTTGCGCTGGCCAAAATACCGGCCCCGCATCCTCCCGGGCACCAAGTCGTGCATCCAGCCGTTCCACACCACCGCCAGCACGGCATTGAAAAGCGAGGCCACGAAGACCCACAGCAGGAGGAAACGGCCGGTGGCCACGGGATCAGCGGGCGAGAGGGAAGGCAGCATCCAGCCCAACCAGGCCCAACAGCACGTATGAAGAAAAGCTGCGACAATAGCGGTGGGTTTGGCGCGAAGCCAGCGGGACACGAGCGGCGTGATGAACACCTGCAAGAAATTGCACAGAAAGGGCATTGAACTGACACCACCAATGCCGGGTTTGGACAGAGGGAAGCCTTTGACCACAAGCGCGGTCATGAAAATATTCACCGGCAGGGACATCGTCACCACCGGAGTAGCGAGTATGCCCTCGACCGTGCTGGCCCGCATACCGCGGCGCACCACTGCACGGTGCTGGACCTTGAGCGAATTGGCGGTTGTTGCGTTCATACTGGCAAATGCTGATAACAGGGCATGGCACGGGTCGTTAAAGCGAAATCTCTCCAGAGCCGATCAACCTCTGCCCTAGCCCGGGGGCTGCTCGGGAAATTGCTCGTCCGGCGGCAAAGTGATGATTCGGTCCAACGCCACCGCATCACCGAGGTCGAGGCCTATGACGGCGAAAAGGATCTGGCCTGTCACGCCAGCCGGGGGCGCACGAAGCGCACGGAGGTGCTCTATCGGCCCGGCGGCATCTGGTATGTCTACCTCTGTTACGGCGTGCATGAAATGCTTAACATCGTCACTGGACCGGCTGACTACCCGGCCGCCGTGCTGATCCGAGGCCTTGCAGGAATAGCAGGACCCGGCCGGCTTACGCACCGGCTGAGTGTTGGCCGCCAGCTCAATGGCCGGGCGGCAGGGTCTGCCTCCGGACTGTGGATCGAGGACGACGGCTTTATCGTGCTTCGCCGCCACCTGCGTATCGGCCCGCGCGTGGGGGTGGACTACGCCGGACCGGTGTGGGCGAAGAAGCGATGGCGGTTTTGGATCGACGCGCTTGGGTAGGGCGAGTCGTCCCCGACGAGCTGCGGCTCATCCGGAGAATTCGCCCAACCTTATTTTTCCGACTTCTTATAGCCACTCAGCAAGAGCGTGGCGGTGCCGAAGTTCAGCTTGAGCTGCATCTTGACGGGCAGGCTGCTCGCGTCCTGGGAAATCCAGACCTTGATCTCGCCGCCTTTTTTGAAAAGTCCCTTGGGGTCTTTCTCCATGCGCGGAACCAGCAGCAGGGTTTTGTAGGTGCCGAGCGGGGTGCGCACATCCTCGTAGGCCTCGGCTTTGAGGCTGAGCGGATAAAAATCGCGTCCGAACTGCACCACCACCTCGCGTTTCTCCCCCGGCTTCAGGTGCCAGTCGCGGGTTTGCACCAAGGCACTGATGAGATCGACCGGGTCGCCGTCCGGAATGGGGATCTCGGCGGTGCGGCCGGTGCGGACCCGGTCGGTGTATTGGGCGAGGCGGGTTTGGTAGTTGAAGGTGATTTCCGTGTCCGTGGCGCGCTTGGGATCGGCGCCGCTTTCCTTGACGTGCAGCATCCGGCCCGAGGCCTTGTCAATGAGGACCTCAGCTTTGTTGTCGAAAGCGTATAATCCGCGGACAATGCCACGCGAACGGGTGTCGGTGGTGATGCTCATCACCTCGGCGCCGTCCCGTTTTTGATCTTGGGCCGCGATGGTTATTTCCCCGGCGCGGCTGAAAATGGCGAAGCTGACTTTGTAAGTGAAGACCTCACCGTTGCGAAAGGCCGTGAACGGAGCGCCGGTGGCGAGCACCGGCAGGCAGAAAAGAAGAAGGGCGGGGGATTTCACAGGAAGACTGACACTACATCTGGGGGAAGGTGCGGTGGGCGTCGAGTTTTTGATGGAAGCTCCCTTTAGGCTATTTTCCGCGGATCACGCAGATGGACGCGGATCAGGCTTCAATCCTGGCTCCTTTAACCGCGTTGATCTGCGTAATCCGCGGGAAAAATCAGCCGAGCGCCAGGTCCAGCTGGTTCTGCTGGCCGATGGCCCAGGCCTCGATCCCGCGCGCCCGCAGGGTGGCGGCAAACTCCTTGGCGAAGCCATGCAGGGTATAGACGAGCTTGGGTTGGACGCGGTCCACCAAGGCCAGCAGGTCGGGGAAGTCGGCGTGGTCCGAGAGAGGGAACGCGGCATCGCAGCCATTCCGGTAGATGGCGCCGGGATCCATGGCCCAACCGGTGGCTATGGCGGTGCGTTTGGGATGAATCCAGGTGAGGGGCTCCGTGTGGCCCTGCATGGGCGGCGCGATAACGACATGGCCGGCGTAGCCCCTGGCATCGAGCAGGGCGAAGGGGGGGAGTCTCATACCGAGTTCGGCATAGCGCCGAGTGAGCTTGTAACCGTGGGCGTGCAACAGGATGGGCAGTCCGGCCTGGCCGACGATCTGGAGCAGCTCCTGTGTCTTGCCCAGACTGTAGGCGAGCAGCACCGGCGTGACCTTGTCCGCCAGCGCCTGACGGCAGAAATCGACAATGTCCTGTTCAATCTTCTGCTGTGGCGGAAACTCATAACGCGGCAGACCGAAGGTTGTTTCCATGATGAGCACGTCGGCCCGGGGCGGCTGGCACAGCTCGGCGGCAAGGCTCGGCCGAAGCCTGAAATCGCCCGTGTAGAGCAGCCGTCCGTGTTCCGTGGTCGCCAGCAGCATCGCGGACCCGTAGATGTGCCCCGCGGGGTAGAGTATAATCTCACAGCCAAAATCCGAGGTCCAGGGTTGTCCGTAAGCGAGGATAGTTTCCTGTCGTTTGCCCCCGACCCGCAGCCGCATCAGGCTGGCTGTTTCCCGGGTGGCCACAATTTCACGGTGCGAGGCGATGTGATCAGAGTGAGCGTGGGAAACAAAGGAACGGGCCTGGGATTTCTGTGCATCCAGCCACCAGCCGATTTGCGGCAGGTGGACACCTTGCTTGAAGCGGACTTCCCAGGACATGAGGCCTCCAGAAAGAACGCCAGGCCCGGGAAGTCAAAGCCGCGGCCCGGCTCTGCTGACAACCCACTGTCAGGAGAGGCGCTTACTTCTCTGGCGAAGGAATCAACGGCATCAGCCAGTATGTCTGCCCGCCGTAAGGCCACGGCTTGCTGCCGGGCGGCAGATCCTGGGGCAGAGTATCGGGAATACGATAGCCCGGGGCGTCGTAGGCGCGTTCCCGCCGAGGTGCCTTGGGCTGACTTCGCCGCAACGACTCGGCCTTAGCCGGCATGGCGGTCGTGCCGCGGAGGCTGAGATCGCCGGTCCAGGCCGGAGGCGCGGACAGGGCAACGGCCTCGTTCCATTCACGGGCGACCTCGGTGTGATCCTTGAGGTCGGCGGCGGCGGCCGTGGCGGCAACCGCGAAGCTGGCGAGCAGGTGGGGTGTCTTCATGGCTGGAAGTGGCGGATGTGACCCGGGGCTGCCGCGAATGTTGCCTAAGCCGCGAAATACTTACGCCGCACAAAGCGCCAGGCCGTGACGAAGAACGCGGTCAGCGGCACGGCCAGCATCAGGCCGAGGATACCGCCGAGGGCTTGGCCCCAGAAAAACACCGCCACGATGATGACAACCGGATGTAGGCCGGTCCGCTGGCCCATGATGCGCGGAGTCAGAAACCAGCCTTCGATGGCTTGCACCGCAGCGAAAATCCCCACGCAGATAACCACCAGCGGCATCCCGCCACCATCGGGCTGCAGATACGCGAGCGGCAGCGCGACGCTCAATCCCAGGATGCTGCCCAGGTAGGGCACAATGTTTAACAGGCCGGTCAGCAGGCCGATCGCGAAACCGAACCTGAGGCCGGCGACGGAGAAGCCGGTCGCCAGCAGCACGCCCATGATCAGGCCGATGAGCAGCTGGCCGCGGAAAAAGGCGACCAGGATGCCGAGGAATTCGCGGACGAGGAACACCACGTCGTCCCGGTGTTCCTTCTGCAGAAAGGGCAGATGGTCGGGCAGGGCGCGCGTCGGGTCGCTGTTTGAGAGCAGGAAGAAGAACAGGTAGACCGGGATGACCGCCAGTGACGCGGCCAAGCCGAAAAGGCCAAAAATCCCCGCCCCGGCGGACTTGAGGGTGGGGGCCAGATGGCCGATCAGATCCTGTGCCTGCTGCGTCAGGCCGGCGAGCGCCGCCTTGACCGTGGGGTTGTCCAGATACGGCCGGATCACCGCCAGCCATTCGGGGAAGTGGGTTTCGCTCCAGGCAACCGTCTGCCGCCACAGCGTCGGCAGATAGGCGATGAATTCCAGCAGTTGCGCCACGAGCGCGGGCAGGAACGTCGCCAGCAGCCCGCCCGCCAGCAGCAGGCAGAGAATGTAGAGCAACACCACGGCCACCGGTCGCTTGAGTTTGAAGCGGCGCTCAAAAAAACTGACCACCGGGCGGAGCAGGAGTGCCAGGATGCCGGCGATGGCCAGCGGCCAGATGACGCCGGAGAATGCGCTGATGAACCGTGCCACACCCGACAGCAGCAGGTAAAGCAGCCAGCCGATGGTGCAGAAGGCGGTGACACCGAGCGCAAAGCCCACCAACTTACGCTGGGCGGGGGTCAACAGCGGAGCGGAGTCGGTGGACATGTGGCCAAATAAAGCGGGCTCGGAGTTAAGGCAGCGAGACAATCACGCCGCCGGCACGTCTGCCGCCTTCATTCGATGGGCAAGTTTGTTGTAGAACAACCAGCGACCCAGGGCCGGCATCAACAACATCGCGCCGAGCATATTGAAGAAAAAGAGGAAGGAAAGGAGGATGCCCATGTCGGCCTGGAACTTCAGGGCGGAGAAGGCCCAAGTGCCGACGCCCACCGCCAGCGCGCTGCCGGTGAACATGACCGAGGTGCCCATCGTGGCGAAGGCGAAGCAGAGCGCATCCTCGAAGTTGTCGCCGTCCGCCAGCCGTTCCTGGATGGCCGAAAAGAGGTAAATGCCATAGTCAACGCCGATGCCGACGCCGAGGGCGATGACCGGCAGGGTCGAGGTCTTGAGACCGATGTTCAGATGGTATTTCAATGCGTAACCCAGGTAGGAGACGACGATCAGCGGTGCAATGACGCACAGCGCCCCCCGCCACGAACGGAAGGAGATCAGACAGAGCACGATCACCGCCGCGTAAACCCACATGATCATGGGGGTCTGGGCGGCGGCCACCACTTCATTGGTGGCCGCCATGACACCGACGTTGCCGGTCGCGAGTTTGAATTTCGCCCGCTCGGTGTCGTGGATCAGCCTAAATTCCTTCACCGCGGCGACCACGCGTTTGATCGTCTCGGCCTTGTGGTCGCGGAGGTAGATCATCACCGGGATGACACTGCCGTCGTTGTTGAGCAGGCCGCTCGCCGTCTCCACCGGAGAAACGGACTGGGCCAGCACGGCGGGGTTGCGCGGAATGATGCGCCACTTGAGGCTGCCTTCGTTCCAGCCGGCGTTGATAGTCTTGGCGAGATCGGCCAGGGACATGGTGGACTGGACGCCCTCAATGTTCCGCATATGCCAGCCGAAGCGGTCCACCAAGGTCATGATCTCATGATCAATCACGGCATTGGGCACGGTCTCAACCAGGACGGTGATGACATCCACGCCGATGCTAAACTCCTTGGTGATCATGGCCGTGTCCTTGTTGTAACGGGAATCCTGCCGCAGCTCCGGCACGCCGGCGTGCAAGTCGCCGATCTTGACGTGATGAGACTCGATCCAGCCGTAGATCAGCAGGATGGTGGAGATGATGATAATGATGACCGAGCTACGCGCCCCGGTGGTGAAATTGACCAGCCGGCGCCAATAGGGCTGCAGCGCAAAGCGCCGGAAATTAACCCGCTTCCGAAAGCCGGCGGACATTTTGGTATACGAAACCAGCACGGGGAGCAGGAAGCGGTCGGTGAAGATGATGAGAAACACGCCGAGGCTGGCCGTGATGGCGAGTTCCTGAATGGTCGGAACGCTGACAAGGTAGATCGTGCTGAAGCCGACCGTGCCGGTGAGAATGGCCACGCAGCCAGGCACAAAAAGATTGCTGAAGGAGGCGCGGGCGGCGGCGGGTTCGTCCTTGCCCATGTTTATCTCGTAGCGGAACGAGCGCAACATCTGGGTCGCATGGCTCAGCGCGATGGCGAAGACGAGAAACGGGACGAGGATCGAGAGCGGGTCGATACCGAAGCCGAGCAGATTGAGGATTCCGAATTGCCAGATGACCGCACAGAATGAGGTGAGCAACGGCAACACGGTGAGCATGAGCGACTGCGAGAAATAATAGAGAAGGACGGCGGAGATGACGCCCGCGATCCCAAAAAACACAAGCACCCCCTTCGCGCCATCGGTGATATCGCCAATGACCTTGGCAAAGCCGATGATGTGGATGCTGATCTGCGGGCTTTGATATTTGTCCCGGATATTTTTTTCCAGCGCAGCGGCGACCCGCGCGTAGTCGAGGCGCTGGCCGGTCTGCGGGTCCACTTCCAGGAGCGAGGCGATGACTGCGGCGCCGGTGAAATCGTTGGCCACCAGCATGCCGACCCGGCCGGACTTTATGACATTCTGCCGCACGCGTTCCAAGCCAGCCGCGTCCGCCGTGAAGTCAGCCGGGATGACATTGCCGCCGGCCAGACCGTCCTCCACGACCTCGATATACCGGACATTCGGGGTGAAGATGGACGTGACCTGCGCGCGGTCCACGCCGGGCAGATAGTAGGCCTCGTCCGTGACGGCTTTCAGCGTCTTGAAAAACTCCGGAGTGAAGATGTCACCCTGCTTCGCCACGAGGGCGATCACCACGCGGTTGGCGCCGCCGAACTGGGTGCGGTGCTTCTTGAAGCTCTCGATGTATTCGTGGCCGGTGGGAAGCTGCTTGTCGAAACTGGCGTCGATCCGGGTCTTGGCCGCAAACCATCCGAGCACGGCGGTGATGAGCACGAAAACACCGAGTGTGACGGGGCGGTAACGGAAGACAAATGCTTCGAGTCGCTTGATCATGGCAGGTTGACTCGCACGGCGCCGGCTTCGCCAACGGTGAGCAGAGTGCCATCACCGGCGTCGATCACGCCGGCTACGCTGGTGCCGAAATCGGCCGGCTTCCAATGGGTGAAAGTGCGGCCGTCGTCGCGGCTGACAAAAAAATTGCCTCCTTGACCGGCCAGCACCACGGCGCCGGCCGCCAGGCGCGTGCCGCCCATGATCAGGACCTGCACGGGGTTGCTCTCCTCGACCCAATCAGTGCCATGGTCTTCCGAACGGAGAATGTGGCCCCGCAGACCGTAGGCCACGACGCGTCCGTTTGCCAGGGGCAGGATGCCGAAGAGCGAGCCTTGGTAAGGCAGTTCCGCCTTGCTCCACACCTTGCCGCCATCACGCGAGACCAACATCAAGCCGCCTTCGCCCGCCAGATAAAGGTAGCCGCCGGGACCTTCGGTGATCCGGTTGTAATGCACTTCGTCCTCGGCCGGCTTGGCGGCGGACCAGTTTTTGCCGCCGTCAGCTGTGACCACGAATTTGCCATAGGCTCCGATGGCAAAGCCGTGATTCAGGTCGCGGAAATAGACATCAAGGTAAACGGTCTCAAGGTCCTTGCCGCTATCCTGGCGGGTCCAAGTCAGGCCGGCGTCAGCCGTGGTCAGGATCACGCCATCGTGGCCGACCGCCCAACCGTGCGCGGCGTCGGCGAATGACACGCCCGTCAGCAGCGCTCGCGTGGGGGTAATACTCTGGTTCCAGGTGCGGCCTTGATCGGCGGAAACCAGCACATGTCCGCGGTCGCCGACAGCCACGAGCTTGTCGCCCGCCCGGGTCACCGCGAGCAGCAGCGACTTGGGGGCAAGCGGCGCAGCTACGGAGTGGTCGGTCGCTCCAGTGGTTCCAGCTGCCAGGAGAATCAGCAGGGGGAGAAAAAAACGGCGGGCACAAAGGCCCGCCGGATTGGAGTGGATCTGCCGCATCAGGCCGGTCAGCGGACGCCTTCCTGCCGCAGGGTGGAGGGCGTGTAGTCCAGCGGACTGCGGGTGAGGCCGAAGTTATACATCGAGGACTCGTTATCCAACCCGATGGCGAGGTAACGGCCGGCGAGCAGATCGGTGTGGACTTCAAGCGTGCTCCAGAAGACCTGGGCCTCGTAGTAATTGATGCAATGGGCCTCGGAGACGCGCCAGAGCTGGCCGCGGCCGTCGTATTGATCGACAGCCAGGATCTGCCAGCTGTCCTCATCGATATAGAAGGTGCGGCGGGAGTAGACGTGGCTGGTGCCGGCCTTGAGGGTGGCATCCACGACCCACACGCGGTGCAGCTCGTAGCGGGTCAGGCCTTGGTTGATGTGCAGCGGGGTGAGGATGTCCTTATATTTCAACGCACCGCTGTGGAGCTTATAGGAATTGTAGGGGACATACATTTCCTTTTTGCCGGCGAGCTTCCAATCATAGCGATCGGGCGCACCATTGAACATGTCGAACTGGTCGGAGGTGCGCATGCCGTCGGCGGCGGTGCCGGGGTTGTCGTAAGCGACGTTCGGCGCGCGACGCACGCGGCGCTGGCCGGTGTTGTAAAGCCAGGCGCGGCGGGACTCCTTCACCTGATCCATGGTCTCGTGCACCACGAGGATGGAACCGGCAAGGCGGGCCGGCGCGGTGACGGCCTGCTTGAAATAGAGGAGCACGTTGTCGAGGTCTTTTTCCTCCACGCCTTCGCGGGCGTAGTTGAAAAGGAACTCATCCTCGAAATCCACCAAGCTGTAGCTGCCGTTGCGCTGCGGGGATGCCTGGCTGATCTTGCGATTGGCGGCGACACCCCGGTAGCGCGTGAGATGGTTCCAGATGGCTTCCAGCCCGTTCTGTGGGATCGGGAACGGAGCGCCAATAACGGCGCCCGTTACGCCATTGCCGCCCTCCGCCAGCGCGGCCGTGGTGGCATGCTGCTTGGTGGCGTCATAAATGCGCTGCGGATTGGAGGCGCTGCGGTGGGTCGCGTAGACCGGCATGGTGTAGTCCGGATAGGCCTTGAGCAGGGCCATGTGGCCGGCGCTTAACTTGTCGGCATACTGGTCGGCATTGGCGCCCGTGAGGGTAAACTTCACCGCATCGCCCGCGAACGGGTCGGGGTGATGCTGACCGGGAGCATAACCGGCCGGGGCGGTGGTCAGGCCACCATCCCAGGCGGGAATGGAACCGTCGGCGTTGCCGGCTTTTTCCCCGCCGAGCGGGGTCAGGTCGTTGCCGAGGCGGCTGGCATCGGCGGCGGAGATGCCGGCTTGGGCCGTCACGGCTGACAGCAGGCAGAGAACGGAGAGAAGAGATTTCGAGTTCATGGGGTAGAGTGGGGCGCGAGTTAGAATGAATACTTCAGGTTGCAGGAGACATAGTCGCGATCAGCGAGGAGGTTGTAGCGACCGGCGCCGAAGAAGTTCACATAGCGGACATCCAGCGCCCACGCATTCTGGAAGGTGAACTCAGCCCCAAGAGTGAGGGATTTGCGGCCGTGCAGGAAGTTGCCGAGTGGGAGCGGGGTGTTACCGCCGACATCGTGCGAATAGACGATCAGGGGTGAGACGTTCACCCCATGGAACGCGTTGTTATAATCCAGGCGACCGACCAGTTGGTAACCCCAGGAGAAGCTGTCGGCAAAGGCCGAGGCGGGCTCGGAGAGCGGGGTGATGCCCGAGGCATTGCTGCCCGAATTGGTCATGGCGCTGAGGCTGCCCCCGACAAAGGTGCCAGGGCCGTCGAAGCGCAGCGTGTCCTTGGAGGGCAGATCGGCCTTAACAAAACCCGCTTCCGCGAGAAAGGTGGTCTGGTCGGCGCCGAAGAAACCTTTGGTGACCTTGGTCGCCGTCATTTGACCGGTCCAAACCTTGATGCGGCGGAAACCCGGGATGTAGGTATTGAGAGCGAAAGCACCGATCTGGTTGTTGCCGCTGAAGCGCGCACTGAGCGGGGAGAGTGCGGCGAAGAGCAACTCCACATCATCCACCTGCACGGGCTGGCTGCTGCGATAGCTGAATTCCCCCTGGAGGGCGATGCCCTTGAGGCTGGTGTTGAAGCTGCCGCCGACGAGATGAATGTCTTTGGGGAATTCGATCAGGTATTGGCCGGTCGCAGCGGCCTTCAGGAGTTCCCGGGTCGCGAGCTGGCTGGTGACGCCTGCAACCGTGGCGTAGAACGGCTGCAAGGCGGCGGGCAAGGCAGCCGCTGGCACGCCGGTCAGGGTGGCGCCGATGAGGGTGGTGAGCGCACCACCGATCACAGCCGGGTCCGCCGTGCCCAGGGCGGCACCAAGGCTGGCGCCGAGCAGCGGGCTGAGGATCGCGCCGGAATCGGAGGCCGCGAGCGCGCCGTTGACCGGCACTGTCGGGGTGTTGGCCGAGATCACCGGCAGGCGGCTGTGGTAATTCATGTAATACAGGCCGAATTCGGTGTCAGCCAGGCCGTGGGCCAACCATTTGAGGTTGATCCCGTATTGGCCGGAATTGCCCGGCTCGCGGTCGGTGCCGCGGAAGATGGGGCCCAAGGAAGAGTTGTCGGCGATCGCGCCGAAGCCGAGGTAGACTTTCTTGCCACCCTTGGCCACGAAGTCATTCGTGCTGAAATAAGTGCCCGGCGGATCCACGCGGGTGCGTTCCCAGTCGAGCAGGACAAAAGCCTCGAGGCTAAGCGCCTCGGTCATGTTGAGCGAGCCGGACACCATAAAGAGGGGCCGCAGGGCTTCCTTCAACTCGGAGCCCGGGGTGCGCAGCTTGCCCACGTCGATCGGGTTGATTGAGTTAACGCCATTGGGAATGAAGGTGCTCTCGCCCCAGCTCAAGACCTGCCGGCCGATGCGCAGGGATGCGGGCATCGAGCCGATAGTGTCGTTGAAATAGACATAGGCATCGAGCAGTTCGGCGCTCTCCGCGACGATCTTCCGGGCCTCAGGGCTCAACGGCGTGCGCAGCCGGTTGCCGTTGGAGTTGACGAAGTCATTGAAGTAAAATCCCCGCACGAAAAGACCGCCGCTATCATATTTAAGCAGGAGATCATGGCTGGCCTTCGCCAGGAAAGACGCTATGCCGCTCCGGTAATTCAGGTTGCCATCGTCCGCATTGACGGAGCGCTGCAGACCGCCGGCGGCGAGGCCATAATAATCCCGGTCCGGATCATTCACACGGTAGAGTCCGCCGATGGAGATGGTGGTGTCGAAGTTACCTTTCGCCCCGGCAAATTCGAAGACAAACGCCCGGGCGGCGGGCGTAAATCCGAGGGCGATGAGGAGACCGGCGAATGCCGGGCGACGCAGGCAGGGAGGGAGGGCTTTGCTTAGTTTCATAATGCGATTTGCTCTGTATCACCTCACAGATGAGGTGGGGTAGGTTAGGGTAATGAACAAGCCTGTGGCTTGGGTGTTGCTGGGGGGCATGAAGCGGATTTTTTTGCCGGACTTCAAGTGCTAAACCGCAGGCTGGCAGGGGTTTTCTTTTTGCATTAGCCTTTTGACGCCTGCACCAAATCGACAACCTTTGCGGCATGGACGCGGTGTCGCACATTCACATCAAAGGAGCCCGGGAGCACAACCTGCAGGATCTGGAGCTGCGTATTCCCCGCGGCAAACTCGTCGTGCTCACCGGGCCCAGTGGCTCGGGTAAATCATCGCTGGCCTTTGATACGATTTACGCCGAGGGCTACCGGAAATACATGGAAAGCTTGTCCGCTTCCGCGCGCCAGGTGCTCGATCAGCTCAAGCGTCCCGATGTCGATTTCATCCACGGCCTCTCCCCGGTGCTGGCTATCGAGCAGCGCACCGGCGGGGGTTCTCCCCGCAGCACCGTGGCCACCGTTACCGAGGTGGCGGATTACGCCCGGTTACTCTGGGCGCTCTGCGGAGAGCAGCGTTGCCCGAAGGACGGTGGCCGGGTGGAGAAGCATTCGCTGGAGGATTGTATGAACCAGCTCTTTCGCGCTGCGCCGGGCGAGCGCGCCATCATTCTGGCACCGTGGATGAAGGCCAAACCGGCGGTGCTGCGCGATGAATTACCTCGTCTCCGGCAGCGGGGATTTCAGCGGGTGCGCATCGATGGGGAGATTAAAACTCTCGACGAACCCCGGCTGGTCCCCAGCGGCGCCGGGGAGGTGGCGGTGGAGCTCGTCGTGGACCGGGTGCAGGTCACGACCGAGCAGCGCAGCCGGCTGGCCGACTCCCTCGAGCTGGCTTTTCGCGAAGGGCAGAATCGGGCCATCATCCTGGCGCAGAAAAGCCCCGAGGCGCCTTGGCGGGAAATCAATCTCAGCCAGAGCCTCAGCTGTGTGATTTGCGGCGAGGTGTTCGATCCGCTCACCCCGCGGCATTTCTCCTTCAACCACGGCGAAGGCGCGTGCGAGACCTGCGGCGGACTTGGGCGCCAAATGACCTTCAGCGAGGAACTGGTCGTGCCCAAGCCGGAGAAGTCGGTGCGCAAGGGCGCCATCAAGCCGTGGCGGATCGGCGGGCGGAACCTCATCATCCGGCATAGTTCCATCCTTAAGCAGTTGGCCGAGCAATTGCCCTACGATCCCGAGACTCCGTGGCAGGATCTGCCGGTAGAGACGCGCCAGACCATCCTGCATGGCGCGGGCGAACGGTTGTTCAGCTTCCGGTTGCGACGCACCCCTAAGGCCGAGCTCAAACCGTTCCCCGGTGTGCTTGCACTGCTCGACATCAACCGCCGGGAGACAAGCAGCGATGGTTTCCGAGCGCGCTTGGCTACATTCATGACCAGCGCCGACTGCCCGGCGTGCCACGGGCTGCGGCTCAATGCGCGCAGTGCGGCTGTCCTGCTGGGCGGAAAGAGTTTTGCCGAGTTCACGGCGTCCGACATCCGGCACGCGCTGGAATTCATGCGCTCGCTGCTGGTCTTGTTGCCAGCGACCGATGCGGTCCGCGAGGTGCTGGATGGAGTCACGCAGCGGCTGCTTTTCCTCAATGAGACGGGGCTGGGTTACCTGACCCTCGACCGCGAATACACCACCCTTTCCGGCGGAGAGGCGCAGCGCGTCCGGCTGGCGACTCAGCTTGGCATGGGTCTGGTCGGTGTCATTTACGTGCTTGATGAACCAAGCGTCGGGCTGCACCCCCATGACAACCAGCGGCTGTTGACCACGCTGCGCGAACTGCGGGATCGCGGCAACACTGTGCTCGTGGTTGAACATGATGCCGACACGATCCGCATTGCGGATGAACTGATCGAACTGGGACCCGGCGCCGGCACCGAGGGCGGGCAGATTCTTTTCCAGGGCTCGCCCTCCGATTGTGCCAATCTGCCGGCGTCAGCGTCTCGCACCGGTGCCTACCTGGCAGGCAAGCTTGGAGTGGTAAAGGATGGCAAGGCCAAGTCGCCCGATGGTCGCTGGCTGACCGTCAAGGGTGCCACTGAGCACAACCTCAAGAATATCGAGGCCCAGTTTCCCGTGGGTTTGCTAACCTGCATCACCGGTGTCTCGGGTTCCGGGAAAAGTTCACTCGTGAATGACATTCTCGCCACCGCTGTTGCGCGAAAGCTGAACGGCGCGAAAACCTTGCCCGGCCGCCACCGCAGTCTCACCGGGTTGGAGCATCTTGCCAAGGCCGTGGTGGTCGACCAGGAGCCGATCGGCCGCAGTCCGCGTTCGAATCCGGCGAGTTATGTCGGCTTGCTCGACTTGCTCCGCGACTTGTTTGCGAAACTCCCGCTGGCCAAGGTGCGCGGCTACCGGGCGAGCCGGTTCAGCTTCAATGTGCGCGGCGGGCGCTGCGAGCGCTGCCAGGGCGACGGCCAGATCCGGCTCGACATGCAGTTCATGGCTGACGCCTACGCGCCATGCCCGAGCTGTGATGGCCGACGCTTCAACCGGGAGACACTGGAGGTGCGCTTCCACGGAAAGAGTATCGCCGATGTGCTGGCGCTGACGGTGCGCGAGGCAATGGAGCTATTCCGCGCGGTCCCGCGCATCATGGAAAAACTGGCGACGCTCGACGCGGTCGGCCTCGGTTATCTGCAACTCGGCCAGTCGGCCACGACGCTCTCGGGCGGCGAGGCGCAGCGCATCAAGCTTTCCCTTGAGCTCAGCAAGCGGGAGCAGGGGATGACACTCTACATCCTCGACGAACCCACGACCGGTCTGCACTGGACCGACATCCAGCGCTTGATGGACTTATTGTTCAAGCTGCGAGATGCCGGCAACACTCTGGTGGTCATCGAGCACAACCTCGATGTCATTCGACTGGCCGACTGGATCATCGATCTGGGTCCGGGCGGCGGCCCCGAGGGGGGCGAGATAGTCTATGCGGGCCCGGTGTCGGGTCTTGGGCAGGAACTGCGCTCGCTGACCGGTCGGGCCCTGCTGGCGGGGTAGGGTGCAAATTCTGTAACTTTGGTGGGGGCTGCGGTGTGCTGGGGTATCGGCAACTATCCTTAATCCAGTCCCCCATGAAAAACCTCCTCCGTTCCTCCCTCGCCGCCGCGACCCTGTCGCTGGCGTTTCTCGCCTCGTCCCGCGCCACTGAAGTTGAAGCCGGCGCCATTGACATTGGACAGCTGATGCCCTCCGCGAAGGGCCAGTTCGTCGAGGTCAATCTTTCCTCGGCCATGCTCAAGTTCGCCGCCCGTATCGCGGCCCGCCACGAGCCGGAAGCCGCCGAGATGATCCGCAACTTGAAGAGCATTCGCGTCAATGTTGTCGGTCTCGACGACACCAACCGCGCCGCTACGGTCGAGCAGATTGAGTCCGTCCGCCGCAAGCTCGAGACCCAGGGCTGGACCAAGATGGTCACCGTCCGCGAGAAGAACGACGGCGACAATGTGGACGTCCATGTCAAGCAGCACGGTGAGGAGGCCATCGATGGCCTGGTCGTCACGGTGATCGACCGCAAGGGTGAGGCTGTCTTTGTGAACATCGTCGGCAACATCAACGCGGATCAGATCGCCAAGATTGCGGACAAGTTCGACATCGAGCCCCTGCGCAAGGTGCACCTCAAGATCGACTCCAAGAAGAAAGATAAGGAAGTCTGACTTTAACCGGAATCCCGAATTCTCTCAGCTTCCATGAACCCCGATCCGCAATCTCCCGCGCCCCGCCGCCACATCTGGCGGTGGGTGCTGCTTGGTGCCGGCCTCTGCCTCACGCCCTTTCTACTCCTCGGCCTCGCCGCTGTCAGCTACCTGACTCTCGATCGCGACGTGCGAGTGTTGCGCCAGTATGTGATGGCGGCGAGCGACGCTCAATGGAGCACCAAGGCCCAAGTGAGTGTCGGTCGGTTGACGCTGGGAGCAATCGGACAGGGACTACGCTTTGTTCATCAGCCCAACATCGCTGATGCCCGGCTCGCCCTGCGGGCGGTCCGGCACGCCAGCGTCGGCGTCTATGAGCGCACTTCCGGCGGGACCAACGGCTCGCGCAAGCAGCTTTTCGTCGAAACCGACCGCGCCATGCAGGAACGCGGATGGACCCGGCTGATCGGTGTGGCCGACAAGCAGGAGAGTGTGCTGGTCTACGTTCAGGATGACCTGGATGAGGACGAGCCGATCGAAATCTGCGTCGCGGTGGTCAACGGCAGAGAAATGGTCGTGGCTTCCACCACCATCGATGCCGTCGCGTTGGGTGAACTCGTGGCCAAGCATGCGGGGGACAGCGTGAAGAGGCACCTGCGCCTCGCGAAGTTCAAGTTTTGATCAAGGTGGAACCCGACCTCCGGGCGGGTTTCCCACTGCAAGAAGCCCGCTCGGAGACCGGGCTCCACCTGTTTGTTGCCAACACCTCCGTTCCGTGTAATTCGTGGCGGTGATGTCGACCGCCCTGCCGCTCATCGTCACGACCCCGGCTTTGCCGACGATCGTCCATCTCGACGCCGACGCTTTCTTCGTGTCGTGCGAGCTGTCGATGAATCCGCAGTTGCGCGGCACCAAGTGCGCCGTCGGCGGCCGGGAGCGCGGCATCATCTCCTCGGCGAGCTACGAAGCCCGGGCTTGCGGTGTCTACACCCCAATGCCGACCAAGCTGGCGCTGAAGGTCTGCCCCGACCTGATCCTACTGCCGCACACCAGCGGCATCTACAGCAAAAAATCACGCGAGATGTTCGACCTCTGTGAAACGATCACGCCGCTGGTGCAGCGCAATTCCGTCGACGAGGGCTACCTCGACCTCGGCCCCTGCGGTTTCAAGACAGCCGCTGAGATCGAAAGCCGGATGCGCGCCTTGCAAAACCGCATCTGGGACGACTTGCAGATCCCGACCTCGTTTGGCATCGCCGCCAACAAGCTCGTGTCCGCCATCGCCAGCAAGGCCCGCAAGCCACGCGGCTTTACGGTGGTGTTGCCCGGCGACGAAGCGGCGTTTCTGGCGCCGTTGAAGGTCAGTGTAATTCCCGGGGTGGGCAAAAAGAGCGAGGAACGGCTGGCCGCCGCCGGCATCAGGCACGTGAGTGACATTCTCACCCGCAGCGAGTCCGAGTTGAAAAGTCTGTTCGGCAGCGGCTGGGAGGACATGCTGCGCACCGCGCGGGGCGAGGACGACCGGCCGGTGCACACGGACCATGAGGACGCCAAGTCCTACTCGACCCAGGAGACTTTCATGCAGGATATCGGCGATTTCGCCGAGATTGAACGCATCGCCAAGCGGATGATCGACGAGCTCATGCCCGCCATCCGGGCCGAGGGGAAGCGCGTGAAGACCATGACGGTGAAGGTCAGATATCCGGGCATGGAGGACAGCTCCACCGGCCGCAGTCTGGCTGAGGCAACCGACCTGGAGGCTCCGTTTTATCCGTTGGTGCCGTCCCTGCTGAAGGCGGCGTGGACCAAACGCCGGCCGCTGCGGTTGGTCAGTGTGCGCTTTTCCGGTGTGGAGCAGAAAGGCGGCCAGTTGGAGATGTTCGGGCAGACTGACGACCGCAAGCGCCGGCTCGCCGCCGTGCTGGACCAGCTCAACGACCGCGGCAAGAAGGGTGTCGTCCGCCACGGGCATCAGATTAAGAAAGCAAAAACCACAGATTAGCACAGATAGACACAGATAATCTGCTGGTCTTCATCCGGGTTCATCTGTGTTCATCTGTGGTTCATGAGTTCCACAGAGATTGATCAACGCATCGCCGTCGCCCAGCAGGCCGTCATGGCCGAAACGACTCTGTTGCATGCCGAATTCGGCCGGGCCAAGACCGAGATCAAGGCGGACGGCACCAAGGTCACGCCGGTGGACATCGCCATCTCCCAACACCTCCAGGCCGCCATCGCTCAGGCGTTTCCGGATGACCAGTTTTTCAGCGAGGAGCTGACGCCGGGCACCGCCGCCATCCCGGTCACGGCACGATTCTGCTGGGTGTGCGACCCGATCGACGGCACGAATAATTACATCAATGGCATCAGTTACTGCGCCATCTCACTCGCATTGCTGGAGCACGGAGTGCCGGTCTATGGCGTCATCTACGACCTGCCGCGGCGCGTCCTCATTCATGGCGGGCTAGGTCGCGGCATTTGGGACGGCGACAAGCGGGTGCAAGCCAAGACGGTCGCACCGCACGGTCACAGTCTGATCGGGTTTCATTCTCCGGTGGAGAAGGTCTATGCAGCGGAGGGCAAAAAACTGATCGAGAACTTCAAGATCCGCGGCCTCGGCAGCAGCACGCTGCATCTCGCCTATGCCGCCATCGGCCTGCTCGACGGGGTGGTGGACCACAACAACAAGGTGTGGGACATCGCCGCCGCCGCCGCGCTGCTGCAGGAAGCCGGCATCGAGATCCACTACTTGGAAAACCCCCCGTTCCCCATGACGGAATTCTCACTCAAGGCGAAACGCATCCAATACGCCGCGGGTAATCCGGCGATGGTGGCGAAGTTGCTTAAAATTTTGGGGCGTCAGACCTGATACGTCTGCAGCGGGACGGGATCGAGGATCTTGGCCTTCGGGAGCCTGGCAGTGAGCTGGTCCATGAACCAGGCGCGGGCGGGCGGGTCGCCGTGGGTGAGGACGATCGAGCGCGGATTGCACTTCACGGCGAAGGCGAGCAACTCGTCGCGCGTGGCGTGGCCGCTGAATTCGAAGCGCTCGATGTGGGCGCGGATGCGGGTCTTCACGTTGACGGCGTCAAAGAGGAACTGGTCGCCGTTCTTGGCCGCGAGCAGATGGCCGCCGGGGGTGTCGGGATCGCAGTAGCCGACGAAACAGATGCTGTTCCGGGCGTGGCCGACGAGGCAGGAGGCGAGGGTGTAGGAGGGGGTGTTCTCCGCCACCATGCCGGCGCTCACGACGAAGATGCCCTGAATCGGCGGCTCCTTCCCGGGCTTGAGGTCGCGCGGGGATTTCTTGACCTTAAGTTCCTTGAGGATGCTGCGGGTGAAGTGGACGAGGCCGGTCTTCTTGCTGATCTGGTCAAAGTAGTCGGCGATATCCAGGCCGAGGCCGGAGACAAAAATGGGGCACTCGGCCAGGCGGTCGAATTTCCGGGCGTCATGCAGGATGGCCATGATCTCCTGCATGCGACCGAGGGCGAAGACGGGGATGAGCACCGAGCCGCCGCGCTGGATGGTGGCGTTGATGGTCTCGACGAGCCGGATCATCTCCTTGGAGCGGGTG
>JANNDM010000116.1:0-1977 GCA_031387725.1 Verrucomicrobiota bacterium | reverse complement strand
GGTCCGGCCCTCCAATAATTCCGCCGCGATGCCGCGCCGCTGCATCATGGCGACGATGAACTCCGCATTCCGGCGGATGTTCGGCTGATCGGTTCCGACATTGGGGAGACTGACCAGTTCGCGATACTCGGCCATCAGCGCCTGCTCGTGAGCGGTGCGATAGGTGCGCACCGCCTCCTGCAACGGGCTCGCGACGGCCGTCACGGCCAGCCCAACACTCGATGCCACAACCCGGAAAAACCGTGCGATCTTCATGGAAAAGTGCGTCTACGCTTGGCCTGCCCCGGGGTTTAGGCAATGGGTAACTCCCCATGCCCCATCCCGCGCCCCGCCCCCTGTCCGAAAACGCCGGGCTGGCCTGCGTCGGCGAACGCGTGGCCCTGACTGCTTCCATTCCACCCAAAATGGCCGAGCGGATGCTCGGCACCCGCAACCCGCACGGCAAATCCAACGCCGATGTGCTGCGCCGCCTCGCCACCGCCTCGGATCCGCGCCGGCCCACCATCCACTGGTTGATCGATTTCCCGGCGCACATGGGCGAACGCGAGGCCTCGCTCTACGAGCACCCCTTTCACCAGCTCTTCCGTTCCATGCGGCCCACCCGCAATCAATGGTGGGTGAATCCCCACGCCGATGAACGGCTGCGCGCCATTCTGACCAAGCGCGAACGCTACCTCGCCACCCCGGTCGGCGCCGAGCCCCCGGTCTGGACCTGGTTCGAATCCTCGATCATCCCCGACGACACTTTGCTCGCGGTGGCCCGCGACGATGATTTTACCCACGGGATCCTGGCGGCGCGGCCGTTCACTGTCTGGTGGCGCAAATTCCATTCCCGGCGCACCCCCACGCTGGCGGTCAGCTCTTTTCCCTTCCCCTGGTCGCCCGGCGCGGGCCTGAGCGCGCTCACCACCGCCCAGGAGGAACACCGCCATGCCGTGGCCAAAGCCATGCGCAGTGGGGACGCCGCGGCGCTCAACGCTGCCGCAACCGCCGCCTACGGCTGGCCCGCCGACCTCGACGAGGACGCGTTGCTCAAGCACCTTGGCGAGCTGAACCGGACGCGGGGGGATTGACTGTAGCGGCGGTCTATGACCGCCGTTCGGCTGCCAGCTGATGTCAACCAATAGTTGACATCAGCTCCAACCGCGACGGTGACCCCTGCTACCTACGGTTTTTCGCCGACGAATTTCCACGAACTGCGATAGTCGCGCGGCAATTGGGTGCCGGACACGCTGGCCCGCACCATCTCGATCGGCATCGTGCCGCCCCGGAGCACGCGGTCGTGAAAGTCCTTTTCCTTCATCTTGCCGGTTTTCACCAGGTCGCCGTAGAGCGAACGCAATTGGATCGCACCCATCATGTAGCCGACCTGATAGAGCGGCGAATAGTCGCCGTTGAACGAGCGGCGCACCTCGCCGGTGGCCGTGTGCCGGTCGTGCCCGACGCGCTCGACCAGGAAGTCGATGCACTGCTGGGGCGTCCAGCGCCCGAGGTGGAAATTCAGCGAGAAGATGATGCGGGCGCAGCGGTGCGTGCGCCAGAAGAGCGCGCCGGCGCGGTCGAGCGGCGTCTGCTGATAACCGAGATCCCAGAGGTGGAATTCCCACCAGAGCGCCCAGCCTTCGACCCAGAACGGCGTGTAGAACAGCTGCCGGTGCGGGTTGAAACGGTCGGTATACCAGCCCTGCATGTGGTGCCCGGGGATCAGCTCGTGGAAGACCGTGGCGTGGCAGACATGGACGTTATTGGCGCGCAGGCTGTTCAACTTGTCCTGGTGATCCATGTCGTCCGTGGGGAACGAGACGATGATGCGGTCGCCGCCGAGGAAGAACGGGTTCACCTTCTGCCGTTCGGGCGACATCATGGTCATATACCAGTCGTCGATCATGTGCGGCGGCACGGTGACGAGGTCGCGCTTGGTGACAAAGTCCACTGCTTCATACGCCTGCCGGGCGATCAACATGGGCTGGTCACCGG
>JANNDM010000213.1:0-6101 GCA_031387725.1 Verrucomicrobiota bacterium | reverse complement strand
CGCCCGCACCTTCGGGTGGGTGAGCAGGGCATCGACCGACGCGCGGCCGCCGTGGACGATGTTGAACACGCCCTTGGGGCAGCCGGCCTGCTCGAGGAGCTGGCCGAGGAGCACGGCGCTGAGCGGGACCTTCTCGCTCGGATTCAGGACGAAGGTGTTGCCGCAGGCGAGCGCGAGCGGATACATCCACAGCGGCACCATGGCGGGGAAGTTGAACGGCGTGATGCCGACGCAGACGCCGAGCGGCAGGTTGATGGTGTCGCAGTCGACACCACGGGCGATGTTGCGGAGCGAATCCCCGAAGAGCAGGGTGGGAATGCCGCAGGCGTATTCGATGTTTTCGAGACCGCGGAAGATGGAGCCGCGCGCCTCCGCGTGGGTCTTGCCGTGTTCGCGCGAGACGGTCGAGCAGAGCTGGTCGAAATTAGCCTCGACGAGCTGGCGGTATTTGAAAAACACCCGGGCGCGCTCGATCGGCGGGGTGTCGCGCCAGCCCGGGAAGGCCGCGTGCGCGGCCTCGACGGCGGCGTTGACCTCGGCCGTGCCGCCGGCCGGGCACTCTGCGATCACGTCACCGGTGGACGGGTTGTAGACCGGCGTGCCGGGGATCTTCGGCTGCAGCCATTCGCCGTTTATAAGCAGCGGGCAGGGAGTGAGGGACTGTGCCATTGATGGGTTAGTTAACGGTTGCTGGGCTTAGATGCTCTCTGACCCAAACATACTTTGAGTGATTACATTTGTTAACGGGTGTAAGTCACCTTTGTGCGCTGCGTCTAATGCATCGAAATACGCTGGCGAATCATCGAGCACCACGGGGTTTTGAAGACTTAAGAGTTCGTGCCCCTGTTGTTCGAGGAGAAGGCGAGCCAAGCGCCCATTCCCGTCAAGAAATGGGTGAATTCGTAGAAACTCGTGATGGAAACGGACTATAGAACTAATTATCTCCGTCTTGGATGACTCCAAGAGCTTATCATAGCATTCTCTCCAGCTCTTGAGCAAAGCATCTATCAGTTCTGGCACTTTATTAGGCTCTGGGGCCACAAATCGCGCATTCTTTGGGCTTGAGCCTGCAATTCCGATCCAAACACGTGCGGCTCGGAAAACTCCTGAAGTAGCTTGGGTCTCGGACTGAAAGAGAAGCGCACGGTGTAAGGAGCAAAGAAGCGGAATATCAAGTCCCTTGGTGAGAAAAGCCAGTGGGGGAAGGCGCAAAGCATGTTTTGATGAATGAGGCAGAGGCTCGCAACCTACTTTTGCGATAGTTGCCTGTGTTGCAGCAACTACAAGGCGATGAAAGTCCAAGCCCGGTAATTCACCTCCACCTAGGAAGTGTTCATGAAGCGCACTCACTTGTTTTGATAACATATTCAAGCTGCTTACTTGAATTTCGAAGGCCTTCATTAAATCGACACCAAATTGAGCGAAGAAGCTCGATTGGTATTCTGGGCTCATCGGTATTTTCAAATACTGGAGTCTCACGCCATAGCCTCTGGGAGCATCCAAAATCGCTTTAATCCTCTCTCGATGATAAATTATTGACTCTGCTTTTTTGGCGTGAGCCAAGGATTCCAGTTCACCGCGTTCGCCTGGTGTTAGGTGCTGATTTGTGAAGAAGGCGATTCCTTGGGCACTATTCTTACTAACGCCTACGAGATCGTCACTGAACTTAGCCTTTATGTCTTTTAGCGATTTCTCCTTCGAGGGAAAGTAGGCTGCCACAATGTATTTCCAGCCGTTGAGTTCACAGACAAGATCTTTGACACCATCTGGGCCGCCAAACGGGCTCTGTGGATCTACGGCTTTCGCGCCTTCAACGTAGAGCAAAGAAGCGCATAGCCTTTCCGCTTCTGTTGAACCAAATGTCCAGTCACGAAGAGCAGTCGCAGTGGGTTGATTAGTAAAATTCACGATCAAGAAAGGTGTGTTAAATATGCGGCGGAATGGGCTGCATTTCGCCTTTGGCGAGTTTGTCCTGGTAGTTGCTCCAGGTCATGGGCGATTTGCCGTTGGGGATTTCGACCATGGTGATGCACTCGTCCACGGGGCAGACGAGGGAGCAGAGGTTGCAGCCGACGCAGTCCTCCTCGCGGACCTTAGGCACGGGCTTGTGCGGCACGCGGCCGGGGCCGAGGCCGACCTTGAGTTCGTCGGGCGACTTCAGGTCGATGCATTGGTGGGCGCCGTCCTCGCAGGCGATGTAGCAGAGGTTGCAGCCGATGCACTTGGCGTAATCGATGCGGGCGACGCGCTGCCAGTTGAGGTCGAGGTTTTCCCACTTCTGGAGCGTCTGCACGGATTTGCCGCGCAGATCGGCGAGAGACTTCATGCCCTTGGAGTCGAGGTAGGCGCTTAGGCCCTCGTTCATGTCCTCCACGATGCGGAAGCCGTAGTGCATGATGGCGGTGCAGACCTGGAGCGAGGTGGCACCGAGGGCGATGAACTCGGCGGCGTCGCGCCAGCTGGTGATGCCGCCGATGCCCGAGATGGGCAGGTTGACGTCGGGATCGGCGGCGCAGGCCTGCAGCATGTTCAGGGCGATGGGCTTCACCGCCGGGCCGCAATAGCCGCCGTGCGAGCTGAGGCCGCGGACGGTGGGCTCGGGCACGAACGTGTCGAGGTTCACGTTGGTGATCGAGTTGATCGTGTTGATGAGCGAGATGGCGTCGGCCCCGGCGCGGCGCGCGGCGCGGGCGGCCATGGTGACGTCGGTGATGTTGGGCGTGAGCTTGACGATGACGGGGATGGTGGCGGCCTCCATGACCCAGCCCGTGATTTTCTCGATGACGGCGGGCTGCTGACCGACGGCGGCGCCCATGCCGCGCTCGCACATGCCGTGCGGGCAGCCGTAGTTGAGCTCGATGCCGTCGGCGCCGGCGTCGGCGGAGCGCTGGACGAACTCGTGCCACTCGGCGCGCGTCTCGACCATGAGCGAGGCAATGACGGCGTGGTGCGGCCAGCGGTGCTTGACCTCGGCGATCTCCTTGAAATTGACCTCGGGCGAACGGTCGGAGATGAGCTCGATGTTGTTGAGCCCGATCATGCGATCCTTGCCATAGTTGAGTGCGGAGTAGCGGGAGGCGACGTTGACGATGGGCGTGCCGATGGTCTTCCAGACGACGCCGCCCCAGCCGGCCTCGAAGGCGCGGTGGGCCTGATAGCCGGTGTTGGCGGGCGGGCCCGAGGCGACCCAGAACGGATTGGGGGACTTGATACCGGCGAGATTGCAGCTCAGATCAGCCATGGGAGGGGAGTGAAAGTGAAGGTGAGAGTGAAAGTGGGTCGGGGCGTAAAGCCCCACCTACAGCTTGCGGGAGAGAGCCTCTTCCAGCTCGTGGGCCCTGATCGGGGCCAGGAGACCGGAGCCGGTCGCACCCTGCTTGGCGCCGAGGCGCGAGGGTTGGACGGGCGGGCCGAAGGTTTGGCCGGTCAGAAACAAGTGGATGCCGTGTGCGGCCTTCTTGCCTTCGCCGACGGCGTTGACGACCTCGCGTCCGCCGTTGCCGCAGTCGCCGCCGACGAAGACGTGCGGCACGTTCGTCTGGCCGGTGAGCGGGTCGTGGGCGATGACGCCGCGATCGTTGATGACCAGCTCGGGGAAAAGAGCGCGGAGCATCTTGACCTGCTTTTCCTGGCCGACGGCCTTGAGCACAAGGTCGCAGGGTTCGACCCACTCGGAACCCATCACCGGCTCGGCCTTGCCGTTGACGACGTGGGTGAGGACCAGCTTGAGCCCGGAGACGTGGCCATCGGTGGCCATGACCTCGACCGGCGCGGCCTTGAAGAGAAATTGCGCCCCGTCATGCTTGGCGTGTTCGTATTCGAATCCGTAGGCCGACATATCCGGCTCGTCGCGGCGGTAGACGATGAACGCGCGCTCCGCCCCGAGGCGCTTCGATTGCGTGACCGCGTCGATCGCGGTGTTGCCGCAGCCGATGACCGCCACCCGACGGCCCACCGGTATCTTGTGGAGCGGGTCGGTGTGGATCCGGGAGATAAACTCGAGGGCGTCAACGACCTCGGGCAGGTCTTCGCCGGGGATGCGCAGCTTCGTGGCGGCGCCGAGACCGACCCCGATGAAGATCGCGGCAAAATCCTTCTCGAGGGTGGCCACAGCGATGTCCTTGCCGACCGTCAGCCCGGTGCGCAGCTCAACGCCGAGGGACCTGACCAGCTCGACCTCGGCGAGGCTGACCTGCGGCTTCATTTTGTAGTAGGCGATGCCGTAGGTGTTGAGGCCACCCGCCTGCATCTGTCGCTCAAAGATCGTGACGCTGTGGCCGAGTTGGGCGAGTTCGGCGGCGCAGCCGAGGCCGGCGGGGCCGGCACCGATGATGGCGATTTTCTTGCCGGACTTCTTGGCGGGCGGTTGCGGCAGCACGCGGAGATTGCGCTCGGTCACATAGTCGGTGGCGAAGCGCTGGAGCCGGCCGATCATGATGGGTTGCTCATCCCGGTCCTCGAGGACGCAGGCGCCTTCGCACAGGACGGAGGTGGGGCAGACCCGGGCACAGGAAGCACCGAGAATGTTGGCGGTGAGGATGGTCTTGGCCGCGCCCGCGGGGTGGCCGAAGGCGATTTTCTTGATGAAGGCGGGGATGTCGATGCCGGTCGGGCAGGCCGTGATGCACGGGGCGTCGAAGCAATAGAGGCAGCGGCTGGCTTCGACGAAGGCCTCTTGCGGGCGCAGCGGCGGTTTCAGGTCGGTGAAGTTGGCGGCGAGGGCGTCGGCGGGCAGCAGGGGGGAAAGGGGCATGAGGTGAAAGACTGAAGTACTGAAAGACTGAACGCGGAGAAGCCAAACGACCGTTGTTCCCAGGGTGGGGAAAAACGACAGTAGGGTTGAGATTGAATGTATGACGGAGACTCCTAGTTTCCAAGCCGCAAAACCCGCCGACCGGCCCCACCAACTCGCCATGCCGCTGAACCCAAAACGCACCATCGCCGAGCTCAAGGAACTTCGCGCCCTGACTGGCGACGACAACGGCGCGCAGCGCGTGGCGTTCACGCCGAGGTGGGTGCAGACGCGCGCGTGGCTGAAGGACAAACTCGCCGGCCTCCCGGTCGAGACGCACACCGACGCGGCGGGAAATTTCTGGGCGACGCTGCGCGGTGAGAGCGATCGCGCGCTGCTCTTGGGCGGGCACATGGACTCGGTGCCCAACGGCGGCTGGCTCGACGGCTGCCTCAACGTCATGGCCGCCGTCGAGGTGCTGCGCCGCATCAACGAACAATATGCGGGCCAGCCGCCGGTGACGGTGCGCGTCGTGGACTGGGCCGACGAAGAAGGCGCGCGGTTTGGGAAAAGCCTGTTCGGATCGTCGGCTTGCTCGGGCCAGCTCGACATGACCGAGGCGCGCGGGTTGAAGGACAAGCAGGGCATCACGCTGCCGGAGGCGCTGAAACAAGTCGGGGTGGATTTCGAAAAGGTGAAGGACAGCGGCAAGGAATTGAAGAACGCGGCGGCCTACCTCGAATTGCACATCGAGCAGGGTCCGGTGCTGCTCGACTTGGATCTGCCGCTCGGCGCCGTGCTCGGGACCTTCGGCGTGGAGCGGCACGCGATCACTTTCCACGGCCAGGCCGCGCACTCGGGCAGCACGCCGATGAACCGGCGGAAGGATGCCTTCCTCGCCGCCGGCCGGATGAGCCAGGAAATTTATGAGATCGCCCGGCGCAGCGGCAGCGGCGTCTGCACCATCGGCTCCTGCACGACCAAGCCCGGCATCGTCACCAGCGTGGTCGAGGAGTGCCGCATCACGCTCGACCAGCGGCACCTCGATGCCAAGGCGTTGGCGCAGATGCTGCGCGAGGCCAAAGATGCGAGCGAGCGCTTCGCCCAGGAAGGCAACGTGCGCGTGAGCTGGGAGCGCATCTGGCAGATCGAGCCGCGGCCGTTTCACCCCGGATTGATCGAGATGTGCGACGCGGCGATCAGGGAGACTGTGCCGCAGTCGCACCGACTGCCGTCGGGTCCGCTGCACGACGCGGCCGAGACCTGCGGCGCGGGCGTGCCGACGGTGATGATGTTTGTGCAAAGCCTGCACGGCATCAGCCACAACAAGATCGAGGACACGAAGGAGGAGCACCTGGAGTTGTGTGTC
>JANNDM010000137.1:0-4597 GCA_031387725.1 Verrucomicrobiota bacterium | reverse complement strand
TCGCATCATCCTGAGCAGCCTGCGCGAGCAGCTCATGGCGCAAGCCGACGCCAGCCTGCTGGAGCCGGTGGATCCCAAGGCCGGCCGCGTGACTCCGACCGACGTGCGGGAGATCCTGGCGGCCATCGAGGCTGACCTGCGGCGGGGTCGCGCCGCGCCGCTGGCAGATGGCGAGCTCAAGGATGCGCTGGCCGACGTAGATGTGTTTGGCCTGCACATGGCCCGGCTGGATTTGCGGCAGCATTCGGCCTGGCATGCCAAGGCCGTCGCCGAATTGCTGCGACAACCGGATTACGAGCAACGCGACGAGATGGCCAAGCAGACCATGTTGGCGGCTGCGCTGCGCGACGCCAAGGAACTGGGGGCCGGGCGGGTCGCGGGCTTGTCCGTCGATGCGCGGGTCGTGCTCGACCCGTTGCGGCTGGCGGTGCGGGCGCAGGCCGATTTCGGCGCCGACGCGCTGGGCATCTATATCATCAGCATGACGAACGAGGTGTCGGACGTGCTGGAAGTGCAATTGCTGCAGGCGCTGGCCGGGGTGCGGCTGCCCATCGCGCCGTTGTTTGAAACTCTCGATGACTTGCAGCGGGCACCGGCGATCCTCGCGGCGCTGTTTGCCAGCTCCGTCTATGCGCCGGAGCTGGCGCGACAGGGCGGTCACCAGCATGTGATGCTGGGCTACTCCGACAGCAACAAGGACTGTGGCTATCTGACGGCCAACTGGGCGCTCTACCAAGCACAGGACGCCATCATGGCGGTGTGCAAGCAGCACGGCGTGAAAGTGACGTTGTTCCATGGCCGCGGGGGCAGCATCGCGCGCGGCGGCGGGCCGGCGGCCAAGGCCATTCTCGCACAGCCCGTCGGGTTGAAAGACGGCGGCATCCGCGTGACCGAGCAGGGGGAGGTGCTCTCGACCCGCTACCACGACGCAGACCTCGCCCACCGCGTGCTGGAGCAGATGGCGTATGGCGTCCTGCTCGGGGCGAACGAAGCGCAAAAAGGCGCCCGCCAGCTGCCGAAACATTGGGTGCAAGCGATGGAAGAAATGAGCGCGGCGTCGCTCGCGGCCTATCGCGCCTGCGTGCACGATGATCCGGAATTCCTGACTTTCTGGCGGCAGGCCACGCCGATTGACGAGATCAGCGAACTCAACTTCGGCTCGCGCCCGACCTACCGACGCAAAGGCAGCGTGAGCGTCGCGGACCTGCGCGCCATCCCGTGGGTTTTCTCCTGGATGCAGAGCCGCTGCAATTTTCCCGGCTGGTATGGGCTCGGCCGCGGGCTCGAGGTCATCCTGCGCCGTGGCCCCAGGGGCGAAAAACTGTTGCGCGAGATGAATCGGCACTGGCCGTTTTTCCAGACCACCATCGCCAACGCCCAGCTCACGATGTGCAAGGCCGACATGTCCATCGCCAGCGTGTATGCCTCGCTGGTCGAGGATGAGGGCATCCGGGACCGGGTGCTGGCGCGCCTCCTGGAGGAGTTCCGCCGGACCGAAAATGCGGTGCTCGCCATCACCAATCAGCGCGAGCTGCTGGAAAACGAGCCGGTGCTGGCCCGGTCGATCAAGCTGCGCAATCCCTACGTGGACCCGCTGAATTACCTGCAGGTGGAGATGATCCGGCGGCGGCGCGGCCGCCGGCTGAAGAAGACCGACCGCGAGGCCATCCGCGCCGTGCTGGAGCTGACCGTCAACGGCATCGCCGGCGGATTGAAGAACACGGGGTGAGGCGCCGGGTCTGCGGTTCACGCCACGCCAAGCGACAGTAATTCAAAACGGGCTGATGAGCGGAATGGACGAACGGCGGTTGCGGCGGTAGATTTTGAAATCGCGGTCAAGGGTCCAAATCGCGGATTCAGGATGCAGCTCATTCATGCGGACGAGACAGGCGTCGGCAAACGACATGGGCAGATTGGCATAGCCAGCCAAGAGGCTGCAAATGGCGGGGTGTTCGCGATTGAAATCAAAGGCGACGCGAAAGAGACCGCGCTCGGCCATGATGAGCAGATCATTGGGGTTGCGATGCTGACGTTTGAGCAGGAAGCAGGCTTCGGTGAGCACGGCGTCACAAGTCAGCAGGGGCAGGGGGGCGCTGCGCAGGGTTTCAACCGCCCAGGCATGGTCTTGCTCGGCTGCCTCCAGGAGGGCGATGAGCGGCCCGGTATCGACGAGCCAGACTTTCACCGGCCAAACCCTTCCATGTATTTGGGATTGGTGGAGAGGTCGCCGGGCCCGCCCTTGTTTTTGCCGATCAGATCCTTGACGAGGTCGTAAGCATTGGGGGCGGCACTTTTAACGGACACCACCCCATAGGCGTGGAGGGCTTTGCGCACCAATTGGCCTTGGGAAATCTTGCCCTTCCGGGCGGCAGTCCGCAAAGCGGTGCGTTCGGCCTTGGACAGACGGATGGAAAGCGTCTCGACGTGCATACAATTCAGGCAAGACAAAGGCAGACAATAAGCAAGACATGAATCAGGAAAGGCCGAGGCCATCCGCGCCGTGCTGGAGCTGACCGTCAATGGCAGCGCCGGCGGCCTGAAGAACACAGGGTGAGGCGGCAGCGCGGCTGGCGGGTGTCTCTCCCAACACACCCCACCCTGTCGGGCACCCCTCTCAAGAGGGGATTTCAGAATGCGGTAGTTTGAATCCCCTCTATGACGAGGGGTGGCGCGCAGCGCCGGGGTGTGTTGGGGCTCCGGCTTTCGGCTCGCCCGGGCGGTGGCCGCGTGTCAGGGTGCCGACCCAAGCACTTCGGTCGCCTGTCCACCCCGTTTCCCCATGCATGCTTCCCGGCCCCGTTCCACTCTCCCGCGCACCCTCGCGCTTTCCCTTTCACTCTGGATGACAGTCGCGCCCGTCTGGGCCACCTGTGGCGGCGGCGGGGGCGGTGGCAGCGGCGGCATGTCCGGCGGGAGTGCGTCCAGTCCGGCTCCGCAGGTCTACCAGGTGCCGTGGCGGATTCTTAAACCCGAGCAGGCCGCCCCAACGGAGGGCTTGGTGCTCTACTGGTTTCCGCTGTCGAGCAAGGAGGTGAGCGACTCCAGCCTGCGCACCTCGCGCGACCTCACGCTGTGGTCGGCGCAGGGCGTGACCATGATCGTGGCCGACCAGACCATGCCGCTCGCGCAGCAATTGAAGGCCGTGCCCAATGCCACGCAGGTGATCCTGACGGACCCGGCGGGAAATGTCGTCGGGCGGGCGGAAGGGCAGAAGGGGTTTCTGAAGGCCAAGGACGCCGAAAAAATCGTCCGCGACGAGCTGAAGAAACGCGAGACGGGGATCGCGAAAAACCTCGCCGACGCCAAGGCGAAGGCCAAGGCCGGTGACAAGGCCGCCGCCATCAATCTTTATCAAGCGGTCTGGTCCGAGCGCGTGTTGTTTCCCAAAAAAGCGAAGGATGCGGCCAAGGAGCTCAAGAAGCTCGGCGTGACGGTCGCGACGGACGACACGATCAACGCTCTGCCGGACCTGGCTCCCGTGTTCGACGGCCCGGTGGCGACCCAGGTCGCGGCCGTCATGGACCGGGGCCTGCAGGCGGAGAACGCCGGCGACTACGAACTGGCCAAGGGACTTTACCTCCAGGCCCGCGCGCTAGATCCGGCCGATCCCGCGCCGGCGCGCTATCTCGGTGAACTCTACCGCCACCACACCGGTGAGTGGGACAAGGCCCGCGCGCTCTTTGAACAGATGCTCGCCGAGCGCATCGACCCGCTCTCCCGCGCCGTGGCGCTGCACGGCCTCGGCAAGATGACGATCCACGAAGGTGCGTTCGTCAAGGGACTGCGCCTGATGGAGAAATCCGTCGAGGTATTCCCGCTGGCCCTGGCCTACCGCAACATCGCGGTGTTCTGGAATTCCGAGTGCGACCCGGTGAAGACGACGCACTACGTCGAGCTGGCGCTGAAGCTCGACCCGCAGGACCCCTACAACCGGGTCTTCGCCGCCGTGTTCATGGCGGCCAGCGGCAAAAAGGACGAGGCGTTGCGCATCGCGCAGGAAAACGACGGCCTGATGGCAGCGTCCTACAATCTCGCGGCCATCTACGCCCAAGCCGGCGACCGCAACAAGGCGCTGACCTATCTCAAGCGGCATTTCTACGACTACGAACGATTCCACGCGGTGCGCAGCAAGGAGATGATGGAGGCGCGCGTGGACGCGGTGTTTGATTCCATCCGCACTGACGCGGCCTTCGTGAAACTCACGGAATTCGCCGACGGCCTGCTGCCGCTGCCGGCCACGCCGCGCCAGAAGACCATGTTCCCGCCGGGATCGTAGCAGACGACAGGTGGAACCCGGCCTTCCGCCGCCGCCATGGCTATGGCGGACAGGCCGGACGGGTTCAGAAGCGCGGCCGGCGGCCGCGCTCCACCTCGTTCCGTTGCTGGCGCTAACTCCGCGTTATTCGGCTGACGTGCCGTTTGGGGCACGATTCAAGATCGGCTAATTCGCGGGCAATTGTCTTCTTGGCTTGGACCCTTCTGATACGGCGCGTGGATTCCTTGATCTCCTCTGTTGTGATCCAATGAGCCATGTTCGAGTGGCCGCGCTTGCCACCCTGTCCACCCTCGATTTTTTGATGTCGTCCCAAGCCCATAA
>JANNDM010000092.1:0-11062 GCA_031387725.1 Verrucomicrobiota bacterium | reverse complement strand
CCCGAGCATTATGCTCGCAGCGACAACCTCGTCGCGCTGAAGACCCCCCTGCCCCGGCACCTCGCCAACCCGGAGTTGCGCGAGATGTTCCTCGCCGAGGCGGCGCACTGCGTCGCGCTGGCCCCGCACCCCAACCTCGTGCTGGCCTACGGCGTCGAGGAATACAACCGCCTGCCCTACCTCGTGCTCGAATACATCCCCGGCGCCCGCAGCCTGCAGGACGAGATCCTCGCCGGCACGACCGACTGGCGCACCACCCTGCGCACCGGCCTCGGTATCGCGCGCGGCCTGGCCTTCGCCGGCCTGGTGCACGGCGATCTGAAACCGATGAACATCCTGCTCGGCCCGGAGGGCGCCGCCAAGGTCGCGGACTTCGGCCTCGCGCTCACGGCCGACGATCCGGCCGACGACACGTTGCTCGCCGGAACCCGGGGGTTTTTCGCGCCCGAAATGCTCTCCGGCCGGCCGGCGCGCACCGTCGCCACCGATCTCTATGCCTGCGGGGTGGTGCTCTACGTCTCGGCCACCCGCTGTTTCCCTTTCCCGTTGCAGGAATCCGAGCTCAACGTGGTGCAACCCGCGCCCGACCCGCGGGAAATCGTGGCGGACATCCCGCCGGAGTTTGCCGCCCTCATCTTGCGGTGCCTCGACCGGGATCCCGCGCGACGCCCCGCGGATTTCGCCGCGCTCGCCGCCGAACTCACCCGCCTCCACCGCACCCTGCTGGGGGCGGAACCGGCGGCCGAGCCCGCGCCCGACGCCCCCGGACGCGCCGAGGCCCTCGTCAACGTCGCCCAGTCCTGGATCAACCTCGGCCGGCTCGACCGGGCGAAGGCCGCCGCCAAGCAGGCGTTGCAACTCAACCGGGAAAGCTGGAAAGCCCACCACGCCCTCGGCCTCGCCCTGCTGGCGGCGAACGACCTGTCCTCCGCGCTGGCCAGCTTCAACGCCGCGCACGAGTTCGGGCCTGACGAACTTGAGCCGCTGGTTAACGCCGCGCAGGCCGCCGGTGCCCTCGGCCGCAAGGACGACGCCCGCCGCTGGCTCCAGCTTGCCCTCGAGCGCTGCGCGCAGGACGACCGCTACGCCCCGCTCGACTGCTGCTCGCAATTCATCATCGAGCTGCTCGAGGAGCGCGACGCCTACAACCTCATCCACCGCATCCTCACGGAAAACCCGCGCGCCGCGATGACCTGGAACAACCGCGCCGTGCTGATGCGCCGGATGGGCGCGTTTCCCCAAGCGCTGGAAAGCGCTGAGCAGGCGCTTGCGCTCAACCCCACCTACGCCAAGGCGTATGTGCAGAAGGCTAACGCCCTGCTCGAGCTCCGGCGCTGGCCCGAAGCCCTCGATGCCGCCGAGCGCGCCCTCGCCCTCGACGCCAACCTCGGCGGCGCCTACACGGCCTGCGCCACGGCGCTTGCCCAGCTCGGCCGCCTGCCCGAGGCCCGCGCACGCATCGCCGCCGGCCTCCGCCAGTTGCCCGACAACGCCCTGCTGCTCCGCGCCCGCGACGTGTTCAACCGTTAGCCTCGCGCCGGATTGCGAACTGCCGCGGCCTATTTCGAAAATACAGCCATCCAGAGCAGCCCGCCTCCGACCAGCAGGCAGATGCCGCCCCAGATCCACCCGCCGCTCGTCAGGCTGAACCACGCCATCGCCAGAACAGGGACGGCGAAGAGCCCCGAGAAAATCCTCTGACCCGGCGTCGCCGGTTTGTTCTCATCAAAGGCCGGCTCAGCATCGGATTCGGCTTCAGCCGTATCGTAGGGCCATATCCCTCGCCAGATCCTACTACCACATTCCGGACACGCGGCCAGCGGGTGGGGCCCGGTAAATTCCTCGGGCAAACTGAAGCGCCCGGGCTGGAGCATCTCTTTGACCAGAGCCTCCGGGTGGCAGCAAAGCGCGCAGAAGATACGGTCACACTTGGGGCATTTATAGGCCAGCCGGGCCTTGAATGGCGCCTCGGCTTGCATATCCAGTTTGCCCTCCATCACCCCTTCGGGGAAAGGGCGGGTCGGTTGCCGGCAGCGGGTGCAGGTCAATGGGGAGCTAACCCTCATGGTCTCACGGGTGGCGGGACTCAAACCAGCCTTCGGTGGCCCCGCATTTGGCGCAGGTGCCGTCGGGCCGCAGGTATTTCTCCCGGTCGGCAAAGGGCTTGAGCGCCACTTGGGCCGCCCACCACTCCCCGGTGACGGACCGGTCGGCCGCGTGCGAGCAATGGGCGCAGGTGACCGACAGGTTCCGCGCGATCCTCGCTCCCGGCCAGGCCACCTGGTCGGCCGGCTGGTTGTCCCGCGCGGCCTTGGGATCACACTCGTAATATTCCGACAAGGCCAGGCGCATGATCGTGACGGTGCCGGCGAGCGGAAGCAGCATGCGCGCATGGCCCGATTGCCGGACCTGAACCATGAATTCGCAGGCCTGCCGGGCTGCCGGGGTCGTCAGGTCGTCGTCGCCACCATACATCGCGCGGTGGAACCAATAAAACAGCCCCGCCAGCCCGGTCATGATAAGCCAGGCCGGGTGCGAGAAAATCGCCAACGGAATGCCGATCGCTCCGGCCGTTACGCAAACCGTGATGTTGAATTTGCTCTCGCGCTGCTTGCTGAGTTCCCAGGCGAAGAATTGCTCGAAGGTGCGTTGGCTCATGGGATTCAAGGTTGGCTGAGTTGATGGAAAAGCTCGCGCACCTCCTCGTCGATCTCCGTCTCGGAGCGGGCGTAGGTGGCGATCTCGGCGCGCAGCAGCCGCTGGTAGGCGCGCCGGGTGGTCACGAGCCGGTTCGCCACCTCCTTCTCGGTCAGGCCGAGCTCGCGGGCGAGGGCGCGATGCGCGGGGGCCGGGGCGCCCTCGAGGACGGGCGCGATCATCAGCCGGTGGAAAATCTCGAAGTGGGCCCGCCGGTCTGGTCCGGCATATTCCCTCTCCAGCGCGGCCAGCACGCGGCGGATGAGGGTCACAGCCCAGCCGCGCAAGAAGGCCCGCTCGGGCGTGGTGTGGTCCGCCGGCAGCACCGCCTCAGGCAGGTCCGCCACATCGGCACCGGCAAATCCCCCCGCAGGCCGGCGGAGCTGCGTGTGTTCCGCGCGGTGGGCCTTGGCGGCATAATGCTGCAACGCCGTCAGCAGGAGGTTGCGGAAGCGGCCGCGTGCGGCGTCGGCCTTCTCGAAGAGCCCGTGCGAGATGGCATGCAGAAAAAAATCCTGGACCAGGTCCTCCGCCGGTTCGTTCCGGGCACCGCGGCCGCGGAGGTAGGCCAGCACTGGCTCGCGATAGCGCACAAACAGCTCGCCGCGCACCCGCTGCTTTTCCTCCGCGCTGCCTTCCCGCAGCGCAGCCAGTCGAATCCAGTCCGTCTGCGGAAACGCGCTCATGTTGCGCGCCGGAGGCTACGCGCGGCCGCCGCGGTCACAAACCAATTATTCCCGGGCGGTGATTGCGCTGGCCCTGGTTTGCCTGGTGGTTAAATTTCCGCCGTGCGCCGCAACAAGGAAATCATGATCCTCCTGGTCCTGCTCGCAGGCATGATGGGCTTCGTGCTCTGGTATGTCATCGACCGCCGCGCGAAGAACTCTGCGGCGCCCCCCGCCGCCGCCCGGCCCGTCACCCCCGCCAAACCCTGAGCGCTGGTCATTTCGCCACCGGGACCGGCGTAGTTTTCGGGGTGAGGGATTTTTCGAGAAACGGCATCAACTGCTCAAAGAAATTGATCCTGTCTTCGCGCAGATGTTCACGACGCGTTCGGGTTGATTCCTTCGCGGTCAGGTATGGAGCCCCTTTGATAAAAACATGGCCGGGAGCGTTCTCCCCATAGTGTGCGCGTAGTTTCGCACCGTCATAGATCAGGGTATTGTCGGACAGTTTTCTTGAGTAGAAGCTAAAGGACGGCACCGACAAGCCCGGCAGGAGTTTGAGCGGATCCAGTCGTTTGAGATATTCCGATGTTGTGGGTGCGGTGTTAACCAGCGCGAGATGTCGTTCATCAAAGCGGCGGCTGAACTCAAGTTCGTCCGATTTCAGCCAGCCGGCGCTCATTGGAGTGTCGTAATTTATCCAGGCGGAGAACAATTTGCTCCGGGCGAGCGCGTGCATGGCGACAATGCCGCCATGTCTCATCCCTAAAAGGGCCACCCGGTTCGGATCCACCAATCCGCGCTCGATCAGCTGCTGAGTTCCGTCGATGACATCATCCGGCATGGCCTGATCGATTTGTCGATCCCCAGCAGCTTCAAACTGTCGGCCAAATCCAATGGTACCGCGATAGTTGAAGCGCGCGACAGCATACCCCTGAGCGGAGAGGACACGCGGAAATTCATCGTAGAGGTAGTTCGTCCGCTCCAGATTAATGGAAGGCCCAACCAGCACGATCAGCGGGGGTTTCGTGGTGGCGGAACCCGGTGGTAAAACGATCTGGCCGGTGAAAGCCAACCCATCACGAGCCCGGCTGGTGATCCACTGGCTTCGCCCAAGCTGACTCGGAGCAAGACCGGGCATCCGCTTCACTAGGGCCGTCAGGCGCGGTATTGTCCGGTCCAGCAGATAGTATGCGCCCGGGTCATTGTCACTGCTTGAAAAGATCACCATCCTCGACTCGTCGAACGAGGCGCTTTCCACGCGATTGAATGAATCAGGCAGGGCTTGGTTGACGGCTGCCATGGTCTGCGCCGCATCCTCATCAAGAAAGTGCAGGCGCGGTCGGTCGGTCTCGTAGCCTATCGCCCGGGGCCGGGTGCCAGGGCCGGCCCAAGCTATCACACTCTCAGGGTCAGTTTCTGTCGGCTGAAGCAACGGGATTTTCGTCCACGTCTTCAGGTCGAGCACCGCGACTTGCGCTGGTCCGTTTGTTACGTAGTCGAAAATAATCAGCCGTTTTTGGTCGAGATGCACCGCCATCGGCCAAAAATCGAGGCGTCCGTCAGTTTGCATCGGATGCTCATCCCAATGCTTGCCATCAGTTGACGGAACGAGCAACACCCAGCGCTTCTCCCGGTAGGCCGTCACCGCCAGAGGTTCGCCTGCATCGTTGGCAAACCAATCATCCGCCCCTCCCGGATCTGACTGCACCGTCTTAAACCTGCCCGTTTGCACGTTCAGCCGTCGCAAGTTGTAGCCCGCAGCATTCATGTAACGGTTAGCGACCAGTAATTCATCCGAACTGCCTGGCAGCATACTTATCAGCTTTGAGTCACCAGCGTCCGACACCGAATACGCGTATGGTTTCGGACCCTTAAGAGAGAAGAGGTAGAATTCACGCCACTCTGGTGTCTTTTCCAGCAGCAGAAGCATGTAATCGTTACCCTTCCACCAATAGTTGACTACGTTGAGCTCCAGCAAATCAGCGATTGGTCTCGGCTGCATCGTGGCGAGGTCTAGCAACATCAGGTTCTTCTTGCCCTGGTTGTTGGTGAACATCGCCAATTGCTTCCCGTCAGGTGAAATTTTCGGGAGACTGAAAACAGGCGGCTCCAACAAAGCCCTGATCGACGGACGCGAGGGGACTTGTGCCGAGATTACAGATGTCAACAGCAAGAATAGGATGCCGATGTTGCGGATCATAGTATAGCCGTCGTGGCGTTTAGATGCCGAAAAGCGAGGAGCGGGGATCAGTTCGGGCCTGCAAAATCACCATAGGGAGAATCACGTGCAACACGATTTCTGCGGGACGCATATTTTGCGACCAGACGTAGGCTTGCGCGTCCTCTGCCCTGAGGCAAACTGCACTGTCTTCCCATGCCCTGCATCCTCGCCCTCGACCAAGGCACCACGTCGTCCCGCGCCATCGTCTTCAACCGGCGCGGGCACGCCCGGGCCTCGGCGCAGCAGGAATTTGCGCAGCACTATCCCCGCCCCGGCTGGGTGGAACATGACCCGTTCGACCTGTGGGAAACCACCCGCCGCACCGCGCTCGGGGCCATGGCCGCGGCCAAACTCGCCGGCCGCGACCTCGCCGCGCTCGGCCTGACCAACCAGCGCGAAACCACCCTGCTCTGGGACCGGCGCACCGGCCGGCCGCTCCACCGCGCCATCGTGTGGCAGGACCGGCGCACGGCGGACGCTTGCGCGAAACTCCAGCGCCGCGGCCTCGAGCCGCTCTTCCGCAAAAAAACCGGCCTGTTGCTCGATCCCTATTTCAGCGGCACGAAACTCGCGTGGCTGCTCGACCACGTGCCCGGCGCTCGCCGGCGCGCGGAAAAAGGCGAACTCGCCTTCGGCACCGTCGACACGTGGCTGCTCTGGCAGCTCACCGGCGGCCGCGTCCACGCCACCGATGTCTCCAACGCCTCGCGCACGCTGCTGCTCAATCTGCGCACCGGTGCTTGGGATGACGAGCTGCTGAAAATCCTCCGCATCCCTCGCGAGGTGCTGCCCGAGGTGCGCGCCAGCAGCGGAGTCTTTGGCGAGGTGTCCGCCGTGCCCGCGTTGCGCGGCGTGCCGATCAGCGGCATCGCCGGCGATCAGCAGGCCGCACTGTTCGGCCAGGCCTGCTGGTCGCGGGGCATGGCGAAGAACACCTACGGCACCGGCTGCTTCCTGCTCATGCACACCGGCCACCAGCCGGTTGTCTCGAAAAACAACCTGCTCACCACCATCGCATGGAAAATCGGCGGCCGCACCGAATACGCACTCGAAGGCTCGGTCTTCATTGGCGGCGCCGTCGTCCAGTGGCTGCGCGACGGTCTCGGCCTCATCGCGAAGTCCGCCGACGTGGAAAAACTCGCGGCCAAGGTCGCCGACAACGGCGGCGTCTACCTGGTGCCCGCCTTTGCCGGACTCGGCGCGCCGCATTGGGACGCCGGCGCGCGCGGCCTCATCACCGGGCTGACCCGCGGCAGCAACGCCGGGCATCTCGCCCGCGCCGCGCTCGAGAGCATCGCCTACCAGAGCGCCGATCTGCTCCATGCCATGGAGGCCGACGCCGGCCGCCGGCTCCGCGAATTGCGCGTGGATGGCGGTGCGGTCGGCAACAACGCGCTCATGCAATTCCAGGCCGATGTCCTGCGGGTGCCGGTTGTCCGCCCGCGCATCACCGAGACGACCGCGCTTGGCGCGGCGTTTCTGGCCGGCCTCGCCACCGGCTTCTGGAAAAGCCGCGCCGAGATTGCCGCCCTCTGGTCTGCCGACCGCACCTTCCGCGCCTCGGCCCCGGCCGCCACCATGAAAAAGCTCCAGGCCGAGTGGCACCGCGCCGTCGCTCGCGCCAAGGACCGGGCCGGCTGACCCATGAACCGCTCCGCCGCCATCGCCCGCCTGCGCGCAGCAGAAACGTGGGACGTGCTCATTGTGGGCGGCGGTGCCACCGGGCTCTACGCGGCGCTGGACGCCGCCAGCCGCGGCCACCGCACCCTGCTGCTCGAGCGCGGCGACTTCGCCTCCGGCACATCGAGCCGCAGCACCAAGCTCATCCACGGCGGCGTGCGCTACCTGCGGCAGGGCCGACCGGGATTCGTCCGGTCCGCGTTGCGCGAACGCACCCTGCTGCTGCAAAACGCCCCCGGTTTGGTCCACCCGCGCGATTTCATCGTGCCGGTCTATTCCGTCTGGGAAAAATTCTACTACGGCACCGGCCTGCGGCTCTACGATCTGCTCGCGCGCGGCCACCAGCCGGCCGCCTCCCGCGTGCTCTCGCGCGCAGCCACGCTCACCGCTTTGCCGACGCTCCGGCCCGACCGGCTGGCCGGCGGGGTGCAATACAGTGACGGCCAGTTCGATGATGCGGCCCTCGCCGTGGCCTTCGCCCGCACGGCGTCGGATTACGGCGCAACCGTGCTGAATTACGCGCCGGTCACGGCGCTGCTCAAGACCAATGGGCGGATCGGCGGCGCCGTCGGGTGGGACAGCGAGACCGGCGAGACCTTTGAGCTGAAAGCCCGCGTTGTGATCAACGCCACCGGTGTCTTCGCCGACGAGTTCCGCCGGCTCGACGAGCCGGCCACCGCACCGATGCTCATCCCCAGCCAGGGCGCCCACATCGTGCTGCCGCGCGCGTTCCTGCCCGGCGAGACCGCCCTGATGATCCCGAGCACCCGGGATGGCCGGGTGCTCTTTGCCATCCCGTGGCACGGTTGCGTGCTGCTCGGCACCACCGATACCGCGGTGGCCGAAATCACCCGCGAGCCCGCGCCCTTGGCCGAGGAGATCGACTACCTGCTCGCCCACGCCGCCCGCTACCTCACCCGCGCGCCCGGACGCGCCGATGTGCTGAGTTCCTTTGCCGGACTGCGCCCGCTCGTCAAAGGCGGCGCCGGCCCGACCAGCGCGCTCGCGCGCGACCATATCATCACCGTCTCGCCGGCCGGGCTCGTCACCATTGTCGGCGGCAAGTGGACCACCGCGCGCCAGATGGCCGAGGATGTCGTCAACCGTGCCGCCGCCCGCGCCGGACTGCCGGCCGCGCCCTGCCGCACCGCCGCACTGCCGGTGCCGGCCGCGCTGCCCGCCCCGGACACCACCCCCGACGACGCCTTCGTGCTCGCCGCGGCGCGCGATACGATGGCCCGCACCGTGGAAGACGTGCTCGCGCGCCGGGCGCGGCTGCTTTACCTCGACGCCCGCGCCGCAACAGCGGCCGCACCCCGCGTCGCGGCCCTGCTGGCCCCGGTCCTCGGGCACGATGCCGCGTGGCAGGCGGCGCAGGTGGAGTCCTTCCGCGCCCTCGCGGCCCGGCACCTGCCGTAGACCGCGCGCCGGCCCCCGATCACCGCCACCCGCAGGCTGCTCGCTGCCTGGCACCGCGCCGTGTCTCGCGCCCGTTTCCAGGCGATTTCTTGACAGTGTAAGAACGGTATTACTACCCTTACCCGTCATGCGCACACTCTCCGTCAGCAAGCTCACGAGCAAAAGCCAGGCGACGATTCCGGGCCGGGTCCGGCAGAAACTCGGCCTGAAGGCCGGCGACACGGTGGCATTCAAGCTGCGGGCCGGCCTCGTCTACCTCCAGAAAGCCCGGCCGGTGGACCACGTCATGGCCCGCGCCGTCGCTGAAACCCTGCAAGACGAGTGGGATTCCGCCCACGATGAACGGGCTTACCGTGACTTGTGAGCTATAAGCCATCTGACGTGCTGGTCGTGCCCTTTCCTTTCACGGACAGCTCCGCCGTGAAACGCCGCCCCGCGCTCGTGCTCTCGGCCGAGCAATTCCAGGACCGCAGCGGGCATCTGGTCTGCGCCATGATCACCAGCCAGGAGAATCGAGGCTGGCCGCTGGATGTGGCTCTCAGCGATTTGAAGTCGGCCGGTCTGACGCACGCCTCGGTCGCCCGGATGAAACTCTTCACCCTTGATGAGCGCTTCGTGCTGCGCAAGGCGGGCCGGTTGGGCGAAACCGATCGGAGAGCGGTGCAGCGCAGCCTGAAGCTGTTGCTGCCCATCGGGGGGTAGTTCCTGTGGGTGGGATATTTTTTACGCTACCCTTGCGGGCGGGCTTGCAGCCGGGCTGTCCGCCGGGCAAGTGTATCCGTCCACTCACCAGCCTGTCGTATGAAAACTTTCCGCTCGCTCGTCGCCGCTTTGCTCGCCCTCGCCCTCGGTCATGGCGCCTTCGCCCAGGAAAGCAGCGAGGTCGCATCGCTCCGGGCCAAGGCCGAGAAGGGCAACGGCATCGCCCAATACAACCTCGGTCTCGCCTACGTTGATGGCAAAGGGGTCGCCCGGGATCCGATCGAGGCTTTCGTCTGGCTTTCGTTGGCCAGGGAAAACGGAGCCCGGGGCCGCGCCCTCGACAATATTGCGGCGACGCTCGACAAGGCCTCATTGGAGGCCGCCCGGCAGCGCATCGTTGAGCGCAAGGCCAGCCTTTCCGGCCGGGCTCCGGTTACCGCCACCGCCGCCAAACCCGCGGCCCCGGCCGCGGCCATAGCGAGCAATCCCGCCACGCCCAATCCGGCTGGACCGGCCAGCTCCGAGCCGGGCGAGGATCCGGCCCTCGCCCGGGTGCGCAAGGAGCGCGATGCCTACTCCACCAAAGTCGGTGAAATTGCCGCCGACCTTTTCACTGTCCGCACCGAACGCGATCGCCTGGCCGAGCAGGCCGCGGAAATCCAAAGAAACACGCGGGCCGCCAGCGCCGCCAGCCAGAGCATGCAGGAGCAAGTCCGCGCCGCCCAGGCCCAGACGGCTGAGCTGGAACGAACCCATGCGGCCATGAAAGCCGAACTGGAGCGCACCAAACAGCAGCTCGCCACCCTGGTCGCAGCCCCCAAGCCCGCCCCCGATACGGCCGCACTCGAGGCGAAGACCCGCGAACTTCAGGCCGCGCTGACCGAGCTTGAAACCGCCCGCCAATTTGGCCGCAAAGTCGAAGACACTCTCAACCAGGTCAACGATGAGAAAAGCCGGATCGCGGCCACGGCCGCCGCCGAACTCGAAGCCGCCCGTCAGTTTGGCCGGAAGGTCGAGGACACCCTCGACAAGGTTAACGATGAGAAAGCCCGCGTCGCCGCCAGCTCTGCCGCCGAGCTCGAGGCCGCCCGCCAGTTTGGCCAGCAAGTCGAAGCCACGCTCAACAAAGTCAACGACCAGAAAGCCGCACTCGAGCAGCAGCTCTCCACCTTGGGCGCCGAAGCAAATCGCGCGAAGCAAGAAATAGCCGCACTGTCCCAAGCGAAGGCGGCGGCCCAGCAGGCGCTTGCCGCCCAGCCCGGCGCCCCCACCTACCCCGATCTGCGGCCGCAGCTCGGCGAACTGGAAAACAAATTGGCGGCCGCCGAAAAAGCGCTGACGGCAAAACCGGCCGCACCAAACTATCCGGACCTCTCGGGTCGCGTGCGGGAGCTTGAAGCACAGCGGTCCTCCGACCTGTCCGCCGTCGCTTCGGCGAAGGCGGAAGCCACCCGCGCCCAACAGGAAATGACCGCGCTCGCCAAGGCGAAGGAGGACGCGCAGGCCGCCGCCAAGACGCGCGCCGAAGAATTGGCCCGGGCCAACACCAAGCTGGCCGGAGATGAAACCACCTTCGCCGCCCTGTCCGCCGAAGCAGCCCGCACCAAGCAGGAGATCGCCACGCTCACCAAGGCGAAGGAGGACGCCCAGCAAGCTCTCGCGGCCAAGCCCGCGG
>JANNDM010000079.1:0-9351 GCA_031387725.1 Verrucomicrobiota bacterium | reverse complement strand
GGCGCTTGATCGCGTCGAGGTCGATGCGGAGCCGTGCGAGGTCGGTCCAATGGTCCCAGCCGACCAGCTTGGCGTTGACGCGCTCCAGGCTGGCGAGGGTGACGGAAATCTCGACCGCCTGTGGGCTGACAACATGGGCGTTGGTGAGCACCAGTCCGTCGCTGGAAATAATGACTCCCGAGCCGACTCCACCCGCGATGCGTTTGGCACCGTCATTAAACTGAATTTCCCGGACATCAATCCGCACCACCGCGTCGAGCAAGCGGTTGAAGGCGCGACTCATGGCGGCGTCAGCCCCACCCACCAGAACAAGCGCGAGGAGTGTTGCTGCGGCGATACGGCCGGTGATTGACGGTGGAGAGGAATGTCTCAATGTGGCGGGTTTTAACAATCGATGGCTACCAACTGCAAAGACTACGACTTTCTCCAAATCGAGCCGCATTGGCAATCTTTCTGGGAGAATACCAAGGCATTCAAGGCGGTGAATGGCTCGGCCAAACCGAAATACTACGTGCTCGACATGTTCCCCTACCCGTCCGGGGCTGGGTTGCACGTAGGCCACCCCGAGGGCTACACCGCCACCGACATCCTCGCCCGCTATAAACGCGCCCGGGGCTTCAACGTCCTGCACCCCATTGGCTGGGATGCCTTTGGCTTACCCGCCGAACAGCATGCCGTGAAGACGGGCACACATCCCGCGGCCAACACCCAAAACAATATCGTCAACTTCCGCCGCCAAATCAAGGCGCTCGGCTTTTCCTACGACTGGGACCGCGAGGTCGACACGACCGATCCGAACTACTTCCGGTGGACGCAGTGGATTTTTCTCCAGCTCTTCAAGAAGGGCCTGGCCTATGTCGACGAGCGCCCGGTCTGGTGGTGTCCGGATCTCCGCACCGTCCTCGCCAACGAGGAGATTGTCGACGGCAAGTCCGAGGTCGGCGGCTACCCCGTCGAGCGCCGCAACCTCCGTCAGTGGGTGCTACGGATCACCGCCTACGCCGAGCAGCTGATCGATGGCCTCAAGGATGTTGACTGGCCCGACTCGACCAAACGCATGCAAGAGGCTTGGATCGGTCGCAGCGAGGGTGCCGAAGTGCGCTTCAAACTCGAGGATCCGAAGCTCGGCGATCTCAAGGTTTTCACCACCCGACCTGACACTCTGTTTGGCTGCACCTACATGGTCGTGGCGCCTGAGCACCCGCTCGTGTCCGCCCTCACCATCCCGGCGCAGCGCGACGCCGTGGAGGCCTACCGCAAGAAGGCCGCGAGCAAGAGCGACCTCGAGCGCACCGACCTCGCCAAGGACAAGAGCGGCGTCTTCTCTGGCAGCTACGCCATCAATCCGGTCAACGGCGCGAAAATGCCCGTCTGGTTCGCCGACTATGTGCTCATGGGCTACGGCACCGGTGCCATCATGGCCGTGCCGGCCCACGACGAGCGGGACCATGAATTCGCTGTCCTGTATCAACTCCCGATCATCCGGGTGATTGCAGCGGCCGACAATTCCGAACAGCTTCCCTATGTAGGAGATGGCACGGTCGTCAATTCCCCGGGCTACAACGGGCAGAGCTGGCCCGAGGCGAAAAAGAAAATCACCGCCGATCTCACCGCTCGCGGCCTCGGCAAGGGCACGGTCAACTACAAGCTCCGCGACTGGTTATTCTCCCGCCAGCGTTATTGGGGAGAGCCCTTCCCCATCGTGTGGGTCAGCGAAGCCGACTATCGTAGCGCGGCCATCGTCAGGAAAGACCTGCCCGTGCAGCCGGTGACATTCGTCGAGAAAGAAGTCATTCATTATGCCTTGCCGCTGCCGGACGCGGCCCTGCCCCTCGTGTTACCTGATGTGCAGTCCTATCTGCCGAGCGGAACAGGTGAGAGCGCACTCGCCAATGAAACTTCCTGGCTCGAAATTTGGTTCAACATCGCGACCGGCGCAGCTGCTCCGGCCACTCAACCGATGCCGGAGGGTGATAATTGGATTCGCGCCCGCCGCGAGACGAACACCATGCCGCAGTGGGCCGGCTCGTGCTGGTATTACCTGCGCTTCCTCGATCCGAAGAACACCGACGCCTTCGCTTCACCCCTGGCGCTGAAGTATTGGGCCGTGCCCGACCTCTACGTGGGTGGCGCCGAGCACGCGGTGCTCCATCTCCTCTACGCCCGATTCTGGCACAAGGTGCTCTTTGATCTCGGCCTCGTGCCGCAGAGCGAGCCGTTCCAAAAGCTGTTCCACCAAGGAATCATCCTCGGTGAGGATGGCGTCAAGATGTCCAAAAGCCGCGGTAACGTGGTCAATCCCGACGATATTATCCAGTCCAATGGCGCCGATTCACTGCGCCTCTACCTGATGTTCCTCGGTCCACTCGAGGCAATGAAACCTTGGAACCCAAAAGGGATCGAGGGAGTGCACCGTTTCCTCAAGAAAATCTGGAGGGAGTGCCTCACCGAGGAAGGCACGGTCAATCCGCGCCTCACTGCGACAGGCGAACTGTCGGCTGCCGCAGAAAAGTTGCTCCACGAAACCATCAAAAAGGTCGGCGAAGACATCGAGAGCCTGCGCTTCAATACCGCCATCTCCCAAATGATGATCTTGATGAATGCCCTGCAAAAGGAGTCATCATTGCCCCGCGCGGCAATGCTGGATGTGTTGCGCCTGCTCGCCCCGTTTGCACCCCATCTTGCGGAAGAGCTCTGGGCCCGGCTGGGGCAGACCGGCTCCGTCATGAGCGCGCACTGGCCGACTTTTGACGCGAGCAAGCTCATCGCCAGTTTCATCACCATCGTGATTCAAGTGAACGGAAAGCACCGGGGCGATATCAGCGTCACTGCTGGCACCAGCGAGGCGGAATTGGTGCTGCTAGCCTCCGCTCATCCCAAGGTGGTCCCGCATATTGGCGGCAAACCTATCAAACGGACCATTCATGTTAAAGGGCGGCTCATTAATCTGCTGGTCTAGAGAGGTATGCTATTATTGTGAATAATCTGATTTTTACGCTTGCCATAGGTGTTACACCCTAGTGTTATCCGGGATTCATCAAGAAGCTAATCGCCACAAGTCCAAACATTGGTAACAAAAAAATCCCACAGGCATGAAAGCAATTCTCATCCGCACAATCCTCCTGAGTATTGCCGCGACGATGATCGTGGCCCCCGAAGCCTTTGCGCAACGGCAACTCGGCAAGAAAAAGGGACCGACAAGTAAAATCTACCTGGCTGAAGCAGTTGGCGAAAGTGAGATTCAGACGGGCGATAAAATATACGCGGCCAAACAGGCGACTGCGTTTGATGCGCCGGGCACAGTGATCGAGACCAAGGCCGGCGCGCACAACGCTTTCGTTTATTCGAATGGGACGGGCATGTTCGTTGATGAGAACACCCGCGTGGAAATCGATCGCTTTGTGCAGGAGCCTTTCAAACCAGAACGTAACTCGCCTGCTGACGCACCCTTTGAGCCGTCGATATCCCAAAGCTCTGTCCATGTGGCTCGCGGTGCGGTGGGGGTCTGCACGAGCCAGCTGGTTTCAGGCAGTTCCATGTCGTATTCCACCCCGGAGGCTTCAGTTAATATCCGTGGAGGCAAAGTCTCAATTGCGACGAGCGCCAACGAGACCATCATCGATCTGCTGGAAGGCGACATCACTGTTCGCGGAGGCAGCAAGGACATTGGCGGCCAGATCCTTCGGCCAGGGGAACGGGCCGTAGTTCGGGCGGCCACAGTCGGCCAGCCAGCGACAATCACCATCAGCCAGATACCTCGGGAGGCGATGCAAGTCGCAGACGAGCGCGTCAGCGTTGCTTGCAACGCCAAGAAGACTGTTACTTTCGAGGTCATCGAAAAGAAAGCGGAGGAAGGACTTGATACGCCGACAACGACCGAGTCTACCGGCGTCAGTCCTCCCGGCGCCCCACCCGCAGATGACGCGGCGGGGGCCGAAGGCACTCAGGAGATCGTGGTCAAACCCACGGTTCCGGCAGTGCCGCCGATTAACATTGTCATCAGCCCCGACCGGCTGCCGGGCACCTAAACCACCCGCAATCTGACGTGACTTTTCCCGCTTACACCAAGACCTACCTGTTATTACTCGGTGCGCTTCTGCTCAGCCTGGTCCCCGCCCGCGCTTTGCTCAATGTCGGCGGCGCGCGCAATCAGCTGTTCGTATTCGGCAACGCCACCTTCGCTTACGATTCAAACATCTTTTCCGATGCCACCGGCCGGGGCGATTACACGGTGACCGGATCGGTGGGTGCCCAGCTGAAACGTCGCGCGGGCATCATCGCGGTCGATGCCACTGCCACCCTCGGCTATTCCTCCTATGGCCAGTTTACAGACCAGAACGCACTCAATCCCAATTTCCATGTCGAATTCAACAAGACCACTGGACGCACTACCGGGGCCTTGACCATCAGTGCCTACCGGGAGAGCCGGGCCGACAGTTCCGTCAATCTGCGCACGAGTTCCTGGAATTACCCCGTGGGTCTTAGCCTCAAATACCCGGTCAACGACAACTACTACTTCACTTCTCAGACCACTTATCTCCGCCGGCGCTACGTTGAGTCTGCCTCGCTCGCCAACCTCACGGATTACTCGCAATCGCTCGATGTGTTCTATGTCTACACCTCCAGACTCGATCTAATTGGAGGCTATCGCATCCGGGTCTCCCAAACCTCCATCGGCACCGACACGGTTGACCATTGGTTTAACATCGGGGCCACCGGCGGGCTGTTTGCCAAGCTGAATGGCAGCGTACGCCTCGGCTACCAGCTACGCCGCAACGACGTCACCGGCGGCGCCAGCACTGGACAATTCAATGCGGTTGCGTCGGCCACATGGCCGATCACCCGAAAGCTCATCCTGAGCGGTTCCCTCAGTCGGGATTTCAATACCATTGCCACGGGTGTTTCGGTCGACTCCACGACCGCGACCCTCCGCGCCAGCTACAATCTCAAGCGCCAGATTGAAATCTTCGGCGGTGTGGCCGGCGGGCGAAACTCCTTCCTTGGAACACCTCCGCCTGAGCGACGCGATACATTCTTTAGCTTCGATCTGGGCGCCCGCTATAAAATGAATGATCACTTGCAAGTGGAAGCCACCTACACCTATTTCCACAATTGGTCTACGTTCGACTTTTCGGACTTTGCCCGGAACGGGATCTCCATCGACGTCGCCAGCCGTTTCTAAGTTTTCCCATGAAATTCACCCGCCCCCTCCTAGCCTTTTTCGCCGCCGGCGCACTCTGCAGCGGCCTGCCCATGTTGGGTGAGGGCACCGGCACGAAGGACAAGAAAAACTACATTCATACCCTCGGACTGGCTGATCGAGTGCGCATCAGCGTTTACCAGGAGGATGACCTTGCGAGTCTGACCCGAATTGACGCGCGCGGCCGCATCAATATGCCCTTGCTGGGCGAAATAATCATCGGCGGAATGACGGTCGTTGACGCGCAGGCGACCATCGAAAACGCCTTCAAGGAAGGTCGCTTCCTGCGCAATCCCCAGGTTACGATCAGCGTCGAGGAATACGCGCCGCGCGAGGTTTCTATTTCGGGGGCAGTCCGCACCCCGGGCCGATATACGTTGCCCATTGAATCCACCCTGACCGTGGTCGAACTGGTCACCAAGGCCGGAGGCATATCCGATATCGGCAAGGGCACCGCCGTCACGGTCACACGCTTCCTGCCCGATGGCACCAAGAAGGTTTTCACCCTTGATGTTGACAGCGTCATCAAGGGCAAGAAGGACACCAAGTCTGATGACAGCTCGTTAGTGCTCCTACCCGGTGACAATGTCTATGTGCCGGAGCGACTAATCTGAGCCATGCCCACCCTCGACTCACTCCCTGCGACCCCCCCGACCAAGCCTGGCTCCGCGCCGTCTCTGCATGGCAATGACAGCCAGGTGGTTGAGCGACGCTCCTTGCGGGATTATTACATCATCCTCCGGGAACGACTCTGGATCGCTCTGCCGGTGGCTCTGCTCGTCGCGCTATCAGTCGGGTATTACCAAGCGCAGGAAACCCCGATGTATTCCAGCACCGCCACCATGCAATTCGAACGACCCGAGCGGGTCGTGCAAAACGAAGCGGTCGTGGATAACTCCGTCCGTTCCGAAATCGATCTCAACACCTACATCCAGATTCTCCAGAGCGGCCGCCTCCGCACCATGGTCGCGCAATCGCTCACGCCGGACGATATCAAGCAACTCCAGCGTCCCTACCTCAAAAATCTCGCCCCGGGCACCAATCCCCCGTCGGTGGGCGAGCTTCTCGGCAGCATGACTCCCAATTCGACCCGCAACAGTTTTCTCATCACCATCAAAGTGGATAATCGGGACCCTGAGGGTGCCGCCCTGCTGGCCAATCGCTATGTGTCCCAGTTTGTGCGCTATCTCTCGGAGAATGTTGGCGGCAGAAACGAGTTCGCCGTGGATTATCTCCGCAGCCGCGCCAAGGAACTCCAGCAAGAGGCCGAGGCCGCCGAGGCCAAGCTTCAGGACTATCGCCGCAAGCACAACCTGGTGTCACTGGACAACAGTATGAACATCGTGGGCGAGCGCCTGCGCACCGTGAATGCCACGCTGACGAGTGCCCGTCTGGCCCGACTGGATAGTGAGACTTTGCTCAACCAGATTGAAAAGATGCAGAAGGAAAACCCCGCCAACTTGCTCGAGATCGGCTATATTTCCGCCTACGGCAACATTCCGACCCTCAAGAACCAGCTGGCCGAGCTTAACAAGCAACAGGCCATCTTCAGCGAGCGTTACCTCGAGCGCCACCCGCGAATGATCGAGCTCGCCAACTCCATCGACGTTGTCGCCGGACAAATTAACCGCAATATTGAGCAGTCCATCTCGGATCTGCGCACCCAATTCGTGAAGCTGCAGGACACCGAAGCCTCTTACATCAAGGAATACCAAGCCGCCGAGAAGGACAACCTGCGCCTCGGTGATCTCTCCGTCGACTTCAAGAGCCTGGAGAACCAAGCCACCGTGGCGAAGAATAACTATGTCGAAATCCTTAACCGGCTGAACCAGGTTACAACTTCCAAGAACCTTGAAAACATTCCGGTAAAACCTCTCGATGGTGCCCGGGCGTCCGGCAGTCCCTACACCCCCAATCTCCGGAATATCATTAAAACCAGTTTTTTCCTGGGGGTAATTGTGTTTGGCCTCGTCGCCATCGGCCTCAGTTTTCTCGACGATCGCGTCAAAAGCGCCTGGGATATCGAGGGTTTCATCGGTGCACACCTGCTCGGCATCATCCCGGAACTTGGTGACGTGCCAGACACGGAAAAACACTCGCTCGTCAACAGCAACCGCTCCTCGCCCGGCTCCGAGGCGTTCCTGAGTGTCTATAGCGCGATTAAAATCCAATCGAAACTCGATTTCCCCAAGTCCATCCTTGTCACGAGCACCATCCCCGGCGAGGGCAAGACGATGATCAGTTGCAATGTTGCCGCTTCCTTTGCTCGCCATGGCAAAAAGGTCCTTCTCATGGATTGCGACATGCGCCGGCCGATGCTGCACCGCCACTTCAAGCTCACCAATGAAGCCGGCCTCATCGCCTGGTTTGAGGCCGGGGCCAAGATACCCGCCGATCCGATGACCGACCCCTCGCTTGGTTTCACCAAGGTGGACGAGAATCTCTACCTCCTCCGCTCCGGAGGCCGTTCCAAGAGCCCGACCGAACTGCTCGAGACGGCGGTCTTCGGCCAGTTTATCGAGTCCATGAAGCAGCATTTCGATCTCATCGTCGTCGATTCGCCCCCGATGGGCGCGGTTACCGACTCGGTGCTGATCGCCGAGCGCACCGACGAGGTCATCTACGTGTGCCGTTTCAATCGCGCCTACCGCAAACACATCCGGCTTTACATCAAGCAGCTCAAGCAAAGCAAAAATGAGCTACTCGGTGTTGTGCTCAATGGACTGTCCGCGCGCCGCATCGAGTATTACAGCAATTACCGCTACTACCGCAGCTACAAGAAATACTACGGTTCGCAGTCGTAGCCAGGGAAAGACGGAAGGGCAGAAATATTGAAAGGCTGAAACCCGCCGCATCCGACTGGCGCAGTTTTTCGTATCGCCCCGCCGTATTGGTTCACCAGCCTTTCAGCCCTTCAGTCTTTCAGCCCTTTTTCCATGTCCGCCTACCTGCCCACGGGTTATGATCCCCACCGTCCCGTCGCCCTCATCGCCGGGCGCGGCCGCTATCCGGTCATCACCGCCGCTGCCATTCGTGCTGCCGGTGTGCCCCTGCGGCTGATCGCGATGGACGACGAGACGGAGCCCACCCTCATCGCCAGTTTCCCGGAAGGTGAACGCGTCACACTAAACGTCGGCCAGGTCGGCAAGATGCTCGACACCCTGAAGGATTTTGGCGCGGGCTACGCGTTGATGGCTGGCCAGGTCAAACCCAAGAAGCTCTTCCACGGCCTCGTCCCCGATCTCAAGGCCGCCTCGATTCTGTTTTCACTCAAACGTCGCAACGCCGAGACCATCTTCGGCGCCATCGCCGCGGAGATAGAGAAGCTCGGCGTCACCCTGCTCGATGCCCGGGCTTTTATCGACGATCAACTCGCCACCCTGGGCGCCATGACTGGCAAACTCGGCCTCGACGATGAATACCTCCAGCACGGCATCGAGGTCGCCCGGGAGATCGCCCGGCTCGATATCGGGCAGGGCTGCGTTGTCCGCAAAGGCACCGTCCTTGCGGTCGAAGCCTTTGAAGGCACCGATGACATGCTCCGTCGCGCCGGCACCTTCAAGACGGACGAGACGCTCTTTGTAAAGACGGTCAAGGCCCGGCAGGATTTCCGCTTCGATGTGCCGGTTTTCGGCCTGCGCACGCTCGAAACCATGCACACCGCCGGCCTCGGGGCCGCCGCACTCGAAGCCGGCAAGGTCATCGTCCTGGATAAACCCGCCGTGCTTACGCAGGCCAGGACTTGGGGCATCACCCTTCACGGTTACTGACCTGCGTTACCCGTGGGAGCGGAGATTTTGCTGCGCCCTTGAACTTTCCCCGAACCGGCGCACATTACCACCTATGCCCGCAGACATTGTTGAGGTTTCCATCAAAGGCCTGATGCCCACGGCCAATGGTTGCGCCGTGTTCCTGGGCAATGATGACAAGACCTTTGTCATCTACGTGGACCCCAGCGTGGGCAGTGCCATCTCGATGACGATCAATGGTGTCAAAAAGGAGCGCCCTCTCACCCACGACCTCATCGGCCACTTGCTGATGGGATTCGAGATCGGCCTGGAGCGCATCATCATCAACGACGTCAACGACGGCACCTATTTTGCCCGCATCATCCTGCACATGCAAAATGAACTCGGGCGCAAGTTCCTCGA
>JANNDM010000045.1:0-3717 GCA_031387725.1 Verrucomicrobiota bacterium | reverse complement strand
TCCTTCGTTCTTCCAGGGGTGCGATTAAAGACGGGTGAGGCAAGGCGCGGTGTTTTCCCGGAGCGCGGGCGGTCCCGCGCCCGCAGCACTTCGCCACGGCCAAACGCCGAGCCACATTCCAACCGCCTTAATTCCTCAACGCGCTGCGAGCGCGGGACCGCTCGCGCTCCGGCTGAGGTTTCAAGTCGTTACCACCCTGGACGCTCGAAGACGTCAGCCAGCCCAATCTCCGAGCCTCACCCGACTTTAACCGCAACCTGCTTCCAGAGACCGTTGGCCGCAACCTGTCAAAACTCTTTAGAAATGTCCCCTGGTTAACTCACAAGAGAATGTCCCCTTGGTTGTTGTTTCTTCTTGGTTCCTGTTTCCCGGCTGGCGGTGCGAGCCGCAGGGAGGCCGGCGCGTAGCGACGGCCGACCGGAGGCTCGCACCGCCAGCCGCACCGCGCGTCCCTGTGCCTTGATCCCGATCCAATACTTCCGCCCCGCACCCACGCCATCCCGCCGCCACGGATGGCTCATTGACGGGGCCTGCGCCACTTTCGTTCTCACCGGCTTTGGCCGCTTTACTTTCACGCCCCGCTTGCTCCGCTCCGCCCCGGCAGGCAGGGTCCGCCACTGGAGGCGCTGACCCCGATACACCAGTTGCACCCGCCCATTCCGCAGCGTCCGCACGATCACCTTCCGTCGCACCAGGCTCAACGCCTCATGTTGCCGATCCAATTGATACCGCTTCCGCTCGCACGCCACCGTCCAGTCGCCTTGCACCACTCGCTCTTCCTCCCAACTCAACACTTCGTTCAAGTTCCGTGGCCCGGCGCGATGCACGTCCACAGGGCTGGCCGCTTCCCGCGCAAACTGCCGGTGGAAGGCCTGCAAATACTTCCCGTCCAGAAACCGGTTCGCGCTTTCAATGTCGTTGATCCCAGCCAGCCGCAGCGCTTTGACCAAGCGGTCTTGGAGTGTTCCGTTCATCCGCTCCACGCGCCCCTTGGCTTGCGGGCTGTTCGCTAGGATCAGTTCGATGCCCAACTGCTCCATCGCCCGCCCAAACTGCGTCTGCGGCGGCTTTCCTGCCAGTTGTTCGGCGATGCTCGCCACGCCTTCGCACCGATAGATGCTGTCCCGGTCCACATACAGGCTGGCGGGCAGTCCATGCTTTCGCACCCAGCCTTCCAGCACATCGTAGCTGGCCCGCGTCGTCTCCTCCGCGAAGAACCGCGCCCGCATCCGGTTGGTCGCATCGTCCACCATCACCATCAGCACACACTTGGGCCCGCGGCCTTCAAACCAGTCGTGGTGCGACCCGTCCAGTTGCACCATCGCCCCAAAGCTCGGCTTGCGCTCCCGCCATTGCCGGTGCTTTTGCTTGCGCCGCCGTACGGTGTGCTGGCCTTCGGCCAGCCGCCAGCGCCGTAACGTCTCGTGATCCACCACCAGCTTTTCTTTCGCCAGTTGCTCCGCCATTAGCGTCGGGCCGAAGTCGGCGTAGCGTTCCTCGGCATAACGGGCCAGCGCCAACGCCCGCAGTACGGGCGGCTTGCGCCGCGCACTGGGCTGGCCGCGGAGCCGATGCACCAACCCAACGTCGCCCTCGTCCTGATACCGGCGCCAGATGCGTTTGCTCTGCCGATAGCTGACCGCCATCAACCCAGACGCCTGGACCAGCGTCAGTTCCTGTTCCTTGACGCCCACCATGATCGTCAATCGTTCCCGTTCTTTCCGACTCATTGTTAATGTCTCCATGTTGCGGCCGGATGGCTACCGCAACCCGGCTGCAAAGGGGACATTATTATCGAGTTATCATGGGGACATTCTCATGGAGTTCCGACAAAACAAAAATGCCTTTTTACAAGTGATTCCCCGCTTGCTAAGGTGGCGAAAATAATACGGGGTGAACAAATACTGGCACGCCATTAACATCGGGTTTCAGAATCATCTGACCTACCGGTTCAATTTTCTCGCGCGCACCCTGTTCGGCTTCATCCCGCTGCTGGCCGTGGTGTTTCTCTGGCGGACTATCTTTGCCGGTAAAGTTGCGGACGCTACCGTGGCCACCTTCACGCTGGCGGAGATGACTGCGTATTACCTCATCGTGACCATCGCCGACGCGCTCACTGCCGTGAATGAGGACGACTGGCAGATCGCCGCCGACATCAAGGACGGCAACATCAGCCAGTTCCTGCTCAAGCCGGTGGATTACCTTTATTTTCGCTTTTGCCTCTACCTTTCCGGTCGGCTGACCTATATCGCCGTGGCGGCCCTGCCGATCGGGCTGTTGATCTTTTGCTTGCGGGATTTTTTCGTGCTGCCCGCGGACGGCCTGACGTTCGGATTGTTTCTGGTCTCCTTGATGATGACCGCCCTGCTGCAATTTCTACTCTCCTATGCGATGGCGATGCTGGCGTTTTGGGTGCTGGAGGTTTCTACCTTCATTTTTATTCTCTACGCCTTTGAATACATTGCGAGCGGTCATATGTTTCCGCTCGATATTCTCCCGCCGGTCATCAAACAAGCGCTCTATTTCACGCCGTTTCCCTATCAGCTCTATTTTCCGGTGGGCGTTTACATGGGCAAAATCACCGGGACTGAACTCGTCCAAGGTCTGGTGATGCAAGCCGGGTGGGTCGTGGTCGCGTATTTCGTCGCCCGCTTCGCCTGGTCTCGCGGCCTCCGGAAATACTCCGCCGTCGGTGGCTGATTTTATGAGTCGAGAGCCGAAAGTCGAAAGTCGAAAGCCAGGCGTGCCGGCAAGCGCGGCGCCGGCCCTCGGCTCTCGACCCTCGACCCTCGTCCGCTACCTCGGCATCTACGTCGCGCTCTGGAAAAACTCCGTGACCCGCGAGACCATGTTTAAGGGAAACTTCCTTCTGTGGATCCTGGTTGAGATCATCTGGTTCGCCCTGCAACTCGCCTTCATCAGCGTGCTGTTTCTCCATACGGACAAGATCGGCTCGTGGACCAAATGGCAGGTGGTCATGCTCGTCGGCGCGAGCCAGTTCATCCAGCAGATTTACCAGGCGTTCTTCCTCATCAACTGCGTGAACTTGTCTGAGTTGGTGCGCACTGGCAAAATGGATTTCCTGCTGCTGTTGCCGGTCAACACGCGCTTTGTGCTCTCGCTGCGCCAGGTGGATCTCGGCGGCTTCGTCAACGCGGGCTTCGGCGTGGCCGTGATGCTCTACGCCGCGCGGCAAATTCCGATCACTCCCTCCGCCGCCACCGTGCTGGGTTTCCTCGCGCTCTGCATCGTCGGCGTGCTCATCCACTACTGCCTGATGTTCATGCTGGCGTCGGTGAGCTTCTGGACCGTGCGGGCGCAGGGCATTATCTATGGCTACTACAATCTCTTCAACATCGCCCGGATGCCGGATGAGGCTTTCCCTGCTTTTTTTCGCAGAGTGTTTACGTTCGTCCTGCCGGTGCTGCTGGTGTCGAATGTGCCGGTGCGCCTGCTGACGGACACGTTGCATTCGCAAGTCTGGCTGCTGGCCTTGCTGGGCATGGCCGTTGTTTGCGCCCTGGCTTCTGAATGGGTTTGGCGAATTTCCCTCCGCCGTTACACCAGCGCCAGCTCTTGAGCGCGCAGAAAGTTCCGGTGCGATCCGAAAGCGGAACGGTGGTTCGCTCGATCTGGGTAGGCGTTGTCAGATCGGAGGCTCATTTCCTCGCTCGCAAGAAATCAGACAGCTTGTCGCTATCGGCAAGCTGGGTTTCA
>JANNDM010000016.1:0-29140 GCA_031387725.1 Verrucomicrobiota bacterium | reverse complement strand
CATTCTCGGGCTCACGGCCCAGTTCGTCGGTGAGCTTGGCGATCATCTTCCGCATGCGGGAGATCTTGTCGACGAGGTGGACGGGCAGGCGGATGGTCTTGGATTGGTTGGCCAGGGCGCGCTTCATCGACTGCTTGATCCACCACGCGGCGTAGGTGGAGAGTTTACCGCCCTTGGCGGGGTCGAAGCGCTCGACGGCCTTGATCAGGCCGAGGTTGCCTTCGCTGATGAGGTCCATGAGCGGGAGGCCCATCTGATTGTAGTCGTAGGCGATTTTGACCACCAGGCGCAGGTTGGCCTTGATCATGTGATCGCGGGCCGCCTTGTCTCCCCGCTTGATGCGCGCGGCGAGCTTGATCTCCTCCTGGATGGTCAGGAGGGGAGTCTGGCGGATCTCGTTGAGGTAAAGCTGGAGGTTCGAGCGCTCGTCGCGGCGGTCGACCGGCGAGGCTTGGTCAAACTGCGAGGGGGCGGCCGCGGGCTTGATATCCGGACGGAGACCGAGTCCTTCGTCAGCCGAAGGAATTGTGACCGATGGGGAGACACGATTCAACGGCAGCGTGACGGCAGCCGGGATGGAACGGAGGGTCTTTTTGCGATGAGGCATGGCGGAAATTGGGTCGAATGCACTGACGGGGGAGAGATCCCGGCTCTTCCTGCATATAGGATGCCGGAGGGCCGAGGGAAATTCCCGGATGCACTGTTCGACCAACAATACGCGGTTCTGTGCCGCGCGGACGCTCAACCGGCGAGTGATTCGGCCAAGCTGATGGCCTTGAACAGGGCCGAAGCCTTGTTGATCGTCTCCTGATACTCCGCCACTGGCACGGAATCCGCCACAATCCCCGCTCCCGCCTGGATGTGGACCATGCCACCCTTAATCAATGCGGTGCGGAGAGTTATGCAGGAATCGAGGTTGCCGTTATAGCTAAAATACCCGAGAGCGCCGGCGTAGCTGCCACGCTGGGTGCCCTCTTTTGCGGCGATCAGCTGCATCGCCCGGATTTTCGGGGCGCCGCTGACGGTGCCGGCGGGGAAAGTGGCGCGCATGAGGTCAAAAGCGGTGCGATCTGGCGCAAGTTGTCCCTCCACCTGTGACACAATGTGCATTACGTGGGAGTAGCGCTCAATCGTCATGAATTCGGGCACTTTGATCGAGCCAAACGAGCAAACCTGCCCGATATCATTGCGCGCCAGATCCACCAACATCAGGTGCTCGGCCTTCTCCTTGTCGTCGGCCAGCAATTCCTTTTCGAGTGCGACGTCAGCTTCGAGCGTTTGGCCGCGCGGCCGCGTGCCCGCGATGGGGCGGATCTCGACCTTGCGCCCGGTCAGACGCACATGGACCTCGGGTGACGCACCGACCAGGGCGAAATCGCCGGTCTCCAACAGAAACATGTAGGGTGACGGATTCACCGTGCGCAGGGCGCGATAAAGATCGAGCGGGGTCTTGGTGAACTCCCGGGTGAAGCGTTGGGAGAGCACGATCTGGAAAATATCCCCGGCGCGGATGAACTCCTTCGACTCCACGACCATTTTTTCGAAAGCAGCCTGGGTGCAGTTGCCGGCCGGCACCTGCACCTGCCCGACTGGTCCCAGGGCGGCCGAGGAGAGCGGGGAGGGCCGGGCGAGGGCGGCCTGCATGCGCTGCAATTCGGTGCAGGCCGCGTCGTAGGCCGCGTTCGCGTCGGTGCCGGTGTGGGCGTTGACGATCAGCCGCATCGTCTGGTGCGCGCGGTCGAAAGCCAGAACCGAATCGCACAGCATGAACCACATCATCGGCACGCCGAGCTCGTCGCGGGCGGCCCGGGGCACGGTCTTCTCGATACTGTGGATGAATTCATACCCCAGATAGCCCACGGCGCCACCGGTGAAGGGCGGCAGGCCCGGCACACTTACGGGTTGGTGCTTGGCCAGCTCCGCCTCAAGTGCGGCCAATGGATCGGCGTCACCAGGCAGGGCGCGGAGGATTTGGCGTGGATTGCAACCGATGAAGCTGTAGCGGGAGACGTGCTCGCCGCCTTCCACCGATTCCAGCAGAAAGGCCGGGCCCTTGCCGCGCAGCTTAGCGTAGGCCGAAACGGGGGTCTCCAAATCGGCGAGCAAGTCCGCCCGGACAGGGATGACATTGCCCAGCCTGCTCAGACGCAGGAATTCCTCGCGCGTGGGGGTGACTTGCATGGCCGCTACTCCACCGTGACCGACTTCGCCAGATTGCGGGGCTTGTCCACGTCGCGCTTCAGCTCCTCGGCGATGTAGTAGCTCAGCAATTGGACGGGCACCGTGGCGACGATGGGCAGCACGGCCTCATGGCACTCGGGGATGCGGATGACTTCGTCGGCCAGCCCGGCGGGCAGCTCGCAATTCTGCGTGGCGACGGCGATGATCCGGCCCTTGCGGGCTTTAATCTCCTGCATCGAGGAGACGACCTTGTTGAACATCTCACCCGAGGGCACAAAAAACACCGACGGGCATTGCTCGCTGATGAGCGCAATGGGGCCATGCTTCATCTCCGCCGCCGGATAGCCTTCCGCGTGGATGTAGGAAATCTCCTTCAGTTTGAGTGCGCCCTCGAGCGCGACCGGGAAGAGCGAGAGGCGGCCGAGGAAGAGAAAATCATGGTAATGGGCGTAGCGCTGGGCGATGGCCTTGATGCTGGGCGCGAGTTCGAGGGTCTGGCGCACGAGGTCGGGCACGCCCTTGAGCGCCTGCACGAATTCGACGCCGTCGCTAAAATTCATGTCGCGCATGCGGCCGAGGTAGAGCGCGAGCATGGCGCCGACGAGCAGCTGCGAGGTGAACGCCTTGGTGGAGGCGACACCGATCTCGGGGCCGACGTGCTGGTAAATGCCGCCGTCGGCCTCGCGGGCAATGCTCGAGCCGACGACATTGTTGATCGCGAGGACCTTGTAGCCCTTGCGCCGGGCTTCGCGCATGGCCGCAAGAGTGTCGATGGTCTCGCCCGATTGGCTGACGGTGAAGAACAGGGTGCTGCTGCCGAGCGGCATGTTCCGGTAACGAAACTCCGAGGCGTAATCTACCTCGACCGGCACGCGGGCGAACCGCTCGATCAGGTGTTCGGTCACGAGACAGGCATGCCACGCGCTGCCGCAGGCGAGAAAGTGAAAGCGGTCGATCTGGCGCAGATCCACGGCGGAGATGTTCAGGCCGCCGAACTGCGCCGTGCTGCCGTCCTCGGAGAAACGGCCGCGCATGGTATTCTCGAGCGCCGCCGGCTGCTCAAATATTTCCTTCTCCATGAAGTGTGTGTAGCCGTTGAGCTCGGACTCCTCGATTTTCCAGGTGATCTTGTCGACGACGGGCGACACGTCCTCGGCATCGAGGGTCGTGATGGCGAAGTTATTTGCCGTCATGTGCAGGATCTCGCCGTCCTTGAGGTAGACGACGTTCTGGGTGCGGCTGATGATGGCGGCGACATCGCTGGCGAGCATCAGTTCGCCCTCACCGACCCCGAGGATGAGCGGCGAGCCTTTGCGGGCGGATACAATCTCCGCCGGACAGTCGCCACACATCACCGCAATGCCATAGGTGCCTTCGACGTGGCGGAGGGCCTTGCGGATGGACTCCAGGAAGCGGCTCGCCTCCTTGGACTCGGGTTCCTTCTGGTAGTGGTAGGCGATCAGGTTGCACAGCACCTCGGTGTCGGTTTCGGATTGGAAGGTGTAGCCCTTGGCCAGCAGGAATCTTTTCATGCTGGCGTAGTTCTCGATGACGCCGTTGTGGATGAGCGCCATCTTGCCATCGCTGCTGATGTGAGGGTGGGCGTTGGCGTCGGTGACACCGCCATGCGTGGCCCAGCGGGTGTGGCCGATGCCGGTGGTCCCGGTTATTTTCTGGGCGGGAGTGTTTTTGATCAGCCCCTCCACCCGGCCGGCCCTTTTGGCGACTTCGAAGCGGTTGGCCTGCTGGACGGCGATGCCCGCCGAGTCATAGCCACGGTATTCGAGGCGCTTGAGCCCCTCGAGAATAATGGTCGATGCCTTTTGTTTACCGATATAGCCGACTATGCCACACATGTTGGGATTTAGGCTGGCGATTTCTGGGGGCATTCAAATCATACGCAAGGAATTAGAGTTTGTCTCAAACTTATGGCTGAATCCAAAAAAGTCCTGTCGGTGATCATGGGAGGCGGGCGCGGCACGCGGCTCTACCCGCTGACCAAAGAGCGCTGCAAGCCGGCGGTGCCCCTCGCCGGCAAATATCGGCTGGTGGACATCCCGATCAGCAACTGCCTGAACTCGGGCTGCAACCGCATCTTTGTCCTCTCCCAGTTCCTCACGGCCTCGCTGCACCGGCACATTCAGAAGAGCTACCAGTTCGACCCGTTCGGCGGCGGCTTTATCGACATCCTCTCGGCCGAGCAGACCGAGAAGAGCAACGCCTGGTATGAGGGCACGGCCGACGCCGTGCGCCGCAACCTCGTGCACTTCCACCGCCACGGGCATGATTTTGTCCTGATCCTCTCCGGTGACCAGTTGTATCGGATGGATTTCGGCAAGATCGTGGACCAACATGTCGCGACCGGCGCAGACGTGACCATCGCCGCGATCCCGTTCCCCATATCGAAAGTCGAGGGCTTGGGTCTGATGCGCGTGGCCGACGACCTCTCGATCACCGAGTTTGTCGAGAAACCCAAGGAGCCCGCCATCATCCAGGGACTGGCCATCAGTCCGAAGCTGGAAGCCAAGCTGGCGGCCAAGAGCCCGGAGAAACAATGCCTGGCCTCCATGGGCATCTACGTCTTCAGCCGCGAGGTCCTGCGTGCTGCGCTGGACAACAACATGAAGGATTTCGGCAAGGAGGTCATTCCGGCACTCCTCGGCCGCAAAAAACTCTGCAGCTACATCTTCGAAGGTTACTGGGAGGACATCGGGACGGTGAAGGCGTTCTTCGATACCAACCTCGCACTCGCCCAGCCCCTGCCACCCTTCAACTTCTTTGATCGCAGCGCCCCGATCTACACGCACCCGCGTTACCTGCCGGCCTCCAAGATCAACCGCTGCAACATCGACCACGTGGTCATCGGTGACGGCTGCCTCGTCACCGATTCGACGCTCAAGCACTGTGTCATTGGCATCCGTTCCGTGCTCGGCGAAAACTCCCATCTGGAGGACGTCGTGATGATGGGCGCCGATTATTACCAGACGGCCGCCGAAGTGGTGGCGGACAAGGCCAAGGGCCGCCCCGCCATCGGCGTCGGCCGCAACTGCCGCATCCATTTTGCCATCATCGACAAAGACGCGCGCATCGGCGACGGCGTCACCCTCTCGCCCAGCGGCAAACCCGACGGCGACTACGCCCACGGCGTCGTGATTCGCGACGGCATTCTCTGCGTGACCAAGGGCGCCGTGATCCCGTCAGGCTTCGCGCTGTAGGATTGGCGAGACTTGGACGCGAACCAACCGGCGCGGCCCGGAGGCCTTCAGCAGGATTCTTATCTTCCGCCGAACGTCAAGGTGAGCCACGGCCCCGCAGATTACTCGTTGCGTCGCTCTTCCCTGTAGCGTGGCCAAAGGACGAGCCGGGGTTGTTGGCTCTGGCGCTTTGTTAGGCATTTTTCTGCTTCATCAGAGCGCGACTACTCGACCCTCTCCCAAGTCAGGATACCTATTGTCATCTTGCCATCAATCGGGCTCGGCTGAGCGTTGGTCGTGATGTAGAGCCTGCGACCTTCAAGCCTGACGTTCCGAATCTGGTCCGTGCCGGTCCAATTCTCGTTCCAGGAAATGTCGACGTGATGTGTAACGATCTTGCCATCGAAGGAAAAGGTTCCGCCATATGAAATCATCGTCTTGAAGAGGGCCGCTCGATCTGAGTCTGAGAGCTTCGCTAAATCTGTCGGCTTGGGGCGCCCATCCGCAACGACGATCGCGCTCATTCGCCCGTCCCGGCCGTAAGTAAGAAAGCCGTGCGGGCTCTTCCCAAGATTGTCGGTTTTCACACCGGTCGCGACATCCTGCCGCACGTCGCTTATGAGACGCCACGTCCCATACAAATCTTCCTTTTCAAGGGCAGACGCACTTACGCAGCTTAAGAGCAAAAGAGCGCAAAGGAGTTTTGGTATCTTCATGTGAAACATCTAAGTCAATAGCTTTGCCGAACAGTGTTATTTACCGCAACTGGGTTGAGCTTTTGAATTGGCGGTCATGGGAGGGAGAAGACGGGATAAATCCTTCCGGCTCAATATTCGACTTTCTCGGGTTGAGCTTTTGCCGGTTGATTTTTTACCCGGCTAAAGCTCAGCTCGTTTTTACACGGGCCAAGTATATGAATCACCGGTCCATTAGTTTTTCCGACTGAAAAGTCGCTCTGGCGCGGGCCGCACTGCGCCCTGATATTGAAGCAACCAACACTCGCTTTTCGCCGGCTTTGCAAAACTACGCATTTTCCGGCCACCGTTGCGCTGGTCAACGAGCACGTTGCGGTGAGAGAGAGCCGCAGACTACCGGGCCCGCGCGGGTGGCGTGCAGGAGCTGCTCGGCCACGCCAGCGTGGAGACGACGCAGATCTACACCCCCATGGCATGCACCCGCCTACGCACAGCTACGGCGCGGCAAGCAATCCGGGGCTGGGGGTGAGCTCGCCGCTGGAACAGTGAGCCGCCTCGGATATTTGTAACGTATTAATTGACGAATTGATCAGACCTACGCTCAAGGCTGGTTCGCTGAACCTGGCCATGAGCGACCCGGTGAACTGTAACGCATTGTATTACACTTTATCCTGGCACCACTCAATAAGCCGGGTTCGGCGTGTGTTCGCCGCTGAATCAGTAGCAGTCAGTTTCGGGACTGCTCCGGACGCCGCGCCGCGAGGGCGATGAGCAGCACGCCGCCGGCAATCAGGAAAAAGGAATAGAAGGTCCCGCGGCTCAGGCCGAGGATCAGGGCGGCGTCGGGCTCGCGGAATAGCTCGCCCACGGCCCGCGCCAGGGCGTAGGCGAGCAGGAATTCACCGGACAGCCGCCCCGGTTGCTTTATCGCGCAGTCGGTTTTCCAGAAGCGCCATTGCATGAGGCCGAACAGCAGCAGGCCCTCCAGCGCTGCTTCGTATAATTGCGAGGGGTGGCGGGGCAGGGAGCCGCCGCCGGTTTTCTCGAAAATCACCGCCCATGGCACGCTGGCCGTATTGCCCCAAAGCTCACCGTTGATGAAGTTGGCCACCCGGCCGAAAAACAGCCCGACCGGCGCGGTCGTGACCACCAGATCCGCCACGCGCAGCAGGCCCTCAGGGCGGCGGCGCGCGAACCACCACATCGCCAGCGTCACCCCGACGAAGCCGCCATGGCTGGCCATTCCACCTTCCCACACCCGCAGCAGGATGAGCGGGTCGCGCACAAGCGAGCCGGGTTGGTAGAGGACAAAAAAGCCGAGGCGCCCGCCGACGATGACGCCCGCCACAAGGTAGGTCAGCAGGTCGAATACCGCCGCCGGGTCCAAGGTGCTGCGGCCGGCCTGTCGATAGCGCCGCAGGAGCCAGCCTGCGCCGACAAAGCCCGCCAGGTAGGCCAGACCATACCAGCGGATTCCGAAGTTCTCCCCGAATCGGAGGAGAAACGGGCTGAGGTCGTGGGTCCAGTAGGCGAATGACATGACAGAGGACCCTCCTTCGCCAAAACTACGGAGGGCAAGCAGGTGAGGGAGGGTGCGGCAGCGTAGAGGGAAAGCCGGTGGCTTGAACACAATATCTTTTGGGTAGGGCGCACCGGCTCGGTGCGCCGCGGCGGGGCGGGCCGCTCCGCCCTACCACACGTTCCGACCAATGTTTCCTTGCCGGGACCGAGCGCCGCGCGCTTAGTCTGGGACATGAGTCTTCCCCAGACCACCCCCCTCAACGCGTTCCACCGGCAGCACGGTGGGCGCATGGTGGACTTCGCCGGCTGGGACATGCCGGTCCAATACCAGAGCATCCTCGAGGAGCACAAGGCCGTGCGGGCGCGCTGCGGTCTGTTCGACGTGAGCCACATGGGCGAGGCCGACGTGAAGGGTCCGGAGGCGCTCAAGTTCCTCCAGCACCTCGTCACCAACGACTGTAGCAAACTTTTTCCAGGGCGCGTGCTCTACACGGTCATGTGCTATCCGCACGGTGGCGTGGTGGACGACCTGCTGGTCTACATGCGCGGCGAGGGTGACTATCTGCTGTGCATCAACGCCGGCAACATCGCCAAGGACATCGCGTGGATGCAGGAGCAGGTCCAGGGCTTCAATTGCACGGTTGCGGACCGGTCGCCCGACTATGGTCAACTTGCGATCCAGGGGCCGAACGCCGCCGCGTTGGTGCAGACGCTGACCACCACCAATCTGAGCGAGATCAAATATTATCATTTCGCCCATGGCGAGGTCGCCGGCGTGAAATGCCTCATCAGCCGCACCGGTTATACGGGCGAAGACGGCCTTGAACTTTACTGCGCTTCGGGCGACGGGGTGCGATTGGCCGAGGCCGTGGTTGCGGCGGGCGGGCCGTTCGGACTGGAGCTGACCGGGCTTGGTGCACGCGACAGCCTGCGACTAGAAGCGGGATTTCCACTTTATGGTCACGAAATCACCGACAAGATCACGCCGATCACGGCCGGGCTTGGCTGGGTCGTGAAGTTCGACAAGGGGCCGTTCATCGGTTCCGACGTGCTGAAGACCGAGAAGGAGAAAGGCTCAGCCAAGAAGATTGTGTATTTCAAAACCGGCGACCGTCGCATCGTGCGCGCCGAGACCCCTGTGCTCAACACCACCGGTGCCGTGGTCGGGATCGTGGTTTCCGGCACGATGTCACCCATTTTGAACGAGGCCATCGGTTCCGCCTTGGTCGACGCAGGGGCCGCCAAGGAGGCGCTCGTCGTGGACATCCGCGGCACCAAGCTGAATTTGTCACTCGTCAAGCCACCCTTCGTCCCGCTGAAGAAAGGCTAGGCAACCACGAATAAACACGAATGGACACGAAGGTCGAAATTAGGGTGTATTCGTGTCTATTAGTGGTTAAGCACTTTCCTCGATTTTCCCATGAGCAACATTCCCGCTGATCTCAAATACGCCAAGTCCCACGAGTGGCTCAAGGTTGCCGCCGACGGCACCGCGACCGTTGGCATCACCGACTACGCCCAGAGCAGTCTCGGCGACATCACCTTTGTCCAGCTGCCCAAGGTCGGCGCGGCGCTCAAGGCCGGCGATACCTTCGGCGTCGTGGAATCGGTCAAGGCCGCCTCCGACGTTTACGCCCCGGTCGCCGGCACGGTGCTCGAGGTCAACAAGGCACTCGACGCCAACCCGGAAAAAATCAACCAAGTGCCCTACACGGACGCTTGGATCATGAAGCTGAAATTGGCCAACCCGGCCGATGTCGCCGGGCTGCTGAGTGCCGGGGATTACGCGAAACTAACGGGCTGAGCTGCCGTCTTACGGGAAGCTCCCCGCTGTTCGGAATCGAGGCACCCTAAATGCACCAATCTTATCATCGTCTTATCCTGGTCAGTTGTGCCATGGCTCTCGCCCTGACGACCGGCTGCGGGAAAAAGTCGGCCGGTCCGGCCGCCGCGGTCTTTTCGCTCCGCCAACCGGTGGAGGTGACCAATATCTCCCGGCGGGACCTGGTCGAGTCGCTTTCCCTGGTCGGTTCCTTGGCGGCCAATGAATCCGCCCAGCTTCGGGCGGAAATCTCGGGGCAGGTGCGGTCCGTGCAATTTCAGGAGGGCGAGCACGTCACCAAGGACCAGGTGCTGGTCAAGATTGACGATGCCGAGCTCCGCGCGCAACTGGCGCAGGCGGAGGCCACGTTCCATCTGGCCGAGCTCAACCTGAAGCGCAGTGAGAACCTCACCGAGGCCCGTTCCATGTCGCAGGCCGAGGCCGACCGCGTCCGTTCCGATCATTCGTCCGCGGTCGCCGCGCAGAACCTGTTGCGGGTCCGCGTGGCCAAGACCGAGATCAAGGCTCCGTTCGACGGGGTCGTGGGGGCCCGCACCATTTCGCCGGGCGATTACATCACCGCCGCCACGGTGATCACGACGCTCGACGACCTGAGCCGGCTGAAGATCGACTTCGCGGTGCCCGAGCGCTTTACGTCCAAGGTCAAAGCCGGCACCACCTTCACCGTGCGGGCGCAGACCCCGGCCGGCGAGGCCCGCGCCCAAGGCGAGGTCTACTTCATCTCCTCGGTCATCGACCGCAGCACGCGCTCCAGCCAGGTCAAGGGTTACGTGACGGAGAATCCGGCCGGGTTCCAGCCCGGCATGTTTGCCGGCATCGAGCTGGTGCTCGAGGTGCATCGGGGGGTTCTGACCGTGCCGGAAGGCGCCATCCTCACGACAGGCTCCGGCCCGCAGTTGATCATCGTGCGGGACCAGGGAGGCGACAAGGTGGCGGATTTTGTGCCGGTGCTGCTGGGACTGCGGGAGCGCGGCCTCGTCGAGGTAACGGCGGTGGCCCCGGCCACGTTGTCCGAAGAATTGTCCGTGGTGGCGTCGGGCGTGGGGGCCTTGGTGCTTTATCCGGGCATCAAGGTGGAGCCTCGTCCGCTGCGCGTTGAGTTCCGGTTGGGGGAGTAAGCCATGTTGCTCTCCGACGTTTCGATCAAGCGCCCGGTCGTTGCGCTCGTGGCGTCCATCCTCGTGGTGCTCATCGGCCTGCTCAGCTTTCAGAAACTGCCGGTGCGCGAATATCCGCTGATCGACTCCCCGGTGGTCACGGTTGAGACCAACTATCGCGGAGCTTCGGCCGAGGTCGTGGAGGCGAGGATCACCGAGCCGTTGGAAAAGGAGATCGCCAGCATTGATGGCATCCGGGTCATCCGCTCCAGCTCCCGGGAGGAATCCTCCAACATCACCATCGAATTTGGTCTCAACCGCAATATCGACGAGGCGGCCAATGACGTGCGCGACCGGGTCAGTCGCGGCCGGGGCCGGCTGCCCGATGAGATCAATGAGCCCGTCATCACCAAGGCCGACGCCGATTCCAACCCGGTCATCACCCTGGCCTTCAGTTCCCAGCGTTACAGCCGGCAGGAGGTGGTCGAACTGGTCGAACGCGTGGCCGTGCAACGGTTGCAGGCTATCGCCGGGGTCGGCGTGGTCAATATTCGCGGCCCGCGCTATGCCATGCGGCTCTGGGTCGACAGCGACAAGCTCGCGGCCCACCAGCTCACGGTCTCCGACGTGGAGAACGCCCTGCGCCAGCAAAACGTGGAGATTCCCGGCGGACGCATCGAGTCCAGCTCGCGCGAGTTCCCCGTCAGGATCGAGGGTCGCATGACGCAGGTGAGCGAGTTTGAAAACCTGGTCGTGGCCACCCGGGGCAACTATCAGGTCAAGTTCAGCGACCTCGGCCGCGTCGAGCTGGGCTCGGAGGATTACCGGTCCGAGGGTTTCTTCAAAGGCAAACGCACCGTCGGGGTGCAGGTGTTGCGGCAGGCGCAGGCCAATGTGCTCGATGTGGCCAACGCGGTGAAGGATATGGTCCCGCTCATCAAGGCGGACCTGCCCGACGGTATCACCGTGGAGGTGGGTTTCGACAGCTCGGTGTTCGTCGACCGCTCGGTGCGGGAGGTTTACAAGACCCTGTGGGAAGCCGCGACCCTGGTCGTGTTGATGATCTTTTTGTTTCTGCGGGACTGGCGCGCCACTCTTGTGCCCCTGGTGGCCATCCCCGTCTCGATCATCGGCTCATTCGCCGTGATGTCGTGGATGGGTTTCACCATCAACACCCTCACCTTGCTCGCGCTCGTGCTGGCGGTCGGCCTGGTCGTGGACGATGCCATCGTGATGCTGGAAAACATCTACCGCCGCATCGAGGAAGGGGAGAACCCGATCCATGCCGCCATTTACGGTGCCCGGCAGGTGGCCTTTGCCGTGATCGCGACCACCCTGACCCTGGCCGCCGTGTTCCTGCCGGTGGCCTTTCAATCGGGGCAGACGGGGCGGCTGTTCTTCGAATTCGGCATCACCCTGGCGGTGTCCGTGCTGGTTTCCGCCTTTGTGGCGCTCACGCTGACGCCCATGATGTGCTCGCGCGTGCTGCGGACCAAAATCTTGGCCGGCCAGGCGCAACATGGGTGGTTCTACAACCAGACCGAGCCGTTCTACGTCTGGTTGAACGGCCGGTTTGCCGGCACCCTACGCGGCGCCTTCAAGGTGAAGCCCCTCGTGCTGTTGGGCGCCCTGCTGTTCACCGTCGCGGGACTGGCCCTCTACACCCAGCTCCAGCGCGAACTCACCCCCTTGGAGGACCGGGGCATTTTTGTGGCCAACCTCATCGCCCCCATCGGCGCCACGCCGGAATACCTGAAGCTCTACTCCGTGGACATGGAGCAGATGATCCTGAAAATCCCGGAAGTCGACCGCACCTTCCACCGCACGGGCGACGGCGGCCGGGCCTTTGTCTTTGCCACCCTCAAACCCTGGGAGGAGCGCACCCGCAAAACGCAGGAAATCACCGCCGAACTTCGGCGCAATTTCCAGAAAATGGTCACCGGTGGGCAGGCGGTGGCCAGCCCGATCCGGCCCTTCAGCAGCGGCCGCGGCGGTAGTGGAGGCGGTATCCAAATGGTCCTGCTGGGCAGCGATTTCAACGAGCTCCAGCGGCTGGGGGGCGAGTATCTCAAGGCCATGCGCGAGAGCGGCCAGTTCACCCAGCCCCGGGTGGACCCGTCGCCGACCAAGCCGCAGGTCGACGTTAAGATTGACCGCTCCAAGGCAGCCGACCTCCGGGTGCCGGTCAGCGCCATCGCCTCCACCTTGGAGTCCTTGCTGGGCGGGCGGCGCGTCACGGAGTTCCAGCGCGGCAATCAGCAGTATTACGCCATCGTGCAGGTGACCGATGCGAACCGCGCCACCCCGAGCGACCTCTCCCGGCTCTACGTGCGCTCGACCGACGGGGTGCTCGTGCAGTTAAGCAATGTCGTCAGTTGGTCCGAAAAGACGGTGCCCGAGAGCTATCCGCATTTCAACCGGCTGCGTTCCGTCACGGTCTCCGCCCAGCTGGGGGAGGGGCGCACCATCGGCGACGGCGTGACCTTCCTCTCCGGCATCAGCCAGAAGATGCTGCCGCCCGGCTACACCTATGCCTGGGACGGCGAGACCCGGGAGTTTGTCGAGAGCAGCAACGACACCCTCGTTCTTTTCGGCCTGGCGCTGGTGTTCACCTTTCTGATCCTCGCGGCGCAATTTGAATCGTGGATCCACCCCATTACGATCTTCACGGGCGTCTTCATCGCCGTGGCCGGTGGCCTGCTGGTGCTCTACTGCACGCGCTATTGGGGCGCACCGATGACCGACAACCTCTTCTCCCGCTTCGGGCTCATCATGCTCATCGGCCTGGTGGCCAAGAACGGCATCCTCATTGTCGAGTTTGCCAACCAGCTCCAGGTGACGAAAGGCGAGAGTGCGGTGGAGGCCGCCTTCGAGGCCGCGACCATCCGGTTCCGGCCCATTTTGATGACCTCCATCTCCACCGTGCTGGGGGCCGTGCCGATCGCCTTCGCCAGCGGCGCCGGGGCGGAGTCCCGCAACCCGATGGGCCTTGTCGTGGTCGGCGGTCTCATGCTGGCCACCGTCATCACCCTCTACGTGATCCCCATTGTCTATGTCATCATGGACAAGCTTTGCGTGAAGTTCACCGGCCACTCCAGCGCCCACGGCCTCATCAAGGCGGCGGAGATCGAGCGCGAGACCAGCGGCCTCGCGCCCGCAGCGGTGCCCGCGAAGTGAAACCCGGGCCCGGCCATGACCAAGTTTGAGTCCCCCTCGGCCCTGCGGGAATTCGCGCTGGAAACGGCCACCCTGCTCCGGGCCGACGGGCAGGCCGAGGCCGGTGAAATCCTGGCGGCGGCGGCCACTTTTGTGTCGGGCAGCGGCTGGGAGTGGCTCGGCGAGCTGGGCGTGGCGACCGCAAGCCTTCGCCAGCGGTTTAAGTTGTCGGGCGAGATCGCCGCGCGGGTCGCCCGGATTCGCCAGGCCGCGACTTCCCGGTCGCCCTACGGCTGACCGGGCTTTGCCGCCCGGCTGCTCAGCCGGCGATGGGACATGTGATCGACAAGGGGATTGGATCCTGCGCCTGGCCGAACGCGGAGCTTGGGGCGTTAAGCGGCTTGCCAGTCTTCGCAACGGAGGCCGGGCACGCGGGAGAATTCGCGGACGTTGTGCGTGACGAGCACCGCGCCGAGACGAAGGGCATGCGCGGCGATCAACAGGTCAAGCGGGCCGATGGGTTGGCCTTTTTTTTCCAGGGCCATTCGAATCCGGCTGTATTCGTGGGTGTCGTCCAACGTGAAAGGTTCGACGGGCAACGTGGCGACGAGGTCGTCGAGTTGCTCCCGGTGGCGCGGGTTCGCGGATTTTGCGGCGCCGTGCTGGAGTTCGGCCACGACGATGACGGACAGACGAAGCTGCGGGCCTGATCTGGCCCAGGCGGCAACGACGCGCGGGTCATTACGCAGAAAACGGACGCAGGCATTCGTATCGGGCAGGTAGAGCACAGCTCAAAGACTCCCGCGAGGAAGGTCAGCCGTGGTGGCACGGTCGGGCTCGGGGAAATCGCGGCCGCCGCTGGCGGCGATTGCGAGCAGCCGCGTGCGAAGCTGGGCGGCGCTGCTTTTGGCGGGAGAAATCAGCACGCCGGCATTGGTCCGCCGGAGCATCACCGTGTCGCCCTCGAAGCGGAAGGCCTTGGGCAGGCGCAGCGCCTGCGAGCCGCCGGTGCGAAAAAGTTTGGCCGTGTGCGTCATGTAGCTACAAATAGTAGCTACATGCTGGGTGTCAAGGCTCGGCCGTGCCTCAGCCATGCAGTTGACCGTGGTGGAACGCGGCCTCCGGACGCGTTTTCTTCTCCGCCGCTCAAGCCAACCCGTCCAGAGGCCAGGTTCCACCCGCTTGCCTGGCGGTCAAAAAACGCCGCCCGGGGAGCGGGCGGCTCAGGCCTTGCCGGCCTTGACGGCCTTCTGGCGGGCGGCGTTGTTCAGGATGCGCTTGCGGAGGCGCAGGCTCTTCGGCGTGACCTCCACCAACTCGTCGGTGGCGATGTATTCGATGGCGCGCTCGAGGGACAACTTTGACGCCGGGGTGAGCCCGGTGGCCACACCCGAACCTTGGGAGCGGAAGTTGGTGAGCTGTTTCGCGCGCACGGCGTTGACGGCGATGTCCTCGTTGCGGGGATTCTCGCCGATGATCATGCCTTCATAGACCTGCTCGCCGGGATTGACGAAGAGCTTGCCGCGCTCCTGGCACATCACCAGCGCGTAGCCCGTGGTCTCGCCGGCCTCGGTCGCCATGATGGTGCCCGTGATCCGGGTGAGCACCTCACCGGCGTAGGGGCCGTATTCCTTGAAAAGATGGCTGAGCACGCCGCGGCCGCTGGTGGCGTTGACGACATCGATTTCCATGCCGATGAGGCCGCGGGTGGTGATGGCGGCCTCGAGCATGGTGGAGTGCGGAAGCTTCTCCATGTTGGTGAGGCGGCCCTTGCGATTGGCCAGGTTCTGCATGATGGCGCCGACGCATTCGTCGGGCACTTCGATCCAGACCGTCTCAAAGGGTTCGTGGCGGGCACCGTCCACGGTCTTCTCGATCACGGTCGGGCGGGAGACGAGCAGCTCGAAACCCTCGCGGCGCATGGTCTCGACGAGCACGGCGACCTGCATGGCGCCGCGGGCCTTGACGTTGAAGATGCCGGCCTTGTCGGTGTCCTCGATGTAGATGGAGACGTTGGTCTTCAGTTCGCGCATCAGGCGCTCGCGCAGCTGGCGGGAGGTGACGAGCTTGCCTTCCTGGCCGACGAGCGGCCCGTCGTTGACGCAGAACTGCATCTCCAGGGTCGGCGGGTCGATCTGGGTGAAGGGCAGGGCGTGGCCGGCCTCGTCGGCGGTGAGGGTGTCACCGATGTCAATATCCTCGAAACCGGAGAGGCCGACGATGTTGCCGGCGACGGCGGTCTCGGTCTCGCGGGTGCCGAGACCGGTGAACTCGAAGACCTTGGTGATCTTGGCGCGGATGCGTTTGCCGTCGGCATGGCGCACGATGAACACGGGATCGCCGATGTTGGCGGTGCCGCCGAGGATCTTGCCGACGGCGATGCGGCCCACATAGTCGCTCCAATCGATGTTGGACACGAGCATGTGGAAGGGTCCGTTGGGCTTCGCAAACGGGGGCGGGACGTGGTCGAGGATGGTCTGGAAGAGCGGTGACATGTCCTTCTTCTCCTCGCCGAGCTGATACATCATGTATCCGTCGCGGCCGGAGCCGTAGACGACAGGGGCGTCGAACTGCTCCTCGGAGGCGTTGAGCTCCATGAGGAGTTCGAGCACCTTGTCATACATCTTGGCCGGTTCGGCGTTCTCTCGGTCGATCTTGTTGATGACCAGCACGACCTTGAGGCCGTGAGCGAGGGCCTTGCGGAGCACGAAACGGGTCTGGGCCTGGGGCCCGTCGTAGGCATCAATGACGAGGAGAACGCCATCCACCATCCGGAGGGCGCGCTCGACTTCGCCGCCGAAATCGGCGTGGCCGGGGGTGTCGACGATGTTGACGATCTTGTCCTTCCAATGGACGGACGTGTTCTTCGCCTTGATGGTGATGCCTTTCTCCTTTTCGAGGTCCATGGAGTCCATGGCGCGTTCCTCGACCCGCTGGTTGGCGCGGTAGACACCGCCTTCCTTCAGCAGCTTGTCCACAAGGGTGGTTTTCCCGTGGTCAACGTGGGCGATAATGGCGATATTGCGGATGTTCTGGTTCATGGCCGGAGGCGATAGTTCGTTGGAAAAAGAGGCCCAACGTGCGCCGCCCATTTGCCCAAGGCAAGCAGAACATTGGCCTGTCTTGCTGGCACGGGAAGGGGGAGCGCGCTGACCACAGCGCGCTTAAACGGTATCGTTTGAAAGGCAGCGCGTTGGGGCCAACGCGCTCCACCTTGATACACCATTGCTGGGTGCTCGCAGACCGGTGTCTGCCTGTCGGCCATAGCTCGAAGAGCGACGGCTGGTCCCCGCACCTGTGTGTGGGGCGGACGGTCAGCGCACCGGGCCCGGCGGGGCTCGAAGGTTCCGGGTCTCACCTGGGCCCAGCGCGCTGACAAAGGGACTCTGACGAAAGATTGAGGCCCGGGAGCCTTGCGGCTCCCGGGCCAAAATTGGGGGTGGGTGCTCGCCACGCACTCTTTCCCATTCGCACAACATTGGGCGCCTCGCTTTCGCGGGCCGTGTGCTTCCCGACGCCACTCACCGCGGCATGCGGTGCTGTCGGTCTCATAGCGGGACCGTCCCGGCCTTTTCAGAACCGGAATCTATCGAGTGAGGCCTCTGCGCCCGGTTCGGTTCCATCTGCCGATGGTGAACTCGCCGGACGGGTGTTGGCACGCCTGCAACGTCTGCATTTCGCACCAGCACCTGGCCACGGGGACGGCCCCGGCTTTTGGCCGGGCGTTGGCCCCGTGTGACGGGTCTGACCTCTTACCTCTCAGGTTGCGTTCGACTTGCGGTTGGGTGACGCGGTTTTACGTGCCGCCCCAAGGAGGAGGTTTTGCGAGCTTTGCCAGACTCGCCCGCTCCCCGCTGCGCCGTGCCCCTTTCGCGCCCCGCTTGTTAGGGCCGGGCCTTTTGGTGGGGTGGACCCACCGGAACACTGCGCTGCGTCCTGGTTATACAGTAGCAACCATAACCCTCTGGGTAACTGCATCAGCGCAAGGCCCGAAACTGGCCTTGGACCTGACTCGACTCGGACGCGGTTTCTAAGTTCGCGCCTCGTCGCACAGCTCCTTTGTCGCAAAACTGGATCGGCTGCGACGCCGTCCAGAGGAACTGGTGATATTTGCCTGCCTGCGGCTCGCGCCGCTGAGGGGAGGGCGTCACCAATTAACGCCTACCTTTCCCCGGTTGCCCGGGATTATCCCAGTCGCGCTCTCAGCGGGTTTTTCATGCCGCCGCGCTGCGACTGTTCTATCAAGGAACGGTGAAAAGTTGCGTCCGTTCCTGCGAAAAGTGAAGGGCTTCTTCCTCTCAACTTGTTCACCGGCAGGTGCCGGGTTTTTGCATCACGCCGCGTGAATAACTTGGGCCCAACCGCTTGTTCGCCGGTTGTTCACAGGCGCGGGGTCAGGCGGTGACGGGCAAGCGGCAGTTCTCCCAGGCCCGGCTCAGGCTGGCCGCGTCGTCCACATCCTCCAACCAGGGCAGTTCGTGGCAACGCAGGCGGTTTTTCCGCACCAGCGCCCGGGTCTGGGCCAGCACGGCCGCCGTGCTCCAGGCGATGCCGCAAAAGAGGGACGGATGCGGGGCCTTGAGCCCGATCAGATAATAACCGCCGTCAACCGCGGGGCCGAGCACCACTTCCGCGGTTTGCATGGCCTGGGCCGCCGCCGCCAGGATCATGCCATCCATCCCGGGGCAGTCGCCCCCGATGGCGAGCACCGGCCCGGGGGCATGGGAAAACTCCTTCGCAAAAGCCGCGGTCAGACGCGCACCCAGGTCACCGGGACATTGCGCCACATAGCGCAGCCCCTGGCGCCAGGGATCCAGCCATTGGGCCATTTGCTCACCGGCATCCGGCGGATCGTAATAGACGGTGACGGGCCAGTCGTCGGGCAGGGCGCGAAGCTGCCACTCGGTCAGCTGCCGGTAGATCGCAACCGCCCTGGCCGCGCCCACGGTCGCGGCCAGCCGGGTCTTCACGGTCCCGGGTCGCGGTGCCTTGAGCAGCAGGGCAATGCGGGGTGGCGGGGAGAAAGGAGAGGCCCTGTTCACGGGTTCAGGTCGTTCAACGACCAGTCGTAGGCGAGGAACTTCACCTTCCAGGCGGCCGGGTCGGCCTCGATGGCCTGGCGGACATCCGGTGCGGCAAACTTGGCCGCGGCGAGCAGCGCCTGGCGGTCGTCGGCTCCGAAGTCCTTCCCATACCACTTGAAGAGGCTGGAGAGGTGCGCGGTCTTGGTCGGGAGGTCGAAGCGGTTGCGCGTGCTGTCGCGCAGGAACAGGCGGCCTTGCTCGTCGAGCTGGGCATCGAGCTGGCCGGCCTCGTAGGCCTCGGTCCGCAGGATAGGGCAGGAACCGGAGGCGCAGTTGAGCGCGAAATGGGCGCGGGCATCCTTGAACTGCGCGCGGATCACCTCGTGCTCGATTTCGTTCAGGGTGTATTTCTTGCCGCCGACCTCGGCGAAGCGGATGTCCCACGCCGTGGTTTTCAACAACGTGCCGAGCGCCAGGCCCCCTGTGCCGATCTCGGTGATGCTCCTGGCCGGCTCGCGGTCGATGATGAGTTTGAGGGTGTAGGCATTGTAGGCGTTGAGCCAGAGCGCCAGTCGCTCCGGGTCGCTGGCGAGGGCGGCCGGGTCGGTGGCCGCGAGCTGGCCGAGGTAGCGGGTCAGCCGCGAGTCGGCCTTCAGCGCAGCGTAATTGACCAGTCCGTCCTTCACGTGGTCGGCCAGCACGGCGGTGAGCAGAGCATGACTGGCGGTGCTGGCGCCGGCCGCCGTGAGGGTCAGGAGAAAAAGCAGGAGCCGGGGAATCATGGCGTCGGTGCGACCGCGGGCTCCGCCAGATATTCGGCGGCCAGGGCATGGGGCGAGGCGCCGGCCAGGAATCGGCAGAGCAGCCAGCCGTTGCGCCATTGCTGCCGCAGGTGGCCGGCGCGTTGAAAGCGACGGGCCGAGGTTGTAACCGCGGCGGGAAAGCTGACGACCGGGGTGAGCCGGCGCGCCCGGCGCAGCAGTTCCACGTCCTCGAACAACGGCCAGGCGGGAAATCCACCGAGTTGTCCGTAGAAATCCCGGCGGACCACAATGCCCTGGTCACCAAAGCGGGTGAAGACCGAGTCGAAGCGGGTGAACCAGCCGCAGCTGTGCAGAAACCATCCGGCCCGGTCGAAACGAAGCCGGAACGAGCCGATCTGGGTCCGGTCGTCGGCAAACGCGCTGGCCAGCACTTCCGCGGTGTCGGGGGGCAGCAGGGTATCCGCATGCAGAAATAGCAACAGATTGCCGTGCGCCGCTTCCGCGCCGGCGGCGAGCTGACGCCCGCGTCCCCGGGGCGTCGTTACCAGCTTGGCTCCATGGACCAGCGCGATGCCAGGTGTTCCGTCGGTGCTGCCGCCATCGGCGACGATCAGTTCGGCCTGGGGCAGGACGGACCGGACCCGGTCCAGCGTGGCCGCCAGGCTGGCCGCTTCGCTGAGGGTGGGGATGATGACGGAGATTTTCACGGGGTGGCTCCAGAAAAGAGCGGAGTGCTTTCCAGGCTCAAGCCGGCAAACCACGCCTCGGCGGATTTTCCCGTATTGTCGGTGTCGACGAGAATGGCGACCGCGGTGATGCGGGTGGGCGGCTCGCCGAAAAACCCCCGGTAGTCCGCCAGCACATCCCGGTGCTCGTCTTGCCAGACCCCGGCCTCGGTGTCGCCCGAGCGCAGGACAACCATGCCGACATTGCGGGTGTAGGGACTGGGGAAAACCGCGCCCACCGCCTCGCGGGCCGCCCAGACGTAATTGATGGCCCGCGTGCGCAGCGGCCAGGCCGAGGTCTCAAACACCACGAAGACCCGCGCCGCGTAATCGTCACCGGCCCGCGTGCGCTCGCGGTCGTTGCCGGTCAGCGCCTGCGGCACTTTCCAGCGCCAGCGCAGCGTGGCCCTGGTGGGCGCGACCAGTCCCAGCGGACGCAGCAGCCCGGCGTGGGCGGAAACACTGTGCGCGTACAGGACGGAACTGCCGGTTTCGTCCGCGACCACGGAGTAGAGGGTGGGCCGGGCGGACAATTTCTCCTCCTGCCACTTGGAACGCCAATCACCCTTGAATCCTTCAAAAAGATCCGGTGCGGCCGCCCCGGCCCCCGGGGCCAATACACTCAACAGCAGGAGAACGATGGCTCGGTGCACCTAGGAGGGAGCAACTTGATCGTGGGGTTATTCCTGAATCGAAAGGAATTACGCGGGGCCGGAGAGGTCGTCGTGCTCCAGCCGCGCCGCCGCGGTCAGTTCTTCGTGACCAGCCGGACAAAATCTTCCGGGCTGACCGCTTTCACGGGGGACCGGCGGAAATCAGACGTGTTGCGCGTGACGATGTGAGTGGCCCCCGCGCTCTCAGCCAATGCCGCGATCATGGCATCCTCGAAATCAGGGAGCGGCAGTTCGATGGCCCGCAGCAGTTCCCGGTCGGAGCCGCCGGCGATGTCGAGGCGAGCCACGAGCTCGCCGACCAGTGGGCGGATCCGGTCACGCCAGCCTTGCTTGACGACGAAATAGGCCAGGGTCGCCACCGAGTGCCAGGCGAGGCAGGCTTTGCCGGGATGCTCGAATCCCCAAGTCAGGGCGGAGCGACTGGACGCAGCTAGCCCTGGGCGGTCCAATGCCACGTCCAGCAGGATGTTGGTGTCGAACAGGGCCTTCACCGCACATGCTTTGCCACGATTGCGGCGATGCGCTCGTCCTTGAGCGCGGTCGGATCGAGTTTGAACGCACCTTGCCAGCGTTTGAAGAATTCGGCGCTGTCGTTTTTCCCTCCGGCTGGTGCCAGCCGATCGAAATGCTCCTCCACTAGGCGGGAGAGCGGCACGCCACGGTGCCGGGCGACGGCCTTGGCTCGCTGGACGGACTTGGCGCTGACTGAAAGGGTGAGCTTGGTCTTCATACGTATAAATAAAATTCTTACGTAAGCACAGTCAAGCCGCGCTTTTGGGTCCGGTCCGGGCAACTCCGGTTCTTCCCAAGCACCAGAGCTTGGACAGAATTAACGGAATTGACAGACTCCCTCCGTATTGGGCTTTTGCGTCTTCCTTTCGTCCCTTCTGTTGATTCTGTCCCAAATCTAATGCCTGCCCCGCGCGAACTGCCCATCTACGAACTCGAGGACCGGATCCTCGCGGCCGTCAAGGGGCCGGGCCGGCTCATCGTGTCGGCGCCGACGGGCTCGGGCAAATCCACCCAGGTGCCGCAGATGCTGCTCAACCACGGCCTGCTCGGCGCGGGCGAGGTCGTCGTCCTCCAGCCGCGCCGGCTGGCGGCGCGCATGCTGGCCAAACGCGTCGCCGAGGAGGTCGGGACCAAGTTGGGCGATGTGGTCGGTTACCAGATCCGGCTGGACTCGCGCGTCTCCAAGGCGACGCGCATCCGCTTCGTGACCGAGGGCATTTTGCTCCGGCAGATGTCCTTCGACCAAAGCCTGCGGGGGATCAGCGCAATCATCTTCGACGAATTCCATGAGCGCCACCTCTACGGCGACATCTCCCTGGCCCGCGCGCTGCAGATCCAGCAATCCACCCGGCCCGACCTCAAGATCATCGTCATGTCGGCCACGCTCGACGCGGCCCTGCTGAAAAACTACCTCGCGCCGTGCGAAGTGCTGACCTCCCAGGGTCGCACCTTCCCGGTGAACATCGAATACCTGTCCAAGGCCGTGGACTTCGAGCACGACCCGGTTTGGGTCGTCGCGACCCGCGAGTGCGAACGCATCGCCGCGAACAGCACGGGCGACATCCTCGTCTTCATGCCCGGGGCGTTTGAAATCAGCCGGACGGTGCAGGACGTGCAGGGTTCGCATGCCCTGCGCGGCTTCGTTTGTTACCCATTGCACGGCGAGTTGCCACCTGAACAGCAGGACCGCGCGGTGGCGCGTTACGACACCCGCAAGATCATTGTCTCGACCAACGTCGCCGAGACCTCGCTGACCATCGACGGTGTCATGGCGGTGGTGGACTGCGGCCTGGCCCGCGTCGCCCGCTACGACCCGCACCGGGGCATCAATACCCTGCTCATCGAGAAGATCAGCGTCGCTTCGTCCGACCAGCGCGCCGGTCGCGCCGGCCGCACGGCGCCGGGCGTATGCGTCCGGCTGTGGACCGAGCGCGAGCATGAGAAGCGGCCTCTGCAGGAGCTGCCCGAGGTCAAGCGCCTCGATCTCGCCGAGGTGGTGCTGACACTCAAAGCGGCCGGTATCGACGACATCTACAATTTCCCTTGGCTGGAGAAGCCCGAGCCCAAGGCCTTGGACCGGGCCGAGACGCTGCTTGAGGATCTGGGGGCCTTGGGTGGTCGTCACGCTCCGCGTGACGACAGTCCGCGCGCGGAGCGCACGGACCACCTTACCATCACCGAACTGGGCCGGCGGATGCTGCGCTTCCCGATGCATCCGCGCTATGCCCGGATGTTTCTCGCGGCGCACGACTACGGCTGTGTGCGCTCCGTGGCGCTGATGGCCGCGCTGACGCAGGGTCGGAACTTCCTGCTCCGCAATGTGGACAAGCGCACGGCCGAGGCGCGCGACGACCTGTTCGGCGAGGAGCACGAGTCAGACTTCTTCCTGCTGATGCGGGCGTGGCGCTATGCCGACAAGGCGGGCTACAACCCGGACGCCTGCCGGCGGCTCGGCATCCATATTCAGGGCGTGCGCGCCGTCGGGCCGCTGTTCGAGCAGTTTCTCGAGATCGCCCAGGCCGAGAAGCTGGATATCACCGAAAAGCGGATCGACGGCGTCGCAGTGCGGAAGTGCGTGCTGGTCGGCTTCAGCGACCATCTGGCCCGGCGGCTCGACAAGGGCACGCTGCGCTGCGAGTTGGTGCACAAGCGTCGCGGTGTGCTCGCCCGCGAGAGTGGCATCGACCAGGCACCGCTACTGGTCGCGGCAGAAATCACCGAGATCGAGAGCAGGGGAGAGGTGAACGTGCTGCTCAATCTCTGCACGGCCATCGAGGAGCCCTGGCTCAAGGAATTGTTTCCGGAGGACTTCGTTGACACGGGCGGCGTGATCTACGACGAGACCGCTAAGAGGGTGCTGGCGCGGAAGGAGCGACGCTTCCGCGACCTCGTGCTCGAATCAAAGCAGACCGCCGAGGAACCCGCCGAGGGCGAGGCCGCGGCCTTGCTCGCTCGCGAAGTGCTGGCGGGACGGATTGTGCTGAGCGAATGGAATGAAGCGGTGGAGCAGTGGATCATCCGGGTGAACTGCCTGGCCAAGTGGTGGCCGGAGTTGGAGGTCAACCCGATCACCTACGCTGACCGTGCCACATTGATCGAGCAAATCTGCTATGGCAGCTATGGCGCCCGCGAACTGAAGGACAAGTCGGTCATGCCGGTGCTGCGCGACTGGTTGCTCGCTGAGCAATTGGCGGTGCTGGACGAGTATCTGCCCGAGCGACTAGTCATGGCCAACGGCCGCAATGCGCGGTTGACCTATACGAAGGACGGCCCGCCGGTGCTGAGTGCGCGCATCCAGGAGCTCTACGGGGTGAATTCCAAGTTCACCCTCGGCCACGGCCGGGTGGCGGTGAAGATCGAGGTGCTCGCCCCCAACCAGCGTCCCATCCAGGTGACCGACGACCTGAGCAACTTCTGGAAGGAGCAATACCCGAAGATTAAGACCGAGCTGTCCCGCCGCTATCCGCGGCATGAGTGGCGGTGACGTGTGCCCAAGCGGGTGCTTGACCGGCGGAGCGCCCGGCCTAGCCTATGCCCATGACCGCGACCTCTTTTCTTGAGCTCAAGCAAAGCCTTTCCCGCGTTTCTGAGACAGAGCGACGTGAGCTGTCGGCGTTTCTCCTCCGGCGTGGGCAGCAGCGGCCGGCATGGAAAAAAGAAACGGCCAGACGCCTGGCGGCAATGGCCGCAGGGCAGCAGGTGAGCGTGACGGCGCTGCGCACCCGGCTCGGCCATGGCTGAGCCAGGCTACACGAGCCATCTCTCACTGCCAGCGGCAGCGATGGTGGCGAGCCTCCCAAAGCGCAGACAACGGCAGGTTTTGGATCTGGCCGACCAACTCGCCATGCATCCGTTTGAGATTGGCGATTACCGCACGGAGGTTGCGGTCGGCCACACGGTGGAGAATCTGCTGATTGACGGGTTCCTCTTTACCTACTGGGTGGACCATGCCGTGAAGGAAGTGCGGATAACGGAGATCATCAAAGTCTAGTTCGCGCGGCCAAACCCGGTGGCTTACGTAGCCAGTCAATCATCCAGCCATGACCAGAATAGCCAAGGATGCGGATATTGCCACGCGGGGCATAGAAGCTTTGTCCCGCAGCCTCGGGCCGGCCCGGACGCATCGTTTTCTGACATTACTCCGTCCGTGCGCGACCGATTATGTGAAGGTGTCCCGGCGCATCTACGCCAAGCAGGGCATTGACGAGATTTTTGAGCGCAGTCAAAAACGCGCGCGGCAGCCGTAATGCTCGGCCACGGCCGGGCTTTGCCTTAGCTGCAGCCCTGGGCGACTTCTCGCATTTCTGGCGTGACCATCTTTCTCGCAAATGCGAAGTGACACTTCGAATATGCAAGGAAGTCGTTTTGCCCCAACCAACGCCCCATCCAGGTGACCGACGACCTTAGCAGTTTCTGGCGCGAGGTCTATCCGAAGCTCAAGCCCGCGCTCTCCCGTCGCTACCCACGCCACGAATGGCGTTAGCATGGAATAGCGCCTTGCGGTCAACGTCCCCGCGATCAGAATTCGGCCGCATGAAGAGAATCGGCGTTATTATCGGCTTGCTGGGTCTGGGGCTGATAGCGGCGCAGGCGGCAATTCACCCGGATGCCCTGCGCAAGGCCGCGCCCGAAATCCTCAAGCTCATGGTGGAGAAGGTGCATATCACCAAGGATGAGTCGGTTGATGACGAGCCGGGCAGAATCGTAATCGTCGCCTACGTGATGGTGGTGACGAAATCACTGACCAAGCTGCGCCCGGGCGACAAGATCATGATCAGTTACGAACGTTATCTGAAAGACGAGGCCCGCGCGCTCAAGGCATATGAAGAGAGGATGAGCGGTGGCATGGTTGGTGCGCAGTTTTTCCACCAACCCGATATTCTGGCTGAAGGCGATCTGATGATGGCGTATCTCGAACCGGATGACGACGAGGAGAAACGCCGGGCCAAAATCTACCATCCGGACGCCCGCCAGTATTCGTTCGTGATTCTTGAGTCGAAGGCCGCGAAATAACCTGGCGGTGCTTTCGCCGCCGGGTAGCTACGGCGAGCGCCGCCAGTCCGTGGCGATCTTCAGCGCCTGTTGCACCCACGCTTTCTGCATCGGATCGAGCGTCGGGACCGCGCTGATTTTTTGCAGCAGGTCAAACACCCGCGGGTGGGTCGCGGCATTGGCCGCCGTGCTCCAGACGGCAGCATGGGCAAGGCGGTGATTCGCCATGGCGATATCACTGGCGACCCGGTCAGCCGTGGCGGCCGGAGGCTGCGGCAGTTCCAGGGAGTCGGTCTTCGGGGTGGCAGGCGCGAGTCGGAAGCAGCCGATGATGCGGCGAACCGGCACGTCCTCGCCCGTCGCAAAAAACCACTCCCACAGCATATCGAGGTGATACGGCTCGAGGGCCATCGGCGCGTTGTCGAGCAGGGGCGGAGGTTCCTTCGCGGCCAGGTCGGCGTGACCGTGGGTTTTCAGCCAAGCTCTGGCCTCAGCCGTGCCGGAATACCACGCTGCCCGATGCAGCACGGCGGCATCCTTGGGCATCAGATCCTCCAGAAAGGCCAGCTCATCCAGCCAGCCCGCAATTCTCGCCGGGTTTTGCGCCATGATCTTGCCCAGGAACAACACGTTTTGGTCCGGCCGGTTGCCGCGCATCTTTTCCAGGAGCACGAGTGTCTTCACCAGATCGACAAACTTCTCCGGCTCCGGGTGCTGATAATAGGTCATCATCTGCTCGCTGAGGCGCTGCTCGGGACCAGACTCAGCCGCCACGACCGCGCCGGCAGTGATGAGAGTTAGGGCGAAGAAAAGAATAATTGCGCGCATGGGGATTCTGGCTGGAGGGTTGGCCGGCACAAATGGGGACAGTGGGTTCGTGAAACTTTCGTTATTACTCTTTCGTTTCACGCACCGGCATGAGCAGATACGCAATGAGCGGCAGGAGCAGCACCGGGGGAGCCAGCAGTAGGAAGGTCACGGCGAAGGAGGGCCGCTCGACGATCGGGGCATCAGTGGAACCAAAAATGCCGGGCGGGAAGAAACGCGTGATCAGCAGGACCAGACTCAAGGCTCCGAGCATGAAGCACAGGGTGGCCGCGATCCAGCGCGCCCAGGTCATCCGGCGGTAAAGTACAAACGCCAGCACCAGCAGGAATGCCCCGATCCACGCACCCGTGCTCAGGCTTGAGTGGGCCGAAGTCAGGCCGACATACAGCACGCGAACCATGAGCAGGAGGCAGGTGAAGGCGCCCAGCGGGGGCAGCCAGTGGCGGGTCAGGGCAAGGTATTGCTTCATGCGGGGATTATATCAAGCGGTGCAGAATCGCCGTCCCTACTGCAAAATGGCGCGGATGGCGGCAATGAGGCCGAGGATGATACAGCCCACCAGCACCAATGCCGCCCCCATCATATACCAGTGCGGCCCGAAGCGGGTGTTGGGTGATGGCTCCGGTGGGAGCTTCTTCTTAAACTCCGGCACCAGCGGCGCCACGGTCAGGAGCAGGAAGAAGATGGCGAAGACGCCGAACAACCATTTGCCGTCGTCGCCGGCGCGCCCCATCAGCCAGGTCATGTAGCCGCTCGCCATCGCGAGGAGCAGAAAAATTGCGGCCAAGATCTTGCGGCCATTCATCACGTAAGCGCGCCGAGCGTTTGATTGCTGTTCAAATGTAACGCACCGTTGCCGGGGCGAGAGGGGCAGGCGATCGGGTGGCCGTGACTCGCTCGCGATAGCGCTGCTGGTCAGCGCGGAAGGCGGAATATTTGCCCACCGCCAGAAGCACGGCGCTGATCAACAGGGCCGCCGCCAGCAGACGCATCTTTCCCGTCCCAAAAAATGCAGCCGGCGCAGCTACCAAAGCCGCCAGGCCGAAGGCGAGAAACGCCCCGGAGGGTGACAGGACCATGAACCCGGCGAGCAAAATCAAGCCCGCCGTGACCGTCAGGGCCCGCGCGGAAGCCGGGAGCATGGCTTTCATGCCGAAAAGCTGACGGGGCAATGCGGGACTGTCAACGGCCCTGCCTGCGAGGTTATGACGCCCCGGTCGGATAATTTCGCTTTCGTGGTGGCCTGAGACCTGCGAATTTCCCAGGCAATGGCGGCACCCAACAAGGCAATCGATCAACTGGCGGCACTGCGGGCGGAGGTCCGCAGCCTGGGTGCCACGCTGGGGCGGACCATCGCCGCCCTCGAGGGCGAGCAGACCCTCGCGACGGTCGAGAACCTGCGCACCCTGGCCAAGAGCAGCCGCGCCGGGGATGCCGCCGCCGCGCGCCACCTGGCCCAGGCCGTCAGCCGGCTGACCCCGGCCGAGGCCGTCAACCAGGCGATGGCCTTCACGCTCTATTTCGAGCTGGTCAACCTGGCCGAGGAAAACTTCCGCATCCGGCTGCTCCGTGAGCGCAGCCGGAAACACCACAACGCGATTGCGGCGGGAGAGCCGAGCGAGCCAATGCGCGAATCCATCGAGGCGGCGGTGAAGGAATTGAAGGAAGCCGGCGTGCCCAAGGCGCGCGTCAAAAAAATCGTCCAGCACCTCGCCATCGAGCTCGTCTTCACGGCGCACCCGACCGAGTCGAAGCGCCGCACGATGCTCGAAAAGCTGGCCACACTTGGCGACATCCTGCGCCGCCACACGCTGGAGGAGATCCAGCACGCACCCGACGACATCAAGCGCGAGATCGTCTCGCTCTGGCTGACCGACCGCAGCCGCACCGAGCGGCCCGAGGTGGCCGACGAGGCGCGCACCGGCCTGTGGTATTTCGACCGGACACTGTTCCAGCTGCTGCCGCGGCTGCACGAGGACCTGCAATTGGCCCTCGACCGGCATTATCCCGGGGTGAAGGCGCCGCGGCGCTGGCTGTCTTTCGGCTCGTGGATCGGCGGGGACCGCGACGGCAATCCCGGCGTGACGGCGGAGGTCACCGCGCAGGTGCTGCGGATGAACCGGCGCATGGCGATCAAGAAGCTGGCCGATACGCTTTACAACCTGGCGGGATCGATCACTGTGTCCGACCGGCGCGCGAAGTTTTCCCCGCTCATCCGCCGGATGGCCGAGCAATGCCGTGCCTCCTCCGAGCTGATGGCGCGGGTGGGGCAGCGTTATCCGCGCGAGCCGTTTCGCATCATCCTGAGCAGCCTGCGCGAGCAGCTCATGGCGCAAGCCGACGCCAGCCTGCTGGAGCCGGTGGATCCCAAGGCCGGCCGCGTGACTCCGACCGACGTGCGGGAGATCCTGGCGGCCATCGAGGCTGACCTGCG
>JANNDM010000001.1:0-18598 GCA_031387725.1 Verrucomicrobiota bacterium | reverse complement strand
CCAGGACAACGCGCTCGTGTCGGCCGCCGTGCTTTCGCATCGTTACATTTCCGACCGCTTCCTGCCCGACAAGGCCATTGACCTCGTGGACGAGGCCTGCGCCATGATCCGCACCGAGATCGACTCGCTGCCCACCGAGCTCGACGAGCTCCAGCGCCGCGTCATGCAGCTGGAGATCGAGGAGACGGCGCTGAAGCAGGAAAAGGATGATGCCTCCAAGCGCCGGCTCGGGGTGCTCCGCAAGGAGCTCGCCGACGCCAAGGAGAAGGCCACCGCACTCCGGGCTGTCTGGTCGAAGGAGAAGGAATCCCTCGGGCGCGTGCAAAAGGTCCGCGAAGAGCTCGAGGCCGCCCGCCTCGAGATGGCCAAGGCCGAGCGCAATTACGATTTGAACAAGATCGCCGAGCTCCGCCACGGCCGCATTCCCCAGCTCGAGAAGGAACTGGCCAAGGCCGAGAAGACCGGCGGCGCCAAGACCACGCTCGTGAAGGAGGAGGTCTCGGCCGAGGAGATCGCCGAGATCATCTCGAAGTGGACGCACATCCCGCTGTCCAAGCTGCTGCAGGGCGAAAAAGAGAAGCTCCTGAAGCTGGAGGATGAGCTGCACACGCGCGTCATCGGCCAGGACGAGGGCGTGCGCCTCGTCAGCGAGGCGATTCTGCGCGCGCGCGCCGGAATCAAGGATCCGCGCCGCCCGATCGGCAGCTTCCTGTTCCTCGGGCCGACCGGCGTCGGCAAAACCGAACTCGCCAAGACGCTCGCCGCGCAACTCTTCGACTCCGAGGCCAATCTCATCCGCCTCGACATGTCCGAATACATGGAGAAGCACTCCGTCTCCCGCATGATCGGGGCGCCCCCGGGCTATGTCGGCTACGACGAGGGTGGACAGCTGTCCGAGGCCGTGCGGCGCAAGCCGTATGCCGTCGTTCTCTTCGACGAGATCGAGAAGGCGCACCCCGACGTGTTCAACGTCCTGCTCCAGGTGCTCGACGACGGGCGCATCACCGACTCGCAGGGCCGCACGGTGGATTTCAAGAACACCGTCATCATCATGACCTCGAACATCGGCAGCCGCCATCTGCTCGAGGGGGTGACCGGCACGGAGATTCCCGAGAGCGTCCGGGAAAGCGTGATGGCCGACCTGCGCGCCGCCTTCCGGCCCGAGTTCCTCAACCGCGTGGACGAGACCGTGCTCTTCAAGCCACTTTCGCTCGAGGAAATCGAGCGCATCGTCAGCCTGCTTATCGCCGACATCAACCGCCGCCTCGCCGACAAGCGCGTCACCGTCACGCTGGACAAGCAGGCCCAGGAGTGGGTCGCCGAGAAGGGTTACGACCCGGTCTTTGGCGCGCGGCCGCTCAAGCGTTTCCTGCAGCGCCACCTCGAGACCCGGCTAGCCCGGGCCCTCATCAGCGGCGAGGTCGCCGAGGACTCAACCGTCATCTTCAAGGTCAAGGGCGGCGAGCTCGTGCTGGTCTGACCCGCTCCGGTCGGCCGCGGCCGCGCCGGCCAGGCGCGCGTTTAGTGGTTGAGTGTCACGGTGCGCCGGATAGTTCCAGCGGGCATCGAATGACAGCGTTGAGCACAACTCTGCTGCTGGGAACGCTGGCCGCCGGATCGGGTGCCTTGAGCGGCGCGGCAACCGAGATGCCTTTTCTGCTCGGCGCCGATATGTCGGCGCTGCCGGTCTTCGAACAGCACGGCGTCAGCTACAAGCGCGCCGGCAAAACCGGCGACGCGCTCGCGCATTTCCGGCAGTCGGGCATGAATTGTTTTCGCCTGCGGCTCTTTGCGAATCCGAATCACGAGGGCGTGGTCACGAACGACCTCGCCTACACTCTCGCGCTGGCAAAGCGCGTCAAGGCGTCGGGTGCGGCCCTGATGCTCGACCTGCATTACTCCGACACGTGGGCCGACCCGGGCAAGCAGTTCAAGCCTGCCGCCTGGGCGCAGCTGGCGTTCGACCAGCTCGTGCAACAGACGGGCGATTACACCCGCGACGTGCTGGCGTGCTTCGCCCGCGAGGGCGTGACGCCGGAATACATCCAGATCGGCAACGAGATCACCAACGGCCTGCTCTGGCCGGACGGCCGAGTCGAATATGCCGACGGTGACAGCGACCCGGGCCCGTGGGAGCGGCTGGCACGTTTGTTGCGCGCGGGCATCGACGCCGTGCCGTCCGGCCCCGGCCAGCCCAAGGTTGTTTTGCAGATAGAGAATCCGGGCCAACGCGACAAGTGTCTCTGGTTTTTCCGCCACGCGCGCGCCGCCGGGTTGCGTTTCGACGTCATCGGCGTGAGCTACTATCCCGACTGGCACGGCGGCATCGCCGGGCTGCGCGGCACGCTCGACGTCCTCGCGGCGGAGTTTCAGCGGCCGGTCATCGTGGCCGAGGTGGCCTACCCGTGGAAGGAAGACGAGCAGTGGACGACCCGGCCGAACATGAACTGGCCGAAGACACCGGAGGGCCAGCGCCAGTTTCTGGGCGAGGTCCTTGCCGCCGTGCATTCCGTCCCTGGCGGCCGGGGTCGCGGCGTGCTCTACTGGCATCCGGAAGCCGTGCTGACGCCCGGTCTCAACGTCTGGGCCGGCGGCTCGTGTGCGCTGTTCAATAATCAGGGTGAGATGCTGCCCGGCGCCGATTTCGGCCGCGCGCCGCGGTGAGGCGAAACCATCCCCCGGCGCGACCATGCCCGACCCCGCACCCGCCGCTGCCGCCGGCCCTACCACCGAACGCGAAACGCGCCCGGAAGATCGCGTAAGTTTCGAGGAAAAGACGGCGCTCGGCGTCGGTTATCTGGCGCACTTTTACGGCACCTCCGGAGTGAAGAGCCTCGCGATCCCGGTCTACCAGATGGTGCTCGGCATCAACCCGGCGCTGCTTGGGCTGGTGCTGGCGATCCCGCGATTTTGGGATGCCCTGACAGATCCGATCGTCGGGATGATTTCCGATAATTGCCACTCCCGTTTCGGTCGGCGGAAGCCGATCATCGTCCTCGGGGCGATCCTGCAGGCGTTCGCTTTCGGCGCAATCTGGATGGTGCCGGAGGGCCTGAGCCAGACCGGGACCGTCGCCTACCTGATGGTGACGCTGCTGGTTTTCTACACCTGCTTCTCGATCTTCTCGGTGCCGTTGATGAGCCTCACCTATGAGATGACCCCGGATTACCAGGAGCGCACGCGGGTCACGGCCTTCGGCGGGTTCTTTGGCAAACTGGGCGAGCTGACCTACAGCTGGATGTTCTGGGCGGCGAATCTCGCGATTTTCGGCTCGGTGCTCGTCGGCGTGCGCTCCATCGGGTGGATCGTCGGTCTCGTGGTGATGGGCGGTTGCGGCATGATCCCGGGTCTGTTCGTGCGCGAGCGCTATTACAAGAAAGCCCAAAAGCAGGAGCGCGTGCGCCTCGGCCCGGCGTTCCGGGCGGCGTTCAGCAACCGCGCCTTCACGGTCCTCATCGGTCTCACCGTCTGCCAGGTTCTCGCCGGCATGCTCGCCAGCAACATCGATTACTACCTGATCGTGTTCAACATGTGCGGCGGCGACATCGTCGAGGGCACGAAATGGAAGGCGGTCCTCTCCACCGGCTACGCCATCCTCGGCATCGGCATGATCTACCCGGTAAACTGGATGGCCAACCGCTACGGGAAGCGCACCACGCTACTCGTGATATTTCTCCTCGTGCTCGCCGGCGCGCTCGGCAAATGGTTCCTCTTCACGCCGGGCAATCCCTGGAAAATCCTGCTCGATCCCCTGCTGTGCGGTCCGGTCTGGACCGCGCTGAACGTCCTCATGCCCTCCATGCTCGCCGACGTTTGCGACGACGACGAGTTGCGCCACGGCCTGAGGCGCGAGGGCATCCTCGGTTCGCTCTTTTCCTGGATCCAGAAAACCGGCTACGCGCTCGCCTTCTTTGGCTCGGGCGTGGCGCTCAACCTCGTGGGCTTTGACGCCGCGCTCGGGGGTGCCCAGAGCCCCGGCGCGATTCTCGGGCTGCGGTTCCTGCTGGCCGGGTCGACCGCGGTCTGGGCGGTCGTCGCGATCGCGCTGCTGGCCTATTATCCGCTGAGCAAGGCGCGGGCCTATGAGATACGCGACGCGCTCGAGGCCCGCCGCGGCCGGGTATGAAAACGGGCGCGGCGGGCTTGCACGTTTATCCGCTCGGCGGCGACTGGCGCTTCCGCCGGCTGGCCGCCGCCGGTCGCCCCGAGCCCTGGGTCGAGGTCCAGTTGCCGCATTCGCCGTTTGTCGCCGATCTCGACGGCCGCGAGCACTGGCTCGGGCTCTGCGAATATGAACGCACGGTGCAGCTGCCCGCCGGTGCGCCCACCGGGCGGATCGCCGCCTATTTCGGCGCGGCGATGCATACCGCCGAGGTGTTCCTCGACGACCAGCCCGTCGGCCGGCACGAGGGCGGCTACCTGCCGTTCGAGATCGATCTCACCCGCGCATTGCGCGACGGACGGCCGCACACGCTCACCGTCCGGCTCGACAACCGCGACAACCCCGACGTGCCGCCGGGCAAGCCCTACGCCGAGCTCGATTTCTGCTGGTATGGCGGACTCTACCGCGACGCCGAACTGCGCTGCTACCCGGATGTGCAGATCACCGATGCGGTCGCCGCCGGCGAAGTCGGCGGAGGCGGGTTGCTTATCCGCACGCTCTCGGCCGACGAGGCGACGGCCACTGTCAGCGTCCGCACCCATGTGCGCAACACGGGCGCCACGGCGGCAATAATCTCCGTGCAGGTCGCACTCGAACGCGAGGGCCGCATCGTCGCGCACGGCTTCAGTCCGGCGGTGGCGCTGGCGCCGGGCGCAGCGACGCACGTCGATCTCACGTTGACGGTGGCACAGCCGCAGCTCTGGTCGCCGGCCTTGCCCGCGCTGCACCACGCGCGCGTGACGGTGCGCGGACAGGAGGACGGCGCGGTGCTTGACGAGCGCCGCGAGCGCTTTGGCATCCGCCGGATCGCGTTCTCGCGCTCGGGCGGCTTCACGATCAACGGCGAGCGCGTCCGCCTGCGTGGCACGAACCGCCACCAGGAATTTCCCCGCGTCGGCTACGCGTTGCCGGCGGCCGGGCAGCGGCGCGACGCGCGGCTCATCAAGGAGGCGGGCTTCGACTACGTGCGCTGCTCGCACTACCCCCCGGCCCCGGAGTTCCTGGACGCGTGCGATGAACTCGGCATCGTGGTGATGGACGCGATCCCGGGCTGGCAGTTCATCGGCGGCGTCAAATTCCAGTCGCTATGTTACCAGCACGCGCGCGACATGATCCGTCGTGACCGCAATCACCCGTCTGTCGTGCTTTGGGAATTGTCCCTCAACGAGACGGGCATGAGCGAGGCGTTCATGGTGGAGATGAACGCCCTCGGCCACGCCGAGCTGCCCGGCGGCCAGATGTTCACTTGCGGCTGGCTCGACCGTTACGACGTCTACATCCACTCGCGCCAGCACGGGAAGATCCACTCGTGGAAGAGCGGCGACAAGGCGCACGTCGTGGCCGAGTATGGCGACTGGGAATTCTACGCCGCGAACGAGGGCTTTGATCAGGTGACGGGCGCAGGAGTGCTGCCGCGCGCGCTGAACAGCCGCAAGTTCCGCGGCGACGGCGAGCGCGGCCTGCTCCAGCAGGCGGCGAATTTCACCACCGCGCTCAACGACACGCTGTCATCGCCCGCCGTGCTCGACGGCAGCTGGGTCTTCGCCGACTACGCGCGCGGCTACGATCCGGTGCGCGCGGCCTGCGGCGTCGTCGACTTGTTCCGCCTGCCGAAGTTCGCGTGGCAGTTCTACCGCAGCCAGCGCGATCCAGATCAGGATGGCGGCGCGGGGTGGAGCGGCGGACCAATGGTCTTCATCGCGTCGCATTGGACGCCCGGAACGGCGCGTCGCGTGCGCGTGTTCAGCAACTGCGAGGAAGTCGAGCTGCGCTTGAACGGCCAGCCGCTCGGTCGCACTAAGCCGTTGATCAGCGACGCCACGCGTCACCTGCCGCATCCGCCTTTCGAGTTCGGCGTGGCGGAGTTCACCCCGGGCCTACTGGAGGCGGTCGGCTTCATCGGCGGGAAGTCTGCGGCGGGGCACGGCGTCGCGACCCCGGGAACTCCGGCCGGGCTGAAGCTCGTCGTCGCCGCCGGCGGCGTGAACTCGCGCGCAGGTGAGCCGGATGTCGTGTGCGTGCATGCGCAGGTCACCGATGCCGCCGGGAATTTGTGCGTGGAGAACAGCGCCCGCATCCGCTTCACGGTCGAAGGTGCTGTGGTCGTCGGTCCCACCGCCGTCCAAGCCGAGGCGGGGATTGCCACCGTCGTCGTGCGCGTGCCGGGTGCCAGCAGGGGTTTTGCAGTGCGCGCAGAAGCCGGCACACTGGGTGAGGTGGCGGCCCGCGTGATCCGCTGAAGACGCATGCCGGCGCGGTCCATGGCGCGGAGGCTTGTCAGCTCTTGGCGAGGCCAGCGATTTTTCCAAGGGACTAAATGGTGCGTGAAATAGAGCACCTGCCCGCCGTGAGCCGGAGGGCAAACTCCCGGGGGATCCGGCTGGCGTTCATCACCTGATGCTTGCAGATGGCAGCGGGCGGCCAATCCAGGTCTGGACGGTCTGGCTGCGCAACCTGATGAGAGGTGCAATTTCTTTGCGGCCTCGCGGCTTTGCGTGGGATTATGCCTGCAGGTCCGCTCGGTAACCGACGCGCGCCGGCGGCCCACGAGCCAAGGCGCCTTTGGCTGATCGCGCCGACCGCCGGCGGGCCGGAGCGTAGGGTATCAACCTCTCCCGCCCCGCCGGTGGTTTGGGCCGAAAACCGCCAGGCGGACTGATCTCCTTTGACAACGACGGGCTGGGTTTTAGACCAGCAGCACACCCTAATACCTATGAAGCAAAAATTAATAGCAGTATTATTCCTGTTACCGCATCTGGGCCTGCAGCTCGCTCAAGCCCAAGAGGTCAAGCCCGCGACCTCCAATGAAGAGACCTCCAACGTCGTCGCCTTGGAAAAATTCGTCATCACGGGCTCGCGCAGTGTGCCGCGCTCCGTCACCGAATCCATGGTGCCGATCGACCTCATCACGGGGTCGGACCTGGCCAACCAGGGCGAAACCGATCTGAGCAACCTGCTCCGCAACACCGTGCCGTCCTACGACGTGAACGCCCAGCCGATCAGTGATGCGTCCACCATTGTGCGGCCGGCCAATCTGCGGGGTCTGGCCCCGGATCACACCCTGGTGCTGGTCAACAACAAGCGTCGCCATCGGGCCGCCGTGATTTACTGGCTGGGCAACGGCGTGGCCGACGGGGCCCAGGGGCCCGATATTTCCATTATCCCTTCGATCGCGATCAAGCAGGTGGAAGTGTTGCGCGATGGCGCGGCCGCCCAATATGGATCCGACGCCATCGCCGGGGTCATGAATTTCCTGCTCCAGGACCACAACCATGGCGGCACGCTCGAGGCCCGCTACGGGCAATACTACGAAGGGGATGGGAAGGGCTACAGCGTCGCGGGCAACATCGGCCTGCCCCTCGGCCGCCAGGGTTTTGCGAATTTCAGTTTCGAATACGGCGCCTCGGACCCGACTTCACGCAGTGTGCAGCGCGATGATGCCGCGGCCGTGATCGCCGCCGGCAACACGCGGGTGGCCAATCCGGCCCAGATCTGGGGTTCCCCGGAGATCAAGGATGATCTCAAGATGTTCCTGAACCTCGGGGCCAAGTTCTCCGAGGCGGTGGATTTTTACGGGCACGCCAGCTATGCCTCCAAGGAAGTCGAAGGTGGCTTCTATTTCCGCAACCCGAATACCCGCTCCGGCGTGTTCAGCAACGACGGCGGGGCCACCCTGCTGATCGGCGACCTCAACACGGCCAATGCCATCACGCCGCCGGTCGTGACCATCACCAACAACCGGCCGGATCCCGTGGCGCTGGCGGCCGTCCTGGCCAGTTCGGAATTTTTCACCTTCCAGAAGATCTTTCCCGGTGGATTCACCCCCCGGTTTGGCGGCACGGTGAACGATTACTCGGTGGTGGGCGGCCTGCGGGGCAAGCTGGCCAATGGTCTGAGCTGGGATTTCAGCGCCTCCACCGGCCACGACAAGGTTCATTTCTTCATCAACAACACGGTGAACGCTTCCCTCGGGCCCAACACGCCGACCAATTTCGATCCCGGCGCGTATACGCAGGATGAATCGAACCTCAACCTGGACCTCACCATGCCGGTGGGTGACTCCTTCACCCTTTCCGGCGGGGTCGAGTATCGCAAAGAGACCTTTGAGATCACCGTCGGCCAGATCGAATCCTACCAGATCGGTCCCCTGGCGGCGCAGGGGTTCAGTTCCGCCTCCAACGGCTTTCCGGGCTTCAGTGACATCGCCGCGGGCGAATGGTCGCGGAAAAACGTGGCCGCCTACCTTGACGGTGAATGGAAAATCTCCTCCGCCTGGACCGCGGGCCTCGCCTTCCGCTGGGAGGACTTTGACGATTTCGGATCGACGGTGAACACCAAGCTGTCCAGCCGTTACGAGGTGAACAAGAACTTCGCGTTCCGGGGCAGTTTCAACACGGGTTTCCGGGCGCCCACCCCCGGCCAGTCCAACGCGTTCAACGTCTCCACCCAGTTTGATCTGGTGAGGAGGGAGTTGGTCAACAACGGGACCATCCCCTCGACGCATCCGGTGGCGCTGTTGCGCGGTGGCAAGCCGCTGGACGCCGAGAAGTCCGTGAACTTCTCCTTCGGCACGACCTTTGACATCAACTCCGTCAAGTTTGCGGTGGATTACTTCAACATCACCGTGAAGGACCGGCTCGCGGTGTCGCAGAACTTTTCCCTGACGCAGCCGGAAATCAACGCCCTGGTGTCGTCGGGCATCACCAGTGCCGCCAACCTGCAAAACTTCCGCTTCTTCACCAATGACTTCGAAACCCGGACCTCCGGGGTCGACGTGGTCGCCTCTCGTTCCATCGCGCAATTTGGGGGCCAGACCGAGTTTAGTTTTGCTTACAATCACACCTCGACGTCGGTGACCAAGTTCAATCCCGCCACCCTCGATGCGGGCCGGATCAGGCAACTCGAGACAGCCCTGCCCAGCTCCCGCTACTCGATCACGGCCAATCACTTTAACAAGCCCTGGCGGTTTCTGGCCCGCTTGAGCTATTATGGCGATTGGTATGACAGCGAGGACGGCCGCGACTACAAGGGGAAGTTTATCGTCGATGCCGAAGCCGCCTACAAGCTGACCAAGACCCTGACCCTGATCGCCGGCGTGCAAAACATCCTGGACGAGACACCGGACAGGAATCCCGATGCCGCCGCCGGCGTCGGTAACGCTTACAGCCAGTTCTCCCCGTTCGGCTTCAACGGCGGATTCATGTATACCCGCGTCAAGTGGGATTTCTGAGCATCCGGCGGATTATCGTTCCCGGACCGGCTCGCGGTCCGGGAACGGTTTCTCCGTTTGTGATCCACTTCCGCCCTGACCGGTCCCGGTCGCTTCCCGCGAGGGTTTGACGGCCGAATCGCGGGTTGGGGCAGCCATTTCTTCCTTTGCCTCCGGGCGGCTTTGCGTGAGATTCCTCCCGCATGCCCGCCGAGCCCATCCGCTATTTCCACCGCGCCCAGCAGGGCATCGAGACCGAGCAGGTCTACGGGGGCGATTGGCTGCGCTGGACCTATGAAACCGGGCTCGGCCGGTTCGCGCTGAACGCACTCGTGAAGCGCGCCATCGTCTCGCGCTATTACGGCTGGAAGATGTCACAGCGGGCCAGCGCGCACCGGGTGTTGCCGTTCATCGTGGACTACGACCTCGACGTGGACGAGTTCGCGAAGAAGCCGTATTCGTTCAAAAGCTTCAACGAGTTCTTCTACCGGGCGCTCAAGCCCGGCGCGCGGCCCATCGCCGCGGGCGATAATGTCGCGGTGCTCCCGGCGGACGGCCGGCACCTGGCGTTCCAGAACGTGGATGGCGCGGAGGGTTTCTACGCCAAAGGCCAGCGGTTCGACCTGAGGGCCTTTCTTGGCAGTGAGGAGCTGGCTCGGAAATTTGCGGGCGGATCGTTGCTCATCTCACGGCTGTGTCCGGTGGACTACCATCGCTTCCATTTCCCTGTGGCCGGCGTGCCGGGCGAGGCGCGGCTGATCAACGGGTGGCTCTATTCCGTCTCGCCCGTCGCGCTGCGGCAGAACCTGGCCTATCTCTGGGAGAACAAGCGCATGGTGACGCTCGTCCAGTCGCCGGTCTTCGGCCCGGTCGCGGTCTGCGAGATCGGGGCGACGATGGTCGGGAGCATCGTGCAGACCCACGTGCCCGGCCGGGCGGTGGCGAAAGGCGAGGAGAAGGGCCTGTTCAAGTTCGGCGGCTCGTGCGTGATCACGATTTTCCAACCCGGCAAGATCAAGCTGGATGCCGACCTCGTGCAGCAGAGCACGGACGGCCTGGAGGTTTATGCCAAGATGGGTGAGCGACTGGGTGAGGCCGTCTGACTTTCATGAAAATAAAACTCCTGCTGATTTTCAGCATGGCACTCGTCCTGGCCCGGGCCGAATTTCCCTTTGCCGAGGCGACTATCGCTGACCTGCAGGCGCAGATGAATTCAGGGCGATTGACCTCGGTTGCGTTGACGTCCGCTTACCTCGCCCGCATCGCCGAGATCGACCACGCCGGACCACACCTCAACGCAGTCATCGAGCTGAACCCCGACGCGCTGGCCATCGCGGCGCAGCTGGATGCCGAGCGGAAGGTCGGCAAAATACGCGGACCGCTGCATGGCATTCCCGTCCTGATCAAGGACAACCTCGACACGGCCGACCAGATGCAGACCACCGCCGGCTCGCTGGCCCTCGTCGGGCAGAAGCCCCCCCGCGATGCATTCGTGGTCGCGCGATTGCGGGAGGCCGGGGCGGTGATCCTGGGCAAGACCAACCCCACTGAGTGGGCGAATTTCCGGGGCAGCAACTCCAGCAGCGGCTGGAGCGGTCGCGGCGGCCAGACCCGCAATCCCTACGCGCTCGACCGCAATCCTTCCGGTTCCAGCTCGGGCTCGGGTGTGGCCGTATCGGCCAACCTGTGCGTCGTGGCCATCGGCACGGAGACGAACGGTTCGATCCTTTCGCCGGCCTCGGCCAACGGCATCGTCGGCTTCAAGCCGACGGTGGGACTCGTCAGCCGCGCCGGCATCATCCCCATCGCCGCGTCGCAGGACACGGCCGGGCCGATGACGCGCACGGTGGTGGACGCCGCCCTCGTGCTCGCGGCGATCGCCGGCGCGGACCCGCGCGACGAGGCCACCGCGCAGATCCCGGCCGACGTGCTATCGCAGCTCGCGGCACCGCTCAAGGCCGGCGCGTTGCGCGGGGCCCGCCTCGGCGTGGTGCACGGACCGTTTGGTTTCCATGCCCGGATGGAACCCGCGCTCGCGCAACTCGTCGTGGTGCTGCGCGCCGCCGGTGCCGATGTCGTGGATCCGGTGAAGGTCAATTCCCTGGGCAAGTTCGGCAGCGCCACGGGCACGCTGCTCTCGTATGAATTCAAGGACGGCCTCAACCGCTACCTCGCGGAGCCCGGCCGCGTGACGCCGATGAAGTCGCTCGCGGACCTGATCGCTTTCAACGAGGCGCACCGCGGGGAGGAGATGACGTTCTTCGGTCAGGAAGATTTCACCACGGCGCAGGCCCGCGGGCCGCTCACTGAGCAGGCTTACCTCGACGCCAAGGCGACCTGTCTGCGCTTGGCGCGGACCGAGGGGCTCGATGCGGCGCTCGACACCGACCGGCTCGACGCGTTCGTGATGTTCACCCGCGGCGTGGCGACGCTGACCGATCCGTTGAACGGCGAGGGAGGCAGCGGGAGCAGCACCACGCTGGCGGCGGTCGCGGGCTATCCCAGTGTCACGGTGCCGGCGGTGGAGTTCTTCGGGTTGCCGGTGGGGCTGTCCTTCGTCGGCCGCGCGTGGAGCGACGCGCGGTTGCTCGCGCTCGCGGCGGATTTCGAGGCGGTGACCAGGGCCCGGCGCGAGCCGCGGTTTCTGCCGACGGTAGAAGCGAAGTGAACGACCTGGAAACAGCGCTTGCGTATCTCAATCGAAAATCCGAAATCCAAAATCGAAAATAGTGACGCCCGGGTGGTGGAATTGGCAGACACAAGGGTCTTAGAAGCCCTCGCCGCAAGGCTTACAGGTTCGAGTCCTGTCCCGGGCACCAGCCGTATTAAACTTCGCCGCTACGCACATTATCACCCCCCATGCCCTCCAAAAGATCCAAGCGTAACAAATCCCCACAAAGCGCCTCGAAGGCCCGAAAGATAACCGTGCCGCCGCTTCGCGGCACGAGGCCGTTGCAAAAAGCCAGCGCGACCGAACTGCGCCGTTCCGCCACGCGTTTGTTTGCCGCGACGGCCCTGCCCAAAACGAAAGATGGCTGGATTGCCCCGGTGGACTGTGGGCTGAAGACCGAGCCGACGCTCACCACTACCGCCATCCAGGCCCGGGCGGCCCAGCTTCAGGCCCGTTGGGCGGACATCTATTTTCAGGATCTGGCCTCCCGGATCAACGCGCTGGGTGCCGTGCGCCTGCGCTACGCCGAGATCAACTCGCGCTACACCGCAACGCAGCTCGCGCAACTCGAACTCGACGGATCGGAGAAGATCCACGCCGACGAGGTCGCCAAGGGCTGGTATGGCCTCCAGGAAGGCATCTCCAACCAGGAACTGGCCGGCCAGGATGCCTGGGCGAAAGCTGCGGACAAGGTGCGGGTGCTGTATGAAAACGCCCTGAAGTCGCCGACCCTCGGCCAGTGGTTCAGCAACATCGACTTGTTGGCCCGCCTGAAAGCCTGGGCCGATTCGGTGTCGGTCTATTCCGTCTATTACAAGGTTCACAAGTCGAATGCGCCCTCAATCAACAGTCTGAACGATTTTCTTTGGGCCCGCGATCCGGTCCAAAACAACGGTGCTCCAACCATCATGGATCCTCCCTCAGGGGGAGTGGGCGATAAGAAGTCGGTGCCAGGACTGGTCTACACTTATTCCAACTGGGCCTTGCAACTGGAGTATCTGGGCTACCAGCTTTCACTGCTGACGCAGCAGGAGCTGGCGCGCGGCTCGGCGCTAAGTGCGGCCCAAACAACGGCGGCCAAGAAGATCATTCATGACTGGAACCTGCTGGATGTGGACTTCCGCCGGCGGCGCAGCGAACTCAGCCTGAAACTGAAGGATATGCGGGGCAATGCTCTCACCGGGGAACAGGGACCACACAACGACGCCCAATACCTCGTCGGCCTGCGAGCTGAATTTGTGGAGGCGCTTGCCGATGTGCTGGCGCGCGGACAGGTCTGCGTGACAGGACTCACGGGACTGTGGCAATGGGGTGGCTTGGTGCCGCCTCCCGCCGCGGGAGGTTGGAATGACGCCGACGGGTCCTATTTCGATGCGCTGTCCTCTTGGTTCAAAGGGCTCGAACAAAGAGTCACCGCGGCCATAACCCGGGAAGGCACAGGGGTTGCGGCGTTGTCGCTCAAGACCCTGGCGGGCGCGGCCGCGTGGTCCGCGGCGATGGCTGCAGTGGCCGCCAGCCAGGGGTTCTCGCTGTCGCTCCCGGTGTCGGCGGCGGCGTTTGGCAGCCGGCGGGGTGGGCGCATCCGGGGTGTTTCCGTCTATGTGCACGGCGTGAACGATGGCGTCAGCGGCACTTGGCGCGGCACGCTTTCGGTGCCCGCGAGCGCGGTGATTTTGGATGCTAGCGCCAATCCAGTTGTCCAGGCGCAGCCGATCCCGGCGGTGGATATCGGCCGCGCGCTCAGCCGGACGAACCCCAAGCCGGCGGATATCGTCGGCACGGCGCAATTGCGCAATGCGAGTCCGCTCTCCAATGCGGCGGCGAGCCCGGCCGCCGGTTACTGGTGCGTGACGATTGAAGCCGAATCCAGTGAACACACTCCGGTGACCGCGCTCACGGACATCTCGCTCGACGTGTTCTACGCCTATCAGCAATGAAGCCGGGCGTCACCAAATCCTCCACCGACAGCGATTCGGCCGACGGCGGCAACGGCGGGGGCGACGACGCGGACAATTCCACCGGGCCATCGGGCGGTTTCGACCGGCCGGACTCGCCGGAGCACAACATTGACCAGCAGGAGCCGATCGGTGAGTCGCGGATAAAGTGGAGTGACTTCGAGCGGCTGAACGAATCGGAATCTCTGGAAGAGCGCATCGGGCGATATATCCCGGAGCGTGACCCTTTCGAGCGGCATGGCGACCGGTCGGCCCTGATGCCGGACACTGCGTCAAACCGGCCCGCGCCCGAGGGGCCCAGCTGGATGCCGGGGCGCCCGCACCCAACACCACTCATCGAGACCCACAAAGATATCGCTTTGGGCATGTCCGGCGGTTTCGGCGTCATGGTTGGCCTGGGGACGGCGATGGGTCTGGCGCCCAATTTTTCGGCGGCGGCCTCGCTCAAGACCGGAAATATTTCCATGGGACCGGGCGTGCACCTCATCAACACCGGGATCGGGCTGGCCGTCTCGAAGCTCGGCAAGTCAATCGACCTGAGTTACGTGGATGAAATCTATTCCGGTCCATCAACCGCGTTCAATTGTGCTCCGGAGATGATGGTGATCGTCGGGGCGTTTTCCCTGACCGTGCAAGGCCGCTCCACCGACGACGGGGTGAGTTCCATCCAGCTGTCCTTCGGATCCGCCGGTGGCGGTGTCTTCGGAGGATACTATTGCGGGTTCGGGGTTCCCTGACGCCAACCGGGGGATTCAGAACAGCCCGAGGATCAGCGAGGGCATGACGCCTAAAGCCACAATCAGCGCGGCAGAAATGAGCAGCGCCAGCGCGGCGGGCAGCGGGGTTTTCACCGGAGCGGCCACTTTGACGGGGGCGGCGACCAGCGCCTGCTTGAGGATCAGCAGATAGTAATAGAGGGCCACGGCGCTCATCGCCATGGCCAGGATGGCGAGCCAGCCCACGGGGCCACCAAGCCCGCCGAGTCGAAGCACGGCGGCGAACACGGCAAACTTGCCGAAAAATCCGGCCAGTGGCGGGATGCCCGCGAGCGAAAGCACAAAGACCGCCAGGCAGCCGGCGAGCAGCGGCGAGCGCCGGTGCAGTCCGGCCAGATCGGTCAGTTTCTGGGCGGGGCCGCTGGCTTCCAAGACCGACAACACGCCAAACGCACCAACCGTGGCCACACCGTAAGTGGCGGCATAATAGAAGAGCGGAGCCGGGCCGACGCGGCCGGCCGCGATCACGCCGAGCAGCAGCGCGCCGGCGTGGGCGATGGCCGAGTAGGCGAGCAGGCGGCGGACATTCGACTGGGCCAACGCCCCGATATTGCCGAGCAAAAGCGAGGCGCCGGCGAGCAGGGCCACGATCGGGCCCCAACCGACGGTAATCGGCAGGTGCGCAACCGTGCCGACCGCGGAACCAAGCCCGGGCCAGAGCAAGCGGGTGAAAACGACCAGACCGGCCAATTTTGAGGCCGAGGCAATCAACGCCGCAGCGGGGGCGGGGGCGCCTTGGTAGACATCAGGGGCCCACAGGTGGAAGGGGGCGGCGGCGGCCTTGAACCCGAAGGCGACCAGCACCATCCCGAGCGCGACGAGCAGGAGCGACGACGGGCCGTGCCGAGAAAGTTGCGCGGCGATGATACCAAGATCGAGCGAACCCGTGAGGCCGTAGAGCAGGCTGAAGCCAAAGAGCAGGAATGCCGCCGACATGCCGCCGAACAGATAATATTTCAACGCCGCCTCGGCGGATTCGGGCCGGGTCTTGTCGAATCCGACCAGCACATAGAGGGAGAGGCTGGCGAGCTCCACCGCGAGGAAGACGATGAGCAACTGGTTGGCCGCGGCCATCAGGGTGAAACCGGTCGTGGCGAACAACAGAACGGCGACGAACTCAGCCGGATGCCGCAGCCGCGCGGGCGGCGGCAGCAGCGCCAGGGCGAGGGCGGCGAGGCCCAGAACACCGACGCGCGTGGCCACGGCGAGGGTGTCGATCATCAGCACACCGCCGTAGGCCGGGCCCACGGCGCCCACGGAGACCGCCTTCCAGGCGGCGAGGCCGAGGGCCAGCAGGCCGAGAGCGAGGGAAACATGATGGCGGTTGGCCGGGCGGTGACGCGCCCAAACCAAGTCGAAACCGAGCACGAGGAGCGCACCGAGCACGAGGTGCGCCTCGGGTTGGAGGGCGTTGAACAGACCGGCGTAGTCCGGGCTCATGAAGCACCTCCCGCGAGGACCGCTTGGAAGAAGGGCGATTGCAGCGCCGGCCGGATCCAGTCCAATAGCGTGTCAGGACTGAGCCCGAGGTAGATCGTGGCGCCGAGGAGCAGGACGGCGCCGGCTTTTTCCGGCCAGGTGATCGGCGGCAGCGGATGGTGGAACCCGGCCTCAGGACGGGTTGCAGAAGGCGCGCCGGGGACGTCGCGCTCCACCCGGCCGAAGAACGAGACCTGGATGGCGCGCAGGGTGAATGCGGCGGCGACGAGCACGCCGCCGGCGGCGGCCAGGGCCCAGAGCGGCCGGGCCTGCCACGTGCCAATGAGGATGGTCAGTTCCGCGGGGAAGCCGCTGAAGCCCGGCAGGCCCATCGAGGCGAGGCCGGCGAGGACAAAGACCACGGCGGCGAACGGGATGAGCCGGTGCAGCGGCATGACCTTCAGGTCGGCCAGCTGCCGCGTGTGGGTGCGATCGTAAACCATGCGGCCGACCACGGCGAAGAGCAGGCTCGCGATGACGCCGTGCGAGAACATCTGCAGCACCGCACCGCTGACGGCGGTGGCGTTGGCGGCGGCGAGGCCGAGGAGCACAAAACCCATGTGGCTCACGCTCGAGTAGCCGATGACGAATTTGAAATCCTCCTGCACCAGCGCGACGAAGCCCGCGTAAAGGATGCCGGCGATGGCGAGCCAGGCTATGACGGGCTGGAAATAGGCAAAGCCCACGGGAAAGAGCGGCATCGCCACCCGCAGGCAGCCGTAGGCGCCAAGTTTCATCACGACTCCCGCCAGCAGCATCGACGCGGCGGTTGGCGCGGCCACGTGGCCGGTCGGTGCCCAGGTATGGAAGGGGAACATGCCGGCCAGCACGGCGAAGCCGGTGAACACCAGCGCGAACATCCCGAGCTGCTGCGCGCGGGTGAAATGGGTGGCCGCTTCCGCCAGCTGCGCGATGCCGAACCCCGAGCCGTCCCCCGCCGCATAAGCCCAGAGCGCACCCGCCAGCACCAGCGCGCTGCCGGCGAAGGAGTAGAGCACGAGCTTCATCGCGCCGTATTCGCGGTTGGTGGAGCCCCAGTTCGCAATGAGGAAATATTTCGGCACGATTGCGATCTCGTAGAACACAAAGAGCACAAAAACGTCGGCACTCAGGAACACGCCGCACACGCCGCCGATGAGCGTGAGGTAGAGGGCGAAGAATTCACCGGTGCGCTCCTCGATGTTCCAGGAAAATAGCACGCCGGTCGTCGCCGCGAGGCCCGTGAGGACCATCAGCGTCAGACTGATGCCGTCGGCCGCGAGGTGGTAGCGGATGCCCAGCTCGGGGATCCACGGCACATTGACCAGATCCTGCAGGCCGGCGGCCGGCACGAAACCGGAGGCAGCATAGAGGGTGAGGCCCCAGAGCGTGACAGTCGTGAGCAATGCGACCACCCGCGCCGCCTGCGCCGAGCGCGTGCCGGCCACCAGCGCGAGCAGGGCGCCGGCGAAGGCCACGTAGAGGGTGCAGGGCAGGGCGTTCATGGCAGGGTGGCCGCCCAGGAGGTGACGAGCGGGTTGATCAGGCCGGCCAGCAGCTGCGGATAGACGCCGAGGGCAAACATGAGCACGATGAGTGGCAGGAGGGTGGCGAACTCGCCGGCATCGAGATCGCGGAAGTTGATGCCCGCTCCGGCGGCCGGGCCGTGGAAGACCCGCTGCCAGAAAGTCAGGAGGAAGAGGGCCGTGGCGAGCAGGCCGAGCGTGGCAATGGCCGCGGCCCACGGGGCGAGACCGAACACGCCGCGGAAAATCAGGAACTCGCCGACGAAACCGTTGAGGCCCGGCAGGCCGAGCGAGGAGAAGAGGGCGATGCCGCAGAAACCCGCGAAGAGCGGTGCCGCCGTGCGCACGCCGCCGAAGTCGGCCAGGCCGCGCTGGCCGCCCGAGCGATTTTCCAGGAGGCCGACACAATAGAAGAGCGCGGCGGCGGACAGGCCGTGGTTGAAAAGCTGGAGGATCGTGCCGCTGAGCGCGGCGGCACTGGCGGCAGGATTGGCGCGGCCGGCGGCAGCAACGGCGAAGAGCGCGAGCAGGCAATAGCTGAGGTGGTTGACCGACGAGTAGGCGACCATGCGCTTGAGGTCGGTCTGCTTCATCGCGGCGAAGGCGGCGAGCACCACGCCGCCGAGGGCGAGCCAGAGGAGCGGGATGGCCGCGGCGTGCAGCGGCGCGGGGAAGATCGGCCACAGGATGCGGAGAAAACCGTAAGCGCCCATCTTGGACATGACGCCGGTGAGGAACATCGAGGTGCCGGTCGGGGCCTCGGCGTAGGCCGGAGGCAGCCAGGCGTGGAAGGGGAACAGGGGCACCTTGACGGCGAGGCCGAGCAACACGCCGAGGAAGG
>JANNDM010000182.1:0-2620 GCA_031387725.1 Verrucomicrobiota bacterium | reverse complement strand
AACTTGTCGAAGATGATCTCGACGACATTGACCGTGCCGACCTGGCCGAACAGGGCCTCGAGGTCCTGCGCGGTGCTGGCAAAGGGAAGGTTCCCCACGTAGAGCTTGTTGTTTTCTGACATGTGATGATGAGAGCTGATGCTGTCGCCTTACCGCCCGTCCCCGAAACCCGGATTTCAAATCATCACTGAACTCTGGTGCTCACCTGATAATTCTCCGTAGCGATAGAATCTAACAAACAACCAACCCAACGCCGCACAGGCTGGCCCGGGGGCTGATATTGGCAAGCGCGTATTGGGTCGCCGGGCCGGGGCCGGGCGCGGAAAATATTTGGCCGCAGCCCCGGTAAAAAATACTTCGTGCGTCAAAAACGGTTCCAACTAGCGTGGTGGTTTCATGAGTGCCGAAAGCAACCCCGCCGTCTCCGCCGCCCCCGACAACCGGGTGTTGATCCGGCGCCTGTTCGGCCTGGCCTGGCGCTACCGGCTGCACTGTTTGCAGGTGCTGGGCATCCAGCTCGTGCTGCTCACGCTCGGCATCGGCGGGCTGAGTTTCACCGGGCTCGGCATTGATTTCATCCGCCACCAGGTGGACGGCGCCCCCTTGGGCGCCAACCCCCTGCACTTCACGCTGCCCGGCGACTGGCCGCCACTGCAAGTGCTCGGCCTGCTCGCCGGCCTGATCCTGCTCTTCGCGCTCATCCGCGCCGTCCTCAACTATGCCTACGCGGTCTCGGTCAACCGCCTCGTCCAGCAAAAGCTCGTGGTGGACCTGCGCGGCGAGGTTTACGACAAGCTCCAGCGGCTGAGCTTCCGGTTTTTCGATGCCAACTCCACCGGCTCGATCATCACCCGCGTGACCGGCGACGTGCAGTCGGTGCGCATGTTCGTCGACCAGGTCCTGATCCAGAGCGTGATCATGGGGATTTCGCTCACGGCCTATGTTGTCTACATGGCCAGTCTGAGCCCGTCGCTGACCATCGCGTGCCTCGCGACCACCCCGGTGCTCTGGTTCATGTCGGCCGCTTTCTCGCGCCGGATCCAGCCCGCTTACGCCCAGAACCGCACGTTGGTGGAGAAAATGGTGCAGGTGCTCGCCGAGAACCTCATGGGCGCGGGGGTGACCAAGGGCTTTGGCCGCGAGGCCGAGGCGCGGGCCCAGTTCGACGCAGCCAACCAAGCCTGCTTCGACCAGCAGCGCAGCATTTTCTGGCGGGTGAGCCTCTTCTCCCCGGCCGTGGGCTTTCTCACCCGCATCAACATGATGGTGCTGCTCGGCTATGGCGGCTGGCTCGTCGCGCACGATCAGCTGCCGCTCGGCACGGGCCTCGTGGTTTTTGCCGGCCTGCTTGAGCAGTTCTCCGGCCAGGTGAACAACGTGGCCACCATCGTGAACAGCGTGCAGCAGTCCCTCATCGGCGCCCGCCGCGTCTTCGAAATCCTCGATGCCCCGATCGAGGTGAAAAATGCGCCCGACGCCCTCCGCCGGCCGAAACTCGACGGCGCGGTGCGCTTTGACAACGTCTCCTTCGCCTACGCCGGGGCCGAGGCGGTCGTGCGCGACCTCGAACTCGACGTGCGACCGGGCCAGTGTGTGGCCATCCTCGGGGCGACCGGCGCGGGCAAGAGCGTCCTCATGAGCCTGATCCCGCGGTTCTTCGATCCGACCGCGGGCCGGGTGTTGCTCGACGGCCACGATGTGCGCACGCTCGACCTCGACGATGTGCGCCGGAACATCGGGCTGGTTTTCCAGGAGAGCTTTCTCTTCTCCCACACGGTCGCGGCCAACATTGCCTTCGGCCACCCCGATGCCACGCGCGAGCAGATCGAAAAGGCGGCCAAGGTGGCGGCGGCGCACGAATTCATCACGGCCCTGCCGCAGGGCTACGACACCCTGCTCGGTGAAGGCGCGCAGAGCCTGTCGGGCGGCCAGCGCCAGCGGCTGGCGATCGCCCGCGCCGTGCTGCTGGAGCCGGCCATCATGCTGCTCGACGATCCGACGGCCGCCATCGACAGCGAGACCGAGCACGAGATTTTCGAGGCCCTCGACCGGGCCATCGCCGGCCGCACGACCTTCATCGTGGCGCACCGGCTGAGCACGCTGCGGCGGGCGGACTTCATCATCGTGCTGGAGAACGGCCGCATGGTGCAGCGCGGCACCCACGACGAATTAATGAAGGTGCCCGGCCCCTACCTGCGGGTGGCCAACCTGCAACTCGTGGATTCCCGCGAACTGGCCCAACTGAAACTGGCGGAGGGCGGCGCATGAGCGCTTCCGTTGAAAATAGGGGAGGAACGCAGCCTGGCGGTGCCCTTGGCTCATGGCCGGGCGCAGCCAGACTGCGCCCCTACGGGCTGTGCGTCAAAAGGTGGAACCCGGCCTCCGGACGGGTTGGTTGGACGTGCGCTGAGGAAAACCGGTCCAGAGGCCCGGTCCCACCCGGAGGCCAATCCGCATGATCCCCGCAAGCATCCGCGAGGTCGGCCTCGTCCGCCGCGTGCGCGAGGACGAGGACGAGGCGCTGCAGAAGCCGCTCGAGTGGGGCCTGATCCGCCGGCTCTTCACCTACACGGCCCCCATCAAGGGCAAGGTCTCCGGTTTGATTCTGCTGACCGTGATC
>JANNDM010000033.1:0-2141 GCA_031387725.1 Verrucomicrobiota bacterium | reverse complement strand
TCCAGCGGATTGAACTCCACCTGGATCTTCACGTCCTTGGCGATGGTCACGAGGGTGCCACCGGCCTGCTCGACGAGGGTCTTCTTCGCCTCGGCGAGCGAGTCGATGTAGGCGTAGTTGCCGTTGCCCTTGTCGGCGAGCTGCTCGAGCGTGCTGTCCTTGTAGTTGCCCATGCCGAAGCCGAGCACGCTGAGGAAGACACCGCTCTTGGCCTTCTCCTCGATCAACCGCACCAGCTCGCCCTCGCTGGTGGTGCCGACGTTGAAGTCGCCGTCGGTGGCGAGGATCACGCGGTTCACGCCCCCGGGGATGAAGTTGGCCTTGGCGATGTCGTAGGCGAGCTGGATGCCCAGGGCGCCGTTGGTCGAGCCGCCGGGCGTCAGCTCCTCGATGGCCTCGAGGATCTTGGCCTGTTCCCGGGCGCTGGTCGAGGGCAGCGCCAGGCCCGACGCCCCGGCGTAGACCGCGATGGCCACGCGGTCGTCGGGCCGGAGTTTGTTCACGAGGAGCCGCAGCGACTGTTTCACGAGCGGGAGCTTGTTCGGCTGGTTCATCGAGCCCGACACATCGAGCAGGAAGACCAGGTTGGCGGCCGGGCGCGCGGCATCGCTGACCTCGCGGCCCTTCAGGCCAATGCGCACCAGGCGGTGTTCCGGGGCCCACGGCGCGCTCGCCACTTCCAGGCTCGCGGCAAAAGGCACATGGCCCGTGGGCGGCCGGTAGACGTAGGGGAAATAGTTCACGAGCTCCTCGATGCGCACGGCATCGGCCGGAGGGAGCTGCTTCTGCGCGAGGAAGCGCCGGACGTTGGCATACGAAGCCGTGTCCACATCCACGGAAAAGGTGGACAGCGGTTGGTCGGCCACCCGCAGGTAGGCGTTGTCCTTGCGATAGCCATAAGCCTCGGTGTTGAAGTCGCGGTCAGCTCCCACGCCGCCTCCGGCGAAGATCATGCCCGGTGACGGCGCCGCCTTCATCTTCATCATCCCGGTGTAAGATTGTCGCACCATCAGATCCATTTGGGCAACTGGGTAGGCCGCCGCCGAGCCCGAGGCCCGTGCTTCGCCGACACTGAGCGCATCCATCGCGACCATGGGTGGCGTGGGTTCAGGTGCGGGCAAATTGACCGCATCGGCCCGGCCGAGGGTCACGCTCGGCTGGGGCGCAACCGGCAGGGCTGCGTTCATGCTTTTCTCGTCCTTGGCCTCTTTGGCGGCGGTCAACGGCACCTCGATCAATGACTTGGTCTGCCAATCCGGCTGGCGATTCTGCCAGACCACGAAGAACACCGCGAAACACGCGGCGGCGAGCCCGCTGATGGCGAAATACATCTGCGGGAAACGCAGGAGCTTGCCCTTGAAGAATAAATCCAGCGGTCCGCCATCTAATTTGCGCAAATCCCTCCCGGAAATTATTGCCGCTTTTTGCAGAGCCAAACTGGCGCTATTCTCGACCGGTTCATTCTCCAGTGCAGCGGTGACGGTTGCGGCCAGGGCGCGAATATCTGTCACGGCCTGCCGGGCGGGGGCGTCCTGTTCGAGCAGCTGGGCAAACTCGGCCTGCTCGCGCGGCTCCATCTCGCCCAGGGCGTAGAGCGTCAGGCGGGGATCATCGGGGGAAATTGGGGGCGGGTTCATGTTCGGTGGGCGGTGGGCGGTCATTCGGGTTGCGCGGACATCTCCGACCGCAGCGCCTTGAGCGCGGTGTGCAGGATGAAGCCGACGTTGCCGACCGACAGCGACGTGATGCGGCTGATCTCCTGGTAGCTGAAGCCGTTTTGGAATTTCAGCCGGACGACTTCCTGTTGGTTGGGGGGCAGCCGGCCGACCAATTGCAGCACGGCGGCGTATTGCTCGGCGCGCTCCAGGGTGCGGCCGGGCCGGGGTTCGGGGGCGGTCAGGCGCTCGGCCTGGCCTGCTTCAAAGCGTTTCATGCGCCCCTCCTTGCGCAACACATCGAGGGTGCGGTTGCGGCAAACGGTGAAAAGCCACTCGGCCACGTGGCCGTCCACCCCGGCGGGCGGCTGGGCCATGAGGCGCACAAAAGTATCCTGCACGACATCGCGAGCACGGTCGGCATCGCCGCCGAGGAGGCGGGTGGCGTAGCGAAGCAGCGGCGCTTGATGGCGTTCCACCGCCACC
>JANNDM010000144.1:0-10463 GCA_031387725.1 Verrucomicrobiota bacterium | reverse complement strand
AAACCTCAACCGCTCACGCATCATGTCCCACAACATCATCACCCTCGCCTCGCTTCGCATCAGTGAAGCGAACCCCAACCACCACCTCTGGAACAACAACGGAACGTGGTTCCTGCACTACACGGTCTACCCGACCCCCTTTACCAAGGAACGCATCCGCCGTTCCCTCGGCACAAAGGACGTCAACCTGGCCCGCGAACGCCGCGACCAGTTCTTCGCCCACTTGGCGAAGCAGTCTTCCGCCCCGGCCCCGGCGATCACCGGAGCAGTGGCGGTCGCCTGAGGTAGTCCAGCCCTGCCCATCACCGAGGGCACGCCACCCGGCGTGCCCTTTTCCTTGGTGGAACCCGACCTCCGGGCGGGTTGCTTGAGCGCATGGCCTGAAACCCGTCCAGAGGCCGGGTTCCCCCACCCGCTCACGGAATCCGCAGCTGCATGCCGACACGCAGCACGCTCGAGCCCTGCAGCACGTCGAGGTTGGCATTGTAGATCTCCTGCCAGCGGTTCGGCGTGCCATAGTAGCGCATGCTGATGCGCGAGAGTGAATCGCCTTCGGTGACGGCGTGGAACCGGGCTTCCGGCGCGGTGACCACCGGCCGCGTGGGTGCCAACCCGCCGGAAGCGATCGTCGCCGCGGGTGTGCCGAGCCGGGCGGCCGAAGCAATCTGGTCGAGCGTGCCCTGAGCTTGGCTGAGCCGCGCGGCCAGCGCACCGTTTTCCGTGCGCAACTGGTTGATGACCCCCACCCGGTCGCGATCCTGCGCGGCGCCGGCCTCGGCCTGCCGGGCCTGCGCGGTCCGCACACTCTCGAGATCGCGGCGCAATTGGGTCATCTGAGCGGTGACGCTGTCGACATTCTGCTGGGCACCGCGTTGGGCCTCGGTGCGTTGCTGTTCTGTGCTGCGCACGCTTTGCGTCAGGCGCGTGATGTCGGCGCGATAGGATTCCACGAGCCGGCGCATGTCCTCGCGCTCCAGCTCCAACCTGGCGTTGGCCTGGGTCAGATCGGCCACGGTGGCGCTGTGCGAGTCGGTGGCCTTCTCGGCCTCGGATGTCCGGCTCTGCAAGGCTGCGAGCTCCGTCCGGGCCTGTTCGGCTTCCTGCCGGGCCTTGTCGAGCTGGACGCCCGCTGCTTCCAGTTGCTTCTGCAAAGTCGTCTTATCGGCCGCCAAATCTGTGAGCAGACTCTGGCTGTCGCCCGTCAGTTTCTCGTTCTGCTGCCGCAGCACGTCGCCGGCCGCAGCTAGTTCGCGCACCTTGGTCTGCAACTGGGCCACCTCGGCCTTGTCCACCGCATCCGTCTCGGGCAGCTTGGCGCTCAGCAGCGCGCGATTGGCCTCGGTGAGGGATTTGTTCGTCTCCCGCGTGCGCGTTAACTGCGCGGCCAGGGTGAAGACCTCCTTGGCGGAGCGGTTGCGCTCCTCCTCAATCTGGCTTTCGAGCTCCTTCACCTGCGACTGGAGGGTGCTGATCTCCATCTGGTAGGCGTCGGGCCGGGCGGCGGTGACGGCCTGCGCCTGGGCGGCCAACGCCGCCTCGGTGCTTTTCTTCGCATTCTCCAAATCTTTTTCCAGGCGATCGTTGGCCGCCGTCAGTTCGGCGACGGTGGCGTTGAGTTTTTCGACGATCGAGTTGGCCTCGGTCAGTTCGGCCGGCGGCTTGGGGTGGTCTTCGCTATTGCGGGTGCGAACGGTGGTGGCATCGGTCAGTTGCTTCTCCAGTTCGGCCACGCGGGCTTGGGCCTCGGCCAAGTCACGGCGGTCGCTCTTGATATACGCCGCCGTTTGTTCCTCGTCGCGGCCCATCTGCTCGCGCTTGAGGCGCAACACCACTGCTTCCTCCTTCAGCTTGGCCACTGCCTCTTGCAATGCTACCACCTCGGTCGAAGCCAGGCGGGCCGAAGCCAGTTCCTTTTCCAACCGGTCATTGGTGCCCGTCAATTCCGCCACGGTCGCGCCGCTCTTCTCCAGTGCCTGGCTGGCCTCGGCGAGTTGCTTTCGCAAGCTGTCAGCCTCCCGGGAGTTGTCCGCCGGCCTCTGGGCTTCGCGCAAATCGCGTTCCAGCCCAGTCACCCGGCTCTGGGACTGGAGGTAGTTGCGGTGTTCCGCGGCCACCTGGTCGGCGAGCGCTTGCTTTTCCCCGGCCAGTTTCTCCAGCCGTTGCTGCCCCGCGGCAAATTGTTGCCGGAGGCCCTCGAGTTCGGTGTTGTCGGCCACGGATGTCTTCAACCATTCCTTGGCGCGGGCGAGCCGTTCGGACAATTCCTGGTTATCCGCGGTGAGTTTCACCGCCGCTTCCGCCTGTTTGGCCAGTGATTGGTCGCGGTCCCGGATTTGCTGCTCCTGTTGGGCCAGCTTCTGTTGCAGCTCGGCCCCGCCAGATTTCGCCCCTTCGGCCAAGGCCGATTTCTCATTCACGGTCTGCTCCAGTGAACGGCTCCATTTCTCCAGTTCGGTCTTCTCGCCCTGCAAGGCCGCGATTTGCTGCTGGAGTTGGGTGTTGCGCTGTTGGGCTTCGGTGAGCTTGCCGGCGGCGGAGTCGTCGGTGACCGGTTGAGGGCGGTTCTCCAATTCTGTCACGCGGGCGGCCAACCGGGTGCTTTCGGTCTGCCAGCGGGCGGCGTCTTGGACGGCCTGCTCAGCCTTGGCGGTGAGTTGGGTGACCTGCTGGGTGGCGGAGCTGTCAGGCTCCGCGGGGTTTACGGCTTGATTGCGGAGGGCCCGCAACTGGCTGCTGAGCGATAGCAGCTCGCGGGTGGAGCGTTTCACTTCGTCTTTCAGTCGCGCATTGTCGCGCTGCAGGTTGACAATGATGGACGGTTGGTCGCCGCCCGGCTGGAGAGCAGCGTCCGTCTTGGTGGAATTTGCGGCCAGATTTTCCTTCTCTTTCTGCAAACGGGCATTGCTTTCCGTCAATTGCTGGTTGGCCGCCTGCAGCTGGGCGAGCCCGGCGGAGCCCTGCTCCAGCTTGGCGGTCAGTTCGGAGATTAGTTTTTCAGAGCGTGAGACATCCACCACGGGGGCGCGGGCGGAGGTGCCTTTGACCCGCGTCGGATCATCCTGCAAGTCCTTGACCTTGCCGGTGAGCACCGCGACCTCGCGTTCCGCTGTTTCCTTTTCCGCCGTGAGATTCTGCACTTGCGCCGCCAGCCGCTGGCTCTGCGCGCGTAATTGTCCAACCAGTTGGGTGGTATCGCCCCCCGAGGCGAGTTGCTGCTCAAGCCGGGCTTTTTCCACCTCGAGCCGCTGGTTGGCGTCGGCCAGCTGAGCGTTGGCCTCGGTGGCCTGGTTGAGCGCCGGCGTCAGGTCTGCCGTGCGGGCCGGCGGGAGGGACGGCGCAATGACGGCCGGAGCGGAAGTGGAGGCTGTCGCGGTTTGAGCTTTGCCGGTGCGGCGCTCGAGGAGCAGCCGCGAGGCGACGGACTGTTGCTCCGCGTCCAGCTTTCCGGTCAGCGCATCCCGGAAGTCGGGACTGGACCCGTTTTGCACTCCGAGACTGAGCCACACCCAGGCTTGCACCAGATCTTTGGCGAGTCCGCCGCGACCCGCGGAGAGCATGAGGCCGTAATTGGTTTGCGCCGCCCCGAAGCCCTGTTCAGCGGCCGCGCGGTAATAGGCCGCGGCCGTGGCATCATTCTTGGGCACGCCGCGCCCGTCTTCAAACAACAGGCCGAGATTGTGCTGGGCGCGGGGATAACCGCGATCGGCCGCCTGCTTATACCAGCGCGCCGCCTGCATCTCGTCTTTTTTCACGCCGCGGCCGGCCTCATAAGCCAGCCCGAGGTTGAACTGGGCCTCGACAATGCCCTTTTCCGCCGCCTGCTTGAACCAGAGATTGGCTTCGAACAAATCCCGCCCGGTGCCGCGACCATTGGCATACATGTTGCCCACATTGAACTGCGCGGCGCCAAACCCCTGCTCCGCCGCCTGCAGGTAATGCCGGAAAGCCTGCTGCTCATCGGCGGGCACGCCGTGGCCGAGCTCGGAGGCGAGGCCGAGATTGTATTGCGCCATCGCGAAACCCTTTTCGGCCGCGCGGCGATACCACTTCAGGGCTTCGGCGTAATCCTGTTTCAAGCCGGCCTGACCTTCGTTGTAAGCGTTGCCGAGCGCATTCTGGGCTTCGGCGTCCGATTGCTCGGCCCGGGCCCGTAATTTCTCCAAGTCCGGGCTGGTTTGAGCCCGGCCTGCCAGCCAACCGAAGCCGGCGAGCAGAACGGCGGCGGCGACCTGTCTGCCTGAGCGAATGGACCGGCGAATGGAAGTGGGCGCGTTGGAAGAACTCACGACTTAGGTTAAGGAGATAACCCTACACGGGAGCAAGGCTGCATCGACCATCCCGTGGATGATTTTTTTATCCGGCGGACAAAACGTCGCCAGCGCGCCGGAGAGCCGGGGCTGCCCTCCGACCACGAAATAATACGGGCACAACCGCAACCGGCCAGCCTTCGCCGCGGCTACGGACGGCAGGCCCGACTCGACTTTTTCGTATAATGGATGCGACACCCGCTTTGGTTTCCGGTATTCCTGCAGGACGTGCAGATTGCCGGGCGCGAGCCGGAGCACTTGCTCGACGCCCTGCTGCCACTCCTCGCGCGAACAATCGCTGCCGAGCACCACGCTGCGCGCGCCCCAAGCCGTCTCATGAAAGCCCGAGATCTTGATGATCAAGTCGCGCTCCTTCTGCGAGGCTCCAACCAAGTCGCGCCAATCGTTGAGCGCCCGGCCGCCGATCCGCGGGCCGTCCAGCACGGCGCCCGGCGGCAACGGCGCCGGATCCATGATCCATGTCTGCGGGATCAGGGAGCGCAGCAGCTTCAGGCTGCGGCTGCCAAGATGCTCCGCCCAGAATTCCGGCAGCAAGTGATGGTGAAAGAGCGCCAAGGCCAGCTTCTCCTCCTGAAACGGGCGCATCGGCGGCGCGATGCTGACGGCGCCACTCTGCCATGCTTCCATGATATCGACGGCAATGCGGACGTTGGCCCAGTCGAACAGCTCGAAGAACCGGTAGATGACATCGATCTTCTCCGGTGTGCCCTCCACGTCGAAAAATAATTCCCCGCCGAGCGGAAAGACATCCTCCGGCCGCATGCAGAACACCCGGCGGCCCAGGCGCTGCAGCTGCTCTGCCAGCCACTGCATCTCGGGACGGTAGGTCGCCGCCTCGTCGCTCACGAGGATGGCGATGAGGGGATTGCGCATCGTGGGGCGCAGCGCGGCCAGCGCGGCGTGGAAATTCTCCACCATGGCACCGCCGTGGCCGAGCACCGCCGGATCCGTGTCACCCCCATAGAGGCGGTTCAGAAAACCCGTCAGCCCGATGCCGCCGGGCACCGAGTCGAGTTCCGTCAACGCAAAGCCGTCGTCGGTCAGCAACAAGTCAGGCCGCAGCACGGTGGGAAACACCCCGCGGTTCTTCGGATCGCGCGCATGGGCGATGAGCGCCGCCGGCTTGCCCCGGTCGAGATAATCGGCCACCCACGGCGCCAGCAGCGATTTGTTGCGGAGGAGATTTTTGCCCTGCACCGATCGCAGGTAGAGGGTCTCCAGCGCCGCATGAAAATCGAGGCACGCGGTGCCGATCTGTTCCAATTGCGTCACTTGCTCCGCCGTCAGCGGCCAGGCCGACGGCGAGAGCTGCCAGGTCTTGTCCTCAAAGAGAGACTGGCCCGCCAAGGCGGACTTGATGGTTTCAAAAGAGAGGTCAGGCATGGCGGTCAAAGGCTGGAGGACTGAAAAGCGGAAGGACTAAATTGCGAGAGGGAGATGATGGTCTGTTCAGCCTTTCAGTCCTTCCGTTATTCGCTAGTCATCCATCTGGATGTCCTTGTTGCGGTGCCGCGGGCAGCCGGCGCGAAGCCAGCCGGTGATGAAGCGGTCGAGGTCGCCGTCGAGCACACCCTGCGTGTCGCTGGTGCTGACGCCCGTGCGGAGGTCCTTCACCATCTGGTAGGGCTGGAGGACGTAGCTGCGGATCTGGCTGCCGAAGCCGATTTCGCCCTTCTCCCCGTAGAATTTCTCCATCTCACTGCGTTTGTCGTCGAGGCGCTTCTCGTAAAGGCGGGCCTTCAACACCACCATGGCGGTGGCCTTGTTCTTGATCTGCGAACGTTCGTTTTGGCAGACGACCACGATGTTGGTCGGGATATGCGTCAGGCGCACCGCGGAGTCGGTGGTGTTGACGCCCTGGCCGCCCTTGCCCGAGGAGCGGTAGACGTCGGTGCGGATCTCGTCCTCCGGGATGTCGATGACGATTTCCTCGGTGATCTCGGCCACGACATCCACCGCACAGAACGAGGTGTGGCGGCGCTTGTTTGAGTCAAAAGGACTGATGCGCACGAGCCGGTGCACACCGCGCTCGGCCTTGGCATAGCCATAGGCGTTCTCGCCCTTGATCAAAATCGTGGCCTTGGAGATGCCGGCCGTGTCGCCGGGCTGCACATCCATCAGCTCGACCGTATAACCCTTGCGTTCGCACCAACGGGAATACATGCGGAAAAGGAGATCGGCCCAGTCGTTCGACTCGGTGCCGCCGGCGCCGGCCTGGATGCTGAAGATGGCGTTGTTGCGGTCGAACTGGCCGGTGAGGAACGAGGCGATCTCCAGTTTGTCGAGATCCTCGACCATGGCGGTCACCGCGGCATTGAGCTCCTTGGCGTAGGACTCTTCTTCGACCGGTGTGGCTGCCTCGATCAGCTCGACCATGACGGCGGCGTCATCGAGCCGCTTGTTGAAAGCCACGAGCCCGACGATGGTGCGTTTCAGGCCGTTGAGCTTGGCAATGTGCTTCTGGGCCCGCTCCGGGTTGTTCCAGAACTCAGGGGCTCCCATTTCCCCCTCCAAGGCCTCTATCTCGCGCTGCTTTTGCTCGACGTCAAAGAAACCTCCATAAGTAGCCGGCGCGCTTCTTTATGTTCTCAAGGTGGGAAAAGGTTTCGGGAGCGATCATGGAAAGCTTACCCTTGGCAGCCGGGCCGCGTCCGCAAGCGGAAAGTCGCCGGGTCCGTCCGCAGCCCAGAAAGAAGCCGCCCGGTGTGCCGGACGGCCGAGAGCAGCAATTTGCCGCTCAGGTAAAGGCGTTGGCGAACCACTTCTGGTAGTGCACGCCCATGACCGGCATGAGCTTCTGCTGGCCGTTGATCGCGGCGATGAAGCCCATGATCCAGAGCACAAACAGTCCGACCATCACCGCCGGCCCGAGGACAACCATGGCCAGATTGACCACCGGAATCAGGGAGATGATCATACAGGGTATCCAGATCACCAAGGCCGTGATGAACAGCCCGAGCGTCTGCCGGAGATGGAACGCCCCCAACGCCGTCTTTTTGCTGCTGTGCAGGACAATGGCGACAACGAAGCCGATGATGGTGAGATACGCGAGGAGGGCGACGGTGGTATCTTCTTTGGCCGGAGCCGGGGGTTCTGGTGTGGTTGACATGGGGTGGTGGGGTTGTGTGCGTTGCGGAAATGCTAGACCTGCCCCGACAGCTTGGAGGGGCAAAGCGGCGGCGTCAACGCCGTGAAAATCATCCGAACTCAGCTCCGCAGCGTGCCGGCGGCCAGCTCGGCGAGGAAACTGGCGTAGGTTTTCTCCACGCCCTCGGGGACGCCGATCCGGGCCTTCCAGCCCAGGGTGGTCAGGCGCGAGACATCCATCAGCTTCCGCGGCGTGCCGTCGGGTTTGGTCGTATCCCACACGATCTTCCCCTTGAACCCCACCACGGCGGCCACGATTTCCGTGAGCTCCCTGATGGTCACGTCGGTGCCGGTGCCGACATTGATCAGGTTGGGTGGATTGTCCATTTTCAGCAAGAAGGCGCAGGCGTCGGCCAGTTCGTCCACGTGCAGGAACTCGCGCTTGGGCGAACCCGTGCCCCACGCCGTCACCTCGGGGCGGCCGGCCTGCTTGGCCTCGTGGAATTTCCGGATGAGCGCGGGCAGCACGTGGGAGTTCTGCAGATGGTAGTTGTCGCCCGGGCCGTAGAGGTTCGTCGGCATCGCGGAGTGGTAGAGCACCCCGTGTTGCTGGCGGTAATACTCGCAGAGCTTCAGCCCGGCGATCTTGGCGATGGCGTAGGCCTCGTTGGTCGGCTCGAGCGGCCCGGTCAGCAGGCTGCTCTCGGGCATCGGCTGCGGTGCGAGCTGCGGGTAGATGCACGAGCTGCCGAGAAAGAGAAAACGCTTCACGCCGGCCGCGTAGGCGCCGTGGATCGTGTTGCTGGCGATCGCAAGGTTGTCGTGGAGGAAATCCGCCGGGTAGGTGTTGTTGGCGAATATGCCGCCGACCTTGGCTGCGGCCATGATGACCGCATCGGGTTTCTCGGTGGCGAGGAAGGCCGCGACCGCGGCCTGGCTCATGAGGTCAAGCTCGCGGCGCGAGCGCAGCAAGAGGGATACGCCCGGTTCGCGCTGGAACCGGCGGGCCAGAGCGCCGCCGACCATTCCCGTATGGCCCGCGATGAAAAGTCTCATGCGAACGGCGACTTCGTCGGCTTGGGGAGACTGGCGATCTGGGCCTCGCGCTTGGCCAGTTCCAGGTCGTGTTCGACCATTATTTTCACCAGGTCCTTGAAGAGCACCTTGGGCGCCCAGCCGAGCTGCTTCTTGGCCTTGGCCGGATTGCCGATGAGCAGCTCCACTTCGGCGGGACGCTCATAGCGCGTGTCGTGTTTGACGTATTTCTTCCAGTCGAGCCCGAGCAGACCGAAGGTAACTTCGCAGAATTCCTGCACACTGTGCGTCTCGTTGGTCGCGACCACGTAATCGTCGGGTTTGTCCTGCTGGAGCATGAGCCACATCATCTCGACGTATTCCTTGGCAAAGCCCCAGTCGCGCTTGGCGTCGAGGTTCCCGAGGTAGAGCGAGTCCTGCAGGCCCAGCTTGATGCGGGTGGCGGCGCGGGTGATCTTGCGGGTCACAAAGGTCTCACCGCGGCGCGGTGACTCGTGGTTGAACAAAATGCCGTTGCTCGCGTGCAGGTTGTAGCTCTCGCGGAAATTCACCGTGAGCCAGTAAGCGTAGACCTTGGCGCACCCATAGGGCGAACGGGGCCAGAAGGGCGTCGTCTCCACCTGCGGCACTTCCTGCACCTTGCCGAACATCTCGGAGGAGGACGCCTGGTAGAAACGCGTCTTCTTCACCAGCCCGGCCTCGCGGATGGCCTCGAGGATGCGCAAGGCGCCCTGCCCGTCGATGTCGCCGGTGTATTCCGGGATGTCGAACGACACGCGCACATGCGACTGCGCCGCGAGGTTGTAGATCTCGTCGGGCTGAAGCTCATAGAGCAGCTTCACCATCTGCACGGCGTCGGCGAGGTCGCCGTAGTGCAGCGTGAGTTTCGCGCCGTTGGCGTGGCGGTCAAAATTGAGGTGGTCGATGCGGCTCGTGTTGAACGTGGACGCGCGACGGATGATGCCATGCACCTCGTAACCCTTGTCGAGCAGCAGCTCGGCGAGGTAGGAACCGTCCTGTCCGGTAATGCCGGTAATCAGGGCTTTTTTCATGTGGGAAAGAGCTAGAGGGATGTTTTCACCGCAGGCAAGCCGCAGCTCAGGCGCTATTTCGCCGTCTCGGCCAGCAGGCGGACCAGCTCGCTCTTCCACAGCGCCCCGAGGGTGTGGCTGCCATGTCCGCGGGTTTTGGCGCTAAACGGTAGGGTGACCGCCCGGCCCCGTTTCACCCGCTTGATCTCATGCTCGAGGATGCCGAGCTCGGGCGGGTTGATCAGGTCGTCGGCGAAATTAATGGCGCACAGCGGGGCGGTGATTTTCTCCAGGCCCGGACCGGGATCATAATCCCGCGACGCCTCCAAGGCATAGAGATAGTCGTTCGCGTCGCCGGTCTTGAGATAATTCGCGACAAATGCATCGAGCGCCGCATCGGCCAGCGCCCGCGTGGGGGCCTCGGCCTGCCGTAGCACGGGATTGCTGCTCACCAGATATAGCATCTGGGCGCCGGTGCGTAGCGACTGGGGTTGCTGCTGGTATTCCCCGCCCCGCCATTCCGGGTCGCCCCGGATGGCGTCGATCGCCATCCGGCGCCAGACCCGGTTGCGGCCGGAAATCTGGGTCGGCAGCGAGGCCAGGGGCAGCAGCGCATCCATGAAATCCGGATGCAGCTCCCCCCACACCCAGGTGTGCATGCCGCCCATCGAGGTGCCCATGACCAGGCGCGCGTGGTTCACACCCAAACCGTCGGTGAGCAGGCGATACTGGGCCGCAACCATGTCGCGATAACCGTAAGGCGGGAATTTGGCGCGCAACCCGTCGCTGGGCTTGCTCGATTTGCCGTGGCCAATGCTGTCGGGCAGCACGATGAAATATTTCGCCGCGTCCAGCGGCTGGCCGGGGCCGAAGAGCTCGGCCGCAAAGGTGGGGGCCAGGAATTGCGCGCCGCTGCCCGTGGTGCCGTGGGTGATGAGCACGGCGTTGCGGACGACGCCCGCCGCATCGCGCTGCGGCGTGC
>JANNDM010000138.1:0-7193 GCA_031387725.1 Verrucomicrobiota bacterium | reverse complement strand
CACCTCCGTCCTCGAACCGTCGGTCGCCGCCCGGATGATGGCCGAGCTCAACCGCCTGTCCGCCAAGGAGGGGAAGCGCGTGCCCCAGACCCTCGCCGACCCCCTGTCGGAACGTGAGCTCGGCGTGTTGAAATTGCTGGCCGACGGCTGCAGCAACAAAGAGATCGGCTCGCGCCTGAACATCACCGAGGGCACGGTGAAGAACCACATGACCAATGTCCTCGGCAAACTCGGCGTGCTCGACCGCACGCAGGCCGCGCTCCGCGCCCGGGAAATGGGCCTCATCTGACCCGATGGCCTCTTCCCTGATCGGCACCGTGCATCTCGGTGCCGCGTTGCTTTCAGTCGCAGCGGGAGCGTTTGTCCTGCTGCGGCCCAAGGCCGGCGCACTGCACCGCCGCAGTGGCTACGTTTACGCGTCCGCCATGACGCTCATGAATCTCACCGCGTTGTCGCTCTACCGGCTGACCGGCACCGTGAATTTTTTCCACATCGCGGCTGTGGCCAGTTTGGTGACCCTGGCGGTTGGCCTCGGCTTTGCCATCCGGCGGCGCCCCGCGACGGTTTGGATCGAACTGCATTACCGGATGATGTCCTGGTCCTACGTCGGATTGCTGGCGGCGCTCGTCGCTGAAGTCAGCACCCGCGTCCTGAAACCATGGATGCTGGCCCGCGGCTCGCCCGCCATGGACTGGTTCTGGTTGGTCGTGACCGTTGTCTCCCTCGCTGTCGTGAGTGTGGGCGGCGTTTGCATTGAAGTCATCGGCCGTCGAACGGCCGCGCGGGTGCGACTGCGGCCGTGACCCGGGGTCATGCGACGGCATGACCCTGACGATGATTTCCGGACGATGGTGCGGACCGCCTCCGATAATTTGTAATACAATACGTTACACATTTCCCCAGACCCGGGGTCATGCCGGGGCATGACCCTGACGGTGACTTCCGGGCGATGTGGCGGGCGGTGCGACCTGTTACCTTGGCGGCGAAATGAACCGCCTCCTCACCGAACTCACCGCCGCCCTCCGGCATCTCCGCCGCTCGCCGGGCTTTGCCTTGCTCGCCATCGCGATGCTAGCGCTCGGCATCGGGGCCAATGTCGCGATATTTTCCATTTTCCAATCCATCATCCTGCGCCCGCTGCCCTACCCGGAGCAAGAGCGGCTCGTCGGCTTCAAGTCGCTCAACCCCGCCAAGGCCCTTACCCAGCCGGCGCTCTCGTTGACGGATTTCCGTGATTTCAAGGAGCGCGCGACCTCCTATGCCGCGCTCGCGGCGTTTCGGCCCGACTTCGCCGGCTATGCGCCGTCGGGCGCCGACCGGGTCCAGTTGGTCTGCGGGCTGGTGACGGAGGAATTTCTTGCGGTGTTCGGCGTGACCCCGCAGCTCGGCCGCGGCTTCCAGCCCGATGAGTTCAGTCTCGGCAACGTCCGGACCGTCATCTTGAGTCACTCCGCCTGGCGCCGGCACTTCGCCGCGCGAGCCAGTGTCGTCGGCGAGACCATCACACTCAACAATGAGTCGGTCACCGTCATCGGGGTCATGGCGGAGGATTTCCGCGAGCCGGAGTTTGTGGATGTGTGGCTGCCCTTCCCGGCCGAGGCGCCGGAAAATCTCGCGCGCGACTCGCGCTTCTGGAGCACCATCGGCCGGCTCAAGCCGGGTGTCGCACTCAGCGCCGCCCAAGCCGAGGCCACCACGATCGCGTCCACTCTCGCCGCCGAGTTTCCCAAAACCAACCGCGGCTGGAGCATCGCGTTGCAACCGTTGCTGGCGATGCGCGTCGGCGGCCTGCGGTCCTCGCTCCTGCTGCTGGTCGGGGCCGTGGGCCTCGTGCTCCTCATCGCCTGCGTCAATCTGGCCAATCTCATGCTGGCGCGCGGAGTCTCGCGTCTGCAGGAACTGGCGGTCCGCCTCGCCCTCGGCGCCACACCGCAGACCCTGGCTCGCGCCGTCATGTTTGAGAGTCTCCTGCTCGCGCTCACCGGCGGGGTGGCGGGCATCGTGCTTGCCGCCGTGAGCCTGCCGGCTCTCGCCAGCCAGTTGCCGCCGGGCTTGGTGCCGCGTTCATCCGCCATCGGCGTGGACGGTCCGGCGCTGGCCTTCGCCCTCACGGTTTCGGTGCTCACCGGCCTGATCTTCGGCCTGCTCCCGGCCTGGCAGGTATTGCGCGCCAACGTGAACGAGATGCTCAAGTCCGGCGGCAGCCGCGGCGGGTCGAGCCGGTTCGCTTCCTCGGTGCAGGGTGCGCTCATCGCCGGCCAGGTGGCGTTGACGCTCATTGTGCTCACGGGGGCGGGCCTGCTCATGAAGAGCCTGCTGACCATGCAGCGCACCGCCACCGGTTTCGACCCGACGAGTCTGCTCACGCTCCGCATCTCGCCGCCGCCGTCCCGCTGGGATGATTTTCAGCAACTCGGGGATTACTACGAACGCGTGCTGGCCGAGGTCCGCCGCGAGCCGGGCGTTTTGGGCGCCACGCTCAACAGCAGCGCGCCGCTCACCGGCATCACGCTGCGCTACCCGTTCTGGGTCGAGGGCCGCCCCGTCGAGGAGGGCAACGCCGACGAAGCGGTGTTCAATTCCGTCAGCACGGGCTATTTTCAAACCCTGCGCGTGCCCCTGCTGCGCGGCCGCGACTTCGAGGACCGCGACGACCAGAAGGCCGGCGCATCCCGCCCGGTGTGCATCATCAACGCCGCGCTCGCCAAACGGCTCTTCGGCGACGCCGACCCGCTTGGCAAACGCATCCGCACCATGCCGTGGATGGTGCGCGGCTACCGCGAGATCATCGGGGTCGTGGGCGACGTGAAGCAGAATTCGCAGGCCGATGACGCCACGCCGCAACTCTACGTGCCGTCGCGCCAGTCGCCGTGGTTCTTCACGACCGTGCTCGTGCGCACCAACGGCGCCAGCGCCGCGACGGTCCAGGCGGCGATGCGCCGCGCCGATCCGACCCTCACCATGAGCGTCCGCACCATGGAGGAAAATATCACCCGCTCGGCCACGCAGCCACGGTTGCGCGCCGCGTTGTTCGGCCTGTTCGCCTGCGTCGCGCTCGGGCTGTCCGCCTTTGGCATCTATGCGAGCATGGCGTTCTCCGTCAGCCAGCGCACCCGGGAGATCGGCGTGCGCATGGCGCTCGGCGCCGCGCCGGGGGACATCTTGCGCTGGGTGCTGGGGCGGGCCGCCCTTCTCGCCGGACTCGGCGTAACCGTGGGGCTGGCGGGCGCCCTCGGGGCCGCGCGGTTGTTGCGCGGCTTGCTTTACGGCGTGGAACCAGCCGATCCGCTCGTGCTCGCCGTGCTGCTGGTCTTTTTACCCGCCGTGGTGCTGGCCGCCGCGTTCCTCCCCGCCCTGCGCGCCGCCCGGCTCAATCCGACCCAGGCGCTCCAAACCGAATGATTTTCTCTCAACCCAAACCCATCATGAAAACCAAATCCCTCCTCGCGGCTATCGCCGCTTTAGTCATCGTGAACTTCGCCGCCGCCCAGGCGCCCGCCGGCCCGACCGACGCCGCCGCGCTGCACAAACTCAGCCTGGAGCGCGTCCAGCAGAAAAACCTGAAGGAGGCCGTCGATTTCGCCGAGCAGGCCACCAAGGCCGATCCCACCAAGCCGGATTACTTCTCCCAGCTCGGCCTCGCCCTCAGCCTGCGCATGGGCGAGATGAATTTCATGCAGCAGGCCATGACGGCCGGCAAAATGAAGAAGGCTTTCGAGAAAGCCATCGCGCTCGATCCGATGCATATCGGCGGACTCATCGGACTTACGCGCTACTACGCCAGCGCCCCGGAGATCGCCGGCGGCAGCCTGGAAAAGGCGAAGGAGTTCGCCGACCGCGTCCACGCGCTTAATCCGGTCCTCGGCCTGGTGGAATACGCCAACATCGCGGAAAAGGGTGAAGATTACGTGGGCGCCCTCGCGCACTTTGAGGCCGCCCTGAAGCTGAAGCCCGACAGCGCCAACCTGACAAACTCGTGCGGCCGGATGCTGGCCAAGCTGGGCAGGAAGGACGAGGCCCGCGCCCGCTTCGAGGCGGCGTTGATACTCAAACCCGATTTCGAACCGGCGAAAAAGGCCCTCGCCGCGCTGGATGCTCCCGCCGCCACGAATAGCTGACGGCCCAGCGGTAGGGCGAGTCGTCTCCGACGAACCGCGCTCGATATTCGACTCATCCGGAGGATTCGCCCTACCCTTTAGCGTTGGCGGAACCGGTAATCCCATCCTACAAAATGGCATGACCATCGACTACGCCGACCGCCGTGATCGTATCGCCCCGCAACTCGCCTTGTCCGACGAAATTTTGCTCGTCGGTGCCGGCCAACCCATCCCCCGGCCGGAACTCAGCGAACAGCACCTCGCGTTCATCGCCCACCAGGAATATTTCTACCTCACGGGCCACGCCGAGGCTCCGGGTGGCATCCTCGCCTATGACGCCAAGGAACGGAAATGGACCTCCTTTGTGCCGGAGGTGACGCAGGAACAGCGCGTGTGGGACGGGACCGAGCAACTGCCCGGCGAGGTGCTGGGCCAGTTCGACGGCTGGCTCGCCGCGCGTCGCGGCCGCCGCATCGTCATGCTCGGGGCACCGCTGCCGGGTGTCGCGGCCGATGCCGCGCGCACGGCCGAGGTGCGCGAGGCGCTCAAGCACGCGCGCCGTGCCAAAGAGCCGGGCGAGCTGGCAACGCTACGCCGCGGGGCCCAGGCCACCGCCGAGGGCTATGCCGCCTTGCAGCCCTACCTCCGGCCCGGCGTCAGCGAGCGCCGCATGCAGATCGAACTCGAGGCGGGTTTCTTCCGCGGCGGCGCCGACGAGACCGGCTACCATTCCATCGTCGGCGTCGGTGCGCAAAGCGCGGTGTTTCACGGTTCACCCTCGACGCAGCGCGTCGCGAAGGAAGGGGACTTCATCCTCATTGATGCCGGCGGCCAGCTCGATCGTTACGTGACCGATGTCACGCGCACCTACGTGGCGGGGAAGCCGAACGCCTTCCAGCGCGACTTCTACCAGGTGGTGCAAAATGCCTTCCGCCGCGCCTGCGCGCGCTGCCGGCCAGGCGCCGAGTGGAAGGATATCCACCTCGCCGCCGCCGTCGACCTGATGGCCGGCCTGGTCTCCCTCGGCATCATGAAAGGCCGCGCCGAGTCGCTCGTCGAGCAGGACGCCCACACGCTGTTTTTTCCCCACGGCCTCGGCCACATGGTCGGGCTGGGCGTGCGCGATGCCGGCGGCGTCGAACCCGGCCGGACCAAGGATCCCCGCCCTTGCCTTCGAAGCCTGCGCATGGACCTCATCCTCCGCCCGGGCTACGTCGTCACTGTCGAGCCCGGCCTGTATTTCATCCCCGCGCTGCTCAACGATCCCAAGCGCCGCGCCCAATACCACGACTGCGTGAACTGGGAGCTGGCCGGCCAGCACCTCGGCCTCGGCGGTGTGCGCCTGGAGGACAACCTCGTCATCACCGATGGCGAACCCGAAAACCTGACGGCAGCAATCCCGATGGGTTGGTAGCTGCAACTGTGGGAGCGAGCTTGCTCGCGAGCAAGCTCGCTCCCACACGATCAAAGTCTCGGCCGACTAAACTCTCCAACAAAATACTCTGGCGGGCGGGCTTCACGGATGCTCAAATTGAGCCATGCCCCTCACCCGTTTCTCCGTCCCGCCGCTCCACACTGTCACCCGCTCGCTGGCCGCCGTGGCCATGGGCCGCGAGCCACCCGACCTCGTCCTCACCGGCGCCCGCCTGCTCTCCACCTACACCGAACGCATCCACGCCGACCGCGAAATCTGGATCAAGTCCGGCCGCATCGCCGTCGTGAAACCCGCCGGAACTTTCCAAGCCGGACCGAAATCGAAGACCAAAATCTACGACGCCCGCGGTGGCATCCTCGCCCCCGGCCTCGTTGATCCACACATCCACATCGAGAGTTCGATGATGACGGCCTGCGCCTATGCCGAGGGCGCGCTGCTCAACGGCACCACCACCATCTTCTGCGACAGCCACGAAATCGGCAACGTCTGCGACGCCGCCGGCATCGAATGGATGTTGCGCGACGCCCGCCAGGCCCCGCTCAACATCTTCCTCACCGTGCCCAGCACCGTTCCGGCCACCTCGGCGCACTTCGAGACCGCCGGCGGTGATCTCACTCCCGCCAAGATCGGCAAACTTTTTGACAAGTGGCCCGAAGCCGTCGCGCTCGGAGAGAAAATGGACTTCGTGCAGGTCGCCATGGGTGACAAGCGCAGCCACGCCGTCCTCGCCGAGGCCATCAAGCGAGGCCGCCCCGTCTGCGGGCACATCTACGGTCGCGAGTTCGTCGCCGCTGGCGCCGCCAGCGGCATCAACGACACCCATGAGGCCATCGACCGCGAAATCTCCAACGACTTGCTCGAGAACGGAGTCTGGGTCTTCCTGCGCGGCGGCCCGCCGACCACGCCGTGGCACTCCCTGCCCCTCGCCATCAAGGCCATCACCGAGCTCGGCGCCAACCCGAAGCGCGTCTGCGTGTGCACCGACGACCGGGACGCCGATGACCTCTTTATGTTCGGTCTCGACTGGGTCGTGCGCGAAGCCGTGAAACACGGCATGAGCACCACCACGGCCTGGAGCATGGGCTCGCTGCACCCGGCCACCCGTTACGCGAAGGATGGCGACATCGGCGGCCTCGCCCCGGCGCGCCGCGCCGACATCGTGCTGCTCAACGACGATCTCGTGCCACAGAACACCTGGTATGGTGGCGAACTCGTGGTCGAGAACCGCAAGATCACGCCGATCCTAGACCGGGCGCTCTCGAAACGTTACCGTTACCCCAAGGCGGCCTATCAGACCGTGAAGCTTGCGCCGAAACTGAAGCTCACCCCCGACCTGCCCACCGGTCCGGTCACCGCCAACTGCATCCGCACCGCCCTGCCGGGCATAATCCTCTTCCATGATCAGGTCGCGCTGAACCCGGCGCCCGGCGAAACCTGGCCGGATCTGTTCACGAAACACGGCCTGTGCTTCGTCACCGTTGTCGAGCGCCACGGCAAATCCGGCAAGGTCGCGCACGGCTTGCTCAAGGATTTCAACCTCAAGGAAGGCGCGGTCGGCAGTTCGGTCGGCCACGATGCCCACAACATCATCCTCGCCGGCACCAACGAGGCCGACCTCCAGCTCGCGCTGAAGACCATCAAGGCCATGCGCGGCGGCGTGT
>JANNDM010000132.1:0-12132 GCA_031387725.1 Verrucomicrobiota bacterium | reverse complement strand
GTCGAGTTTGAAGCGGTTGCCGCCCTCCCATTTCTCGACCTTGGCCCGCAGTGGCGGCATGGTGCGCCAGTCGCCGTCGTCAAAGAGAGGCAAGCCGAACTTCTGGATCAAGGCGGGGCTGGTTTTGCTCGCGACCGCGGTGCGCACGGTGGCGAGTTCCTGTTGCAGGTGGGCGGTGGCACCGGATTGCTGGCGGATGAGGGCGGCGTCGATGACCCCGATCTCGTCGGGGCTGAGGCGGTCGAGACCGGCGCGCTTCCATTCGGCGACCGTCAGGATGGCCTTGAGGCCGGGGAAGGTGTTTTGCGCGCAGGCCAGGTTGGCGCTGAAAAACAGGAGGGCGGCGGACAGCAGGTATTTCATGGGAAGAGAACTTAGTGGTGAAGGAAGCCGTCGCCAGTATTTTGTGTGGCCACCAGCCGGGCAAAGGCGCCGCCCCGGGCGGTGAGCGAGGCGAAGTCGCCTTCCTCGGCGATGCGGCCGTCGGCCAGCACGATGATGCGGCTGGCGTTGCGGATGGTGCTGAGGCGGTGCGCGATGGTGATGACGGTGCGGCCGACGGAGAGGCGGTCGAGCGCCTCCTGGATCAGGCGCTCGCTCTCGTAGTCGAGGGCGGAGGTGGCCTCGTCGAGGATGAGCACGGGCGGGTTGCGCAGGACGGCGCGGGCGATGGCGAGGCGCTGGCGCTGGCCGCCCGAGAGGGTGACGCCGCGTTCGCCGACGAGCGTGTCGTAACCTTCCGGGAGCTTGGCGATGAATTCCTCGGCATGGGCCTGGCGCGCGGCCTCGCGCAACTCGGCGTCGGTGGCATCAGCGCGGGCGAAGCGGAGGTTGTCGCGGACGGAGCCGGAGAGCAGCAGGCTGTCCTGCAGCACCACGGCGAACTGGCGGCGGATCCAGCGCATGTCCCACTCGGACTGGGAGACGCCGTCGATCAAAATGCGGCCGGTGCCCGGCGCGTAGAGGCCGAGCAGCAGGTTGACCAGGGTGCTTTTGCCCGAGCCGGAAGGGCCGACGAAGGCGACGTGTTCGCCCGGCCGGATGGTCAGCTTGATGTCATGCAGCACGGCGCGCTCGGGGGCGGAGGGATAGGCAAAGGTCACCGCGTCAAACACGATGTCGCCTTGGACGCGGGGGGCGCGGCGGGTGCCGCGCCATTCCTCGACGTAGGCCGAGTCGAGCAGTTCCTTGATGCTGAGGTAACTCTCGCGCCCGATGAAATACTGCTCGCTCAACGCCACGAAGGCCTGGACGGGTCCGAGCACGATGGGCAGGCCCGCCACGAAGGCGAAGAGCGTGCCGTAGGAGATGGTGCCGCGGATGGCGAGCAAGGCTCCTCCGGCCATGACGACGAGGGCGATGACCTGCGCGCTGACATACCAGAAGGTGCCGAAGACGGCGTTGAGGTAGCTTTGGTGCACGCGATGGCGGGCGAAATCCAGGCTGCGGCGGTCGAGGAAGGACTCGGCCTGCCGCTCCTCGCCGAAGCTGCGCACGAGGCGGAGGGCGGAGATGTATTCGCTGGCGGTGCCAGTGAGTGTTTCCTGGGCGAGGCGCGCCTCGTTGTTGCCGCGCTGGATGCGGGCGAAGAACCGCCACTTGGCGACGGCGTAGGCCGGGAGCACCAGCGCGAGCACGAGGGCCAGGCGCCAGTTCAGCAGGCTGAGGATGACGAAGATGCTGCCGCCGTAGAGGACGTTGGGCAGAAACTGGTTGAGGATGTTGTAGAGCAGGGCCTCGACCTTCTGCGTGTCGAAGGCGTATTTGGAGAGGAGCCGGCCGGTCTTCTGCTGGTCGAGGTAGCCGAAGCTCAGGAACTGGAGCTTGAAAAAGAGGCCGCTGCGGAGCTCGACCATCATCTGGGCCATGGCCTTGGCGATCTCGTTGGCGCCCCAGACGGAGAAAACATAATGCACGGCGAGCAGCAGGAAGAAGAGGCCGCCCAGCTTGAGGATGGCGATGCTGTCGCGCGCCGGCACCGCGACATCGATCATGCGCTGGAACAGCCACGGGCAGGGCGCCACGGCGAGCGAGCGCAGCAGGGCGAGGCCGAGGCCGCGCCAAAGCCGGTCGCGACTGCCCCACAGGTAGCCGGTGAGCGTGCGCGATGCCAGCGCCTCGCGGGTCCGGGTCATGGCGGGCGCGCTCAACCGTGGCCGTTCGGCTGGCCCTTGGTGCGCTTCGGGGCGCAGTTGCCGTGCAGCGCGGCGTAGAAGGAATCGCCGGGTTTGATGGATCCGCGCGTGACGATTTCGCCGGTGAAGGCCGACTTGTAGATGGCGGTGAGCAGCTCGAGGGTCTGGCGGGCCTGGGCCCCGGAGGTCAGGGGCCGGCGGCGGGCGTCCATGTCGGCCACAAACGCGTTGAGCTGCGTGCCATGGCTCGCGCTGGTCTCAGAGGGGAAAGTTTGCCAGGCCTGCATGAGATTGTCGTCCTGCGCCGGCGGGACGGGCGTGAGTTTCCAGTTGTCGCGGGTGTAGCCGTAAAGGTGGGTGAGTTCGACGGTGGCCTTCTGGTAGTCGAGGCGGAGATAGGTTTCCTGCCGCGGGCTGAGCGCGCTGTTGACGACGGAGCCGAGGGCGCCGTTGGCAAAGGTGATGATCGCCATCGACACATCCTCGACCTCGATGGCGCGGTCCAGCGTGGCCGCCACCGCCCGGACGTCGCGCCAGTCGCCCATCAGGTGGAGAAAGTGGTCCATGGCGTGGATGCCAAGACCCATGGTGGGTCCGCCGAGTTCGGTTTCCCACCGGCCGCGCCAGGGCACGGCGTAGTAGGCTGCATCTCGATACCAGAGCGTGTTGCATACGCCCACCAGCGGTCGCCCGAGCTGGCCGTTGTCGGCGAGGCGCTTGAGGTGCGCCGTGGACGAGCCGAAGCGCATCTGAAAAATACAGGAGGTGTAGCAACCGGTGCGTTGCTCGGCGGCTTCGATCAGATCGAGCTCGGCGAGCGAACCACAGAGCGGTTTTTCGCAAAGCGCCCAGGCGCCGGTCTCCATCGCCGCGATGCTCATGGGAGCGTGGGTGGCGGGCGGGGTCGCAATGAGCACGATGTCCGGCCGCTGTTCCCGCAACATGGTGGCGTAGTCGGTAAACGTATGGGGGATGCCGTGGCGCCGGGAAAATTCACTGACCCGCGTCGCGTCGATGTCCACGGCGGCCTCGAGAGTGACGCGTCCCGCGGTGCCCTCCACCGCACGCACATGCGCGTCGCCAATTGCTCCGGTGCCAACGAGGACGGCGCGGTAGTTTTTCATGGGTTCGGCTCGGGGATCAACAAGGGGATTCAGTCAGGGAACAACGCAGGCTTGAATCTGTGCGCAACTATGAGCGGGGCGCGACAGGAATCATTCTGAAAATAAATGAAAATTACTTTCGGCGACAGTTAAACCAAGGGGGAACCCGGCCTTCCGCCGTCGCCAAGGCCAGGGCGGACAGGCGGGGGCAGGGTTTTGCTGCGAATGAGAAGCAAACCCGTCCGGAGACCGGGTTCCACCCCAGGCTAATCCCGCTCAGGCCACGCCGGCGAGCTTCAGAATCTTATTGCCGGTCAAGCGGCGCTCCGGGGAAAGGGCGTGCGGCGTGCGGTTCCCGTAGGTCTGGGCCAGCTCGGCGAAGCGCGCCTGCGTGGCTTTCACGAATTCCTCGACGGGCCGGGTGTCGCCGCACAGCGCCATGATCTCCGGCAGCCAGCGGTGACCGTAGCGGACATGGTTCTGTTCGTCGTTGCGGTCGAAGGCGAGGAGCGTGTCGGCCTCGAAGTCGTTCAGCTCGCGCACGCGGTCCATCACCAGGGCCTTGGTCGGAAAACTGCCGGCCTCGAATTCCATGGTCATCATGGCGTAGCGCTCGTGCGGCGGCATCTGGACGAGGATGTTGTAGAGATCGAGCGAGTGCTCGAGGGTCATGAGGTCCACGCCGAGCCTGGGGAGCTGCCGGTAGCCGAACTGGCTGTGGCGGGACTCGTCCCAGAGGTGGCGTGCCATGTCGTGGTGCAGGTCGAACGGCGCTTCGGGCGTGTCGTAGAAAATTGTGGCGAGGTAATCGACGGCATCCATCTCCATCATCAGCCACACGTAGACCATGAGGCGGATGACGCGGGCGTCGGTCTTCGGGTCGACGAGCCAGGAGCGGACGATGGGTGTTTCATCGGGGTCCTGGCTGAAGACGCTGGAGCAGGTCGGATACTTGCCGCGGTTGCAGGTGTCCGGATGCCGGTAGGTGCGCGCCGCCGATTCCCAGGCGAAACCGGCGGGGAGCGAGGTGTGCGGGTGCTCACCAAGCAGGCCACCGGGCGCGGCGAGGGCGGTGCGCAGGTGCGCGATCCACTGGGCAGCGTCGGCCGCACCGCCGAGTTGCGGCTCCATCTCGCGGGCATGGCGCTCCTCGTCGGCGATGAACTCCTCGACGAGCTTGCGGGACGGCCAGTCGGCGAGATGGTGCGTGGCCGACAGGTAATGGCGGTAGGCGGCGAGCAGGGCGGGCTTGAGCACGCGGTAGAAGCCCGCGAGCGCGACGTAGCCGTCGGCCGGCATCACGGCCTCGGTGAACAGCCGGCGGAGATCTTCGCGCACATTTTCCCCGGTGCCGAAGCCGCTCATTTCACGGCCGCGTTCGCGAAGGAAGCGGGCGTGGCCGGCCGATTCCCAGATGTGCTGGCAGAGGAGGAATTTCAGCTCGGGCTCACCGACGCGGTAGATGAGGGTGGTGGCGGTGCGGACGAATTCACGCTCAGCCTCAAAGAGCAGGCGCTGGAGCCGGGCCATATCCTGCACGGCGGCCATGCGGCCGGAGGTGGAGGCGGCGAGTGCTGCTGGCGTGGAGGCGGCGACCATGGTGTTGAAGAATTTTGTAGGGGCGTCCCTTGTGGACGCCCGCGGGCGGCGACGAGCGCCGCCCCTACATGGAAATCAGCAAATTCTTCCGCGTTTGCCGGCGGTGGTGTGGCCGGGCGGATTGATGCCGACCCAGCGCTCATCGATCGGTTCGCTGGCGCGCTGGTAGCGGGCGTCGCTGGAGATGCGGAGCCGGTTCTCGGTGCGGTTGTCGAGCGACGCATGCACGAGGAACATGCCGAAGGTGATGAAATCGCCGGCCTTGAACTCGGTCGTCAGCCAGCGCCCGCCGAACTTGTTGCGGACGATCGGCGGGTTGTGGGAGAGTGTGCCGGTGAAGGCCCACTTGCCCGCCTTGGCGGCCTCGGCTTGGGCGGGCTTGTTCTCACAGTAGGCGTCGACATCACGGTAAACGTAGCTCTCGAGGAGGTCCATCCGCTTGTGCGAGCCTTCAAGAACCATGAGACCGCCGAGGGTGAATGAAATGTCACCGTAGGGCACCCAGCAGGTCATGTGTGAATGGGTGCCGCGGCCCATGTAGGGCAGATCGCAGTGGGGATTCGTGCCTTTGCCGGGGCCGATGGCGCGCAGCCAGGTGAAGTCGTAGTGGCGGATCTCCTCGCTATAGAATTTCCGGTAGAACTCCGGGAGCCGGCCGGAATAAAGCAGGTTTTGGATCGCCGGATTGTTGTTGGTGAGCTCGGGTTTGAAGACGTAGCCGGAGCCGGGTTTGCAAATGCCTTCGATGGACGGGTGGGCCGGGTCAAGCACCCCCGCGGCGGCAAGGCCGTCGGTGAGGCTGGCGCGGGCGGCGAGCACCTCGTCCCGGTCGAGATAGCCCGGCAAATAGACATAGCCGTCTGCGGCGAACCGGCGGCGGAGCTCGGGAAAGTCATCGACCGCGTCATTGGAGTCGCGCAGCAGGCCGACCTTGTCGTCGGTCATTTCGAGCTCATGGCCGTAGGAATAGAGTTGGGGCAGCGTGGTGGTGGTGCTCATGGGCGGGGAGAGTATCCGCGAACCGGGCCGGATTAAATGGTTGAAGTGGGAGAAGTCATGTAAATTTTGGGCGGGTGCCCCCGACCCCCAAATACCGCACGGAACCCTGGCTACAGAGTCCACTCCGCACTCCAGTGGGGGAGATCGAGCTGGCCGGGCTGCTGCGCAACGTGACGGGTATCGACCCGGCGGGCATGCGGATTTTGAGACGGTTCACCTTGGTGCTCATGGTCGAGGGCCGGGGCTACTACCGCGACGCGCGCGGCACCAAGCTGGAGATCGGGCCCGGCGACGTCGTGCTGGTGTTCCCCGAGATCGCACACGCCTACGGGCCGCTGCCCGGCACCGAGTGGACGCAGATCTACTTCGTGTTCGACGGGCCGCAGTTCCAGCTCTGGCGCGCGCAGGGACTGCTCGCGCCGGAGCACCCCGTGCTGCGGCTCGGAGCGGTCGATTACTGGCGGCGGCGCCTGCACGAGGTGGTGAAGAGCGAGCCGCTGCACAGCGCCGGTGCCCCGTTGCGCGCGCTGGGCCGTCTGCTCCATGTGCTCACCGACATGGTCGCGGCCGACACGGAGAGCACGCGGCAGGCGGGCCGCGATCCGTGGCTCGAAAAGAGTCTGCGCCTGTTGGGCGGTCGCGGCCCGTCCGGCTGGCTCACCCCGCAGGAGGTCGCGCCACTGGTCGGACTTAACTATGAAAATTTCCGCAAGCACTTCGTGCAACTCACCGGCGAGTCACCGGGCCGCTATCAGAAGCGCCGGCGGCTGGAGTGGGCCTGCGCGGCGATCTACCACGGCGAGTCTTCGCTCAAGCAGATCGCCGACACCCTCGGCTTCTGCGACGTGTTCCATTTCTCCAAGGCCTTCAAGGCGGAGATCGGCTTCACGCCTTCGGACTACCGAAGGCGGGTCCGCGGGCATTGAGGCCGGAGCAGCAGAAATGTTTTTATTCCAGACGTGGATTACAGCTCTGCGGCGTCCCGATTCAGTAAATTCATTTTGTAACCTAATAGGTTACAAGTTCCGCACCACCAGAGTGGGTTATGGGGCGTTTTCGCGAGGCAAAGCTGGCGCAGTTTGGATGCGGCGGGCGCTAAACACAGCCGCCGCATCCGCCGGATCCATTGGCCCGGCGAACACGGCGGCGTTACCCCAAACCCAACCTAAAAAACTTACTTGGCGCTCGGCGCCCAGCCGGCGGGCCAGATCGTGCCCGGGATCGGGCGCCAGAAGATGTCCTGATCGATCCGCGGCTTGTGGTGCCGGTATTTCTCGGTGAGGCGGAGTTTCGTCTTCAGGTGCTCGACGAGATTCTCGCCGTAGAAGAACGTGTTTTCGGCAACGCCGGAGACGACCAGCACCTCGGACTTCGTGGTCTCAAGGAGCGTGATGAGCCCCCGGATGTTGCCCAGTTCGAGATCGATGGCGGCCTGCAGCTTCTTCTCGTAGGCGGCCTTCGTCGCGGTATCGGATTTCTCGTCCAGGTAGCCGTAGACGCATTCGCACCAAGCGCAGACACTGCGGAGGCTGGTAACCCAATGCAGGTAGGCCCGCACGCGGTCGCGGAGGTCGGCGAAGACCACCGCGCCATCGGGAGCGGGGCGCGGCGGAGCGCCGGGGGCTTGAATTTGGGCGGTTGACTGCGATTGGAGGCGGGCGACGAGGGCGTGCAGGCGGGGCAGGACCTCGCGATCCATGTCGGCGGCCATCTTGGCGCCGGAGGCCTGGGTGATGAGGTCGAAGAGCACGTCCTTGCCGAGGTCGATGAGGCCCGGGTTGTTGTGCTGGAAGCAGCCGTGGCGCTCATAGTATTCGCGCTCGGCGGCCGGCACGGCCTCGACGTCGGGGACAAACGGGCGGTCCCAGGTGCGCTGCCAGCAGAAGCCGAAGGCACAGTAGAGGCCGACGAGCGGCTGCCAGCAGAGGGCGTCCTCAAATTCCTGCCACGCGGTCGTGAGCTTGGCGGCCTGGGCCGGACCGACGAGCTGGGTGGCGTATTCGCCGAGGACCTGCTCGACGGGTTTGTCCGGGAAGAACTGCGCGGCCTGGATGACGACCGGGTTGGGCCAGTAGGGCGCCTGCGCGGTGTTGGTCAGGCCTCCGAGGCAACTGAGCCGGGCGAGGCCCGCGCCGCGCATCGCGGTGAATTTCTGGTGCAGCATCCGCGGGAACGGCAGGCCGAGCAGCGGCTCGTGGTTCATCACCCCCGAGGCGGAGTAATGCAGCACGGGTTCGACGCCCTGGACGCGCGCGGCGGTGAGCGTCTCCTTCTCGGCCTGGTCCATCGTGGTGTGGAAGAGGCTGCCGGCGACGGCCTTGTTCTCGGGGTATTTCGGGTGCGCATAGGGCACATCGTAACCTTTAACGAGGAGGGAAGGTGCCTCCCAGGTGACATGCGGGCCCATGCCGGCCTTGATGTGCTGGTGCTCCACCTTGAAGGGTTCGATGCGGAGGATGACGTCGAAGTCCGGGTTGATCTGCGCGGCGGCGCCCTGGAGGTTCTTCAGGTAGCGGACGATGCTCTCGCCGGCGGCCTGCGCGACCTTGTCGTGGTTGCGCCACTCGCGGATCATGTAGGGACCGCCGTTGCGCCCGACATACAGCGAGGCGGTGTGCTCGAAGCCCGCGCCCGAGTCGTTCGTCCAGACGGACATGTAGCTGAGATCCGGCACGTGGTGCATGAGCTTCTGCAGGGCCTCGCGGTAGTGGCGCTGCACGATGGGGTGGTCCTGCGCCATGGTGTAGCGCGGCAGGCGGGAGCGGAACGGATGGTCGACGCGCGCACCGCGGAGCGAGGGATACTTGGCGAAGAAACGGTCCGGCATCGTGCGCGGCTCGAACATGCACACGCCCGGCTTCAAGCCGTAGCGGCGGCCGAGCCCGGCCAGTTTTTTCATGTGGTTGAGGTTGGCGTCGAGGTAGTGCGCGGGCCAGACGCCCTGGGTCAGCAGCGTGTCCACGAAATGGTTGAAGCCCGGCGCGTAGGTGTAGAACTGCGGATAATATTCCCAGGCGACCATGTCCTCAAAGGGCATGTGGGACTGCAGGCCGTTGACCTCGCAGTGGGTGAAGCCCGCTTCGGCGAGCGACGCGACATAACGCTCGGGGTCAAACTTGCGGGCGCTGCGCCAGTATTGGGTGTAGCAGGCGTCCCAGTGCGGCCGGTGCCAGCCGAAGGTCGCGGGCAGCCAGATGCCGGCGGCGAGCTTTTCGCGGGTGAGGTCGCCGGTGCCGGTGGCGAGCAGGCGCACCGCCGCGAAGAGGAATGAACCATGGGTCGCGCAGATTTCGCCGGAGCCGTCCCCGGCGATGCGCAACCACATCCAGGCCGGGGCGTCGCTGGCCGAGGCCGGCAGCTGGCCCGGGCGGCCGCGGGAGGCGAGGGCGACCGTGACGCCTTTGCCGGAGCCGGCACCCACGCGGGCGCCGGTCAGTTTGCCCAGCTCCTGGGCGGCGGTGATCTCCGCGGGCTCGGCGGCCGGGGAAAAAAAGACAGAACTCAGGGACAGCGGGGTGGGCGTGGAGGGCATGGGAATTCCGGTAGCTCAAAACCGCCGTGCCGCGCCCGCAATCGCAAAGCCGCGCGGGCCCCAAGTAACACCAAACATTTCCCATAACTTGCATCAACCCCGGCTCGGCTTTGGCCCTTGAACGCGGGATTAGTTTTGCGGCCCGATTGCGCTGAGCGCCAACCATCACCAGATTCATGGTGCCGCCGCCCGGGCCGCCTTCCCTATGCCCCAGGATCTTCTGCTGCTGGCCGATTTGGAGCCGCCGATGGGCGATCTCTTCACCCACCGTCGGCTGGACGCCGGTCGGGCCGTCTGGACCCGGCCGTTGAGAGGCGAGCAGGATGTGCCCAAAAAACGCATCATCCATCAGCGCATTGTGCGGCTGCACGGACCGGCGCGGTTGCACCGGTTGGGTATCCGGCGTGGCCCGGGTTACCACAAATGCGGCAGCCGGCAGGACCTGGATTGGGTAACGGGAGTGCGGGTGCTGGCCTGGCAGGGTGGTCGCTGGCGGGTGCTGCTGCAGCGCGACCACCTCAAGGCGGGCATTCCCAACGCGGTGGACTGGCTCAAGGTGCCGAGGGTGGTCACCACCGGTGTGATCATCGAATTGCGCCGCTCCGGCATCGATGGCGGGTGGACGCCATGGAACCTGGCCATGTCGGCTTTCATCCTTGAGGGCGAAATGCTGACCCCGCTAGCCTCGCGGGAGGAGCGTCTCCTGACCAGGGGATCGATCGACCTCACGCGTCAACCCGCCGGGGTCCGCGCCCGCTGCCGCGACGGCGAGGTGCGCTACGGGACGAAGGATTTCGAGGTCGGCTTTTCGCTCGGGCGTCCCGGCTTCGCCCATCTCGCCCTGCACATCGAGGATGCCGCCAACAACGGACGGAATGTTCTCGCGACGCGCCCGCCGCTTTTCCACCAAGGACCGCAGCTGCACCCGCTCGGCGTGGCGCCGGTGCTGGCACCGGCCGTCCGCTGTGCACTCAAAGGCACCGTGGGGGTCCGGGGCAACACGGTGAGCTATGATTTCAAGGCGGCCGGCCAGCATTACCGGCTGGTCTGGTGCGTGACCGCGCGCGGGCTGACGCTGCGCGCCGAACGCACGGCCGCCCGGGTGACCCAGGCCTGGCACAGCGCGGCGTGGGCGATCGGGCTCCGCAACAGTGTGTCCCCTTCACACGTCCTCGGTCGCCTGCGGCCGGAAGGTGAGTCGGGGGCGGTGGCGCTGCCGGCCTTGCTCACGCTGCCTGGCTTCGGGAGCTGGGCGATCAAGTCCTCGGGTCCGGCCGGCTGGGCGCGCAGCGACTGTTTCCGGGCGCACGACCTGAACACGCTCGAACTCAAGGTCGGCGAGGAGCCGACGGCCGAGGGGCTTTACCGGCTGCGCGCCGGGCGGCACCGGGCGGTCTTCACGCTGACGCCAAAACGCCCGGCTCCGCTGCTGCGCGCCTCGGCCCCGGCGGTGATCAAGCGGGCGCTCGCGCGCACGCAGTGGACGGCGCTGACCTTCCGCGCGGACACGGCGACGCTCAGCAACAACGGCGCCTCGATGCACTGTCCAATCTGCATGGACACCTGGGCGGCGGTCGCGCGGCCGCAAGGGGATGTGCTGCCCGGGCTGCCGGCGATTGATTTCCTGCGGCTTTCGCTGGAGCGCTGGCTGACGGGCGGCCCGGGCTATGCCGCCGGCCGGTTGCTGCAGGACGGTTCCTCGCACGACGCTGATGATGAATATCTCCAAACCGGTGCTTCGGCCCTCCGGGGGCTGGGTGAATATCTCCGGCATGGCGCCACGCCTGCATGGTATCGCGAGTTCCGGCCCCGCATCCGACAGAAGCTCGAGGCCGCCCGCGCCCGCGATCTCGATGGCGACGGTCTGATCGAGAGCCTGCACCGGACCGGCGTCAGCGGCACGCAACAGTGGAGCACGTGCTGGTTTGATGTGATCTCGTTCGGCTGGAAAGATGCCTTCGCCAACGCGACCCTCTACGGCGCGCTGCTGGCGCTCGTGTCCGGCCTGCGGCGGTTCGACGAGAAGGACCAGGCGCAGAAGCTGGCGCACTGGGCCGGCTGGCTGCGGACGAATTATCGCGATGCATTCTGGAACGATGCCACCGGCTGGCTGGCGGGCTGGCGCTGCCGCGAGAACCAGCTGCACGATTATGCGTTTCTGCCGGTCAATGGCGCCGCCATCGCCGCCGGGCTGCTGTCGCCGGAGGAAGGCCGCGATATCCTGTTGCGTCTGCTCGCCGAGGCCAAAAAGACCGGCCTGCCCGACCCGGCGCTCGGACTGCCCGGCAACCTGCGGCCCATTCCCGATTGCGACCTCGCCGACATCATCCAAGGTTATCCGTTCGGCTACTACCAGAACGGGGGTCGCACGCATTCCCAGACGCGGCATTTCGTGATGGCGCTCTACCAGTGCGACCTGCGGCGTGAGGCCGATACGATGCTGGAACGGCTGTGCACCGGTCTGGCCGAGGCGCGGGTGTTTGGCGGCAACCAGAGCGGGGTGGACTGGCGCTACTGGGACGACCGGCCTTGCGGCTACGAGGGATTGCTGACGGACCAGTTCGGCTTGCTGGAGGCGATCTTTTGGCGTTGGGGCCGGCGGGAGAAACACCCTGATCGTGTCATCACTGCTTAAACAATCAGTTGCCGTCATTCTTAACGCCGTGAAGTCTAGCCCGCAGGCTGGTCTGACATCCACGCGATCGTCAGTGCTATTGCGCCCGTTGCCGTGGATCCTTCACTTCGCTCAGGATGACAATCCGGT
>JANNDM010000102.1:0-12754 GCA_031387725.1 Verrucomicrobiota bacterium | reverse complement strand
CCCCCCACCTTCTTCGGGGGGCGCGCGCTCGCGCCCCACTCCACCTTCTGGGGCGGCACCACGCGCGCCCCCACGGCCTGAACGAAACGTCACCCGAAAACCTTCGCTCAGCTCGCCCCGAAGAAAACGCGGCTTGATCTTTCTCAGCCCGGTGTGCTCGTCGAGGAGTTCGCGAATACGCTGTTCCTCCCCTTCCTTTGAAACCACGAATTCAACCGCGTAACCTGCCTGCTTCCACGCCGCGACTTTCTGCAAGAACAGCTGTCGCGCGTCTTCCTCGGCGGACAGGCGCTCAGGCGCGAGCAGGCGCTCCTGGGGATACGAACGGTGGTGCGAGAGTGATTCGGTGTCCCAGGTCTCTTCCTGCGCCGCGGGATCGAACAACCGGCTGGCCAGATCCAGGTCGCTGACGCCAAACAGATGGGAGCAGGCGTGCGAAAGTTGTTCAAGTATGGGTAGGGCGGGTCGTCCTGACGAGCCGTCAGCCCGCGGCTCATCCGGAGGATTCGCCCTACCATCGTCAGGCGCCAGTGTGTCAAAGAGTTCCTCCAGCGCCTTGGGTTCCAGCAGGGCGGCGTGGGTGGCCGGATGGAGATAATCCAGCAGCGAGGCCTGCAGCCCGGAAGTGTGCAGCTTGGGCGCGGCGGTGAGGGTGAGGTGCTCGATCGGATCACCCGAGCGCTGGGTGATTGGATCGAGGGCGCGGATTTCTTCCAGCGTGTCACCGAAGAAATCCAGGCGGTAGGGCTGGTGCGCGGTGATCGGGTAAATGTCCACGATGCCGCCGCGCACAGCGTATTGGCCGGGTGCCTCGCACACCGCCTCGCTGTCGTAGTCAAAGGAACGGATCAGCTCGAGCAGACCCTGGAAAGAAAGTTTCTCTCCCCGTCGCAGTTCGGACTCGCGGGTGGCAAAGTCGGACAGGGATGGCACCGGTTGGAGCAGGGCCGCGGGGGTGGACAGGATGAGCAGGGTGCCGGATTTGGCCGTGGCATTTTTCAAACCGCGCAACCTGCTCAGCACAGCCAGCCGGTCGCTGGCGGCGTTGAAGGCTTCACGCATCTCCCCGCTTTGGGCCTCAGGAAAGGGAATGATCTCCAGTTTCGCTTTGCTGCCACCGGCCGTGTGGAATAACGCGATGTCCTCGGCGAGCGCGTCAGTTTTCTGCGCCTCCTCGTGGATCACCACCCAAACGGGGGCAGGATGCAGTCGGAACAGTTCCGCGAGGGCATGGGTCTGCGCTGCCGGGCAAATGCCGGTGAGCTTGGTGCGTTGGGGGACCGCGGTGACCGTCTCGCTCATGCGGGGGGAGCGAGACAATGCGGGTCCCGGGCGCTTGTGCAACTCCCGGTTAAGACTGACCGGCGGCAGTGCGCAGATAGGTCAGGGCGGCTTGCGCCGCGACTTCCTCTGCCACCTTTTTGGAAGGGCCGGAGCCCGTGCCGAGCTGACGGTCGTGGAGGAAAACAGCGACCTGAAAGACCCGGGCATGACGCGGACCGGTGGTCGCGGTCACGTCGTAACGGAGGGCGGTGTTGCCATGCTCCGGTTGGAGAAGTTCCTGCAACCGGCCCTTGGGGTTCTCGGCATCCTCGGTAAGCGCCAGCCGGTCGGCGAGCGGACCATACCAGGATAGAACGCGCTCGCGGACGGTAGCCAAATCACTGTCGAGATAGACGGCGCCGACGAGGGCCTCAAAGGCGTCCTCCAGGGTCGAGGCGCGCGCCCGTCCGCCGGCATCGCTCTCACTTTTGCTGAGGCGCAAGGCGGCATCGAGACCGAGATCGCGCGCCATCTGGGTGAGGAAGCCACCTTTGGACAATACGGCGCGGCGGCGGCTGAGCACGCCTTCCCGCTCGATGGTGAACTCGCGAAACAGGGCATCGGTCAGGATGAACTGAATCACGGAGTCGCCCAGAAATTCCAGCCGCTGGTTGTGCGGAGCGGCCTGCGGGTGGTCCTGCAAATAGGACGGGTGGGTCAGCGCCTCGAGCAGCAGCGCCGTTGACCGGAACTCATAGCCGAGGCGTTGTTGGAGTTGGGCGAGCTTCTGGGGCATGGTTCAGGAGCTGGCGCTGGTGTAACGGCGCAGGCCGCGATGGAAGAAGAAAATGGCGAGACTGAACCAAAACGCCGTGACCGCCACCAGCCAGCCGACGAGGCGGAGATCGAAACCATGCAGGAGGGTGCTCGCGGGCGCGTTGCTCACCAGGACGACGGGCAGGATCCAGACAAACGCAATGTTCGCGGCGCCGCGAAACGCTTCGCGCGGCAGCCGGGAGAATTCATTGAGGGTGAAGTAACTGCCTTCAATACCCTGCGCGCTGGTGATCCAGAATGCCGGAGTGATGCAAAGCACCAGCATGCTGTAATGGATGATAAGACCGCAGGCCACCAACAGGACATAGAGTGCGATGTCGACTGCGCCGGGGTGCAGTCCCAGCTGGCGGGCGGAGTAGATGACCACGCCGGCTGCGACAAAGGTGTTCATCAGGCCGTCGGGGTCGAGTTTCCGGGTCGTGGCCATGAACATGACGTTGCCCGGCTGGGCGAGGAAGAAATCGAAATGACCGCTGCGGATGTTGCGGCCCATCTCGAATATACTGCTCCAGAAAAACCCCATCAGGAAGCGCTGGATGAGCAGCGAGGTGCCGACCAGCAGCATCATCTCGTATTTGCTCCAGCCCGCGACCGAGTCCGTGTGCCGGTAGATGACGGAGATCATCAGCAAATTGACGGCCATCCAGAACAGTTCGACCAGCGTCCAAATGAAAAAATCGCCCCGGAACATCAAGGTCCGCACAATCGAGTAACGGGCGGACGTGAACCAGATGCGGGCGTAATGGGCGAGGTTCATGGCGATCAGCCGCCCACGGCGGTGTGGAGACGCAAGCCCCGCCGCCAGAGGAGCTGGCCCAGGGCGAGAATGATGACGACCCAACAGGCTTGAATGCAAAGACCGGTCAGAGCGGCGGCGGGGTCGTTCAGCCGGCCGGTGAAGATCGCGACGGGGAAATACATTTGGTAGTAATACGGCAGGTATTGCGAAATCCGGAAGAGCCAGTCAGGCAGCAGATCGAGCGGAAAGATCTGGCCGCCGAGCACCGACTCGATCGCCATGGAGAGGATCACCAGACCCTGGATCTCAAGGAACCAGAAGCTCAGCAGACCGAAACAATACGCGATGCCGAACTGGATGAGCGCGGACATGGCCAGCGCCGGCAGGCCGATGGCGAGCCGCCACAAGTCGCCCGGCAGCACGAGATAATCCTTCAAAATGGGATAGGTGAGGATCAAAGGCAGGAGGATCAGCCCGCCGGTGACCAGTCGAGCCGCCAGATAGATGCTAAAGCGGTAGCCAAAGTAGTTCACCGGTTTGAGCAGGAACTGGTTGATCAGGCCGTTGCGGATTTCTTCGCTGATCTGGTAGTCCTCGTTGAACGCGCCGATCATGAACTGCACGATGAGTAGCGCCACGAAGTAGGTAAAGGTCTGGCCGAAACCAAAGCCGCCAATCACCGGGCTGCCGGCATAGGCGGAGCTCCACAGGATGAAGACGACGATGAGGTGGAAGAACGAGAAGAAGCCGCGCACGGCAAAGTTGACCCGGTAGACCAGGTTGCTCTGCAAGCCAACCGAGAAGGCCGCGCGATATTTGTTCAGGGTGGCGAGCATCGGTCAGTAGTGAGTAGCGGGTAGCGAGTAGTGAGTAGTCAGCAGGCGGTGGAGAGCAACATCCTCATGCTCACTACTTGCTACTCGATGCTCGCTACTGCGGTGCGCTGTTCTCCTTCAGGTCAAAGCGCGTCGCCACCTCCTTGCCCAGCGCCCGGTAGGCCGTCGCGCCCGGACCATGCGGGTCGTAGGTGAAGATGGGCTGGCCGAAACTGGGCGCCTCGCTGAGCCGCACCGTGCGCGGAATGAGCGTGTCGAACAGTTTATTGGAGAGGTGTTGCTTCACCTCGTCCACGACCTGTTTCGAGAGATTGGTGCGGCTGTCATACATGGTCATGATGATACCGCCGACATCCAGGGTGGGGTTAACGCCGGCGCTTTTGAGCCGGTCCACGACCTTGAGGATCTGGCCGAGGCCCTCAAGGGCCATGTATTCGCATTGCAAGGCGATCAACAGGTGGTCGGCCGCGGCGAGCGAGTTCATCGAGAGCATCCCGAGCGCCGGCGGGCAGTCGATGATGATGGCGCGGTAGCCGCCCGAGTTGCGCAACGGCTCGAGGACCGAACGGAGGCGCAGCAGGTAGTTGGGCTGCTGGGCCAGCTCGATTTCAATGGCGGCCAGATCCACCTCGGAGGGGATGAGCGCGAGATGCGGCCAAGCGGTGGGCGTGAGCATTTCAAACGCACTGCCTTCGCCGCGCAACGGACCATAGAGGCTCTTGCCCTCGAATTTCTCGACGCCGAGGGCGCTGGTGGCGTTGGCCTGCGGGTCCAGGTCCACGACCAGCGTGTGAACCTTGCGCTCGGCGAGGGCGGCCGCGAGGTTGACGGCGGTGGTGGTTTTGCCGACGCCGCCCTTCTGGTTGGCGATGGTGAAAACGGTGCAGGCCATGCGGGATTAACCGTAATCGTGCGCCGGGAGTCTAGCGCGAAGTGGAAGACATTTCAGTTCTTGCGGAACGCCGGAAATTGACCCAAGTTGCGGCCCGATTTTGGTCCGGCGCGGTAGCCAAGTGGTAAGGCCGAGCTCTGCAAAAGCTCTATTCGGCGGTTCGATTCCGCCCCGCGCCTCCACTTCCAACTGTCTACATAGCAGGGAAGTGGACTTGCGAGAACGGAAACGGACACCAAAACGGACACCAAAATCTCTACTCCGTGAGAATTTGGCGTAGCTGGAACTAACCCGCCAACTACCCGCTAACCCGGCGGAACCGTTTCCGGCTATCGTCGTGTTTGCCCACACGACCATGAAAGCACGATTCCGCATCACCCGCCGAGGCAGCCGAGGAGACGCATTTTATTGCGTGGATACTCAGACCAGGAAGCGCACGAGTCTGAGCACTTCCGACCTAAAGACCGCACGGCGCATTGTGCAGGCCAAAAACGAGGCCGAGCAGCAGCCGGCGCTCAATCGGCAACTGGCCAAAGCGTATCTCGCCGGCACCGATGCCGCCGTCAGCACCCGCACCTGGCAAAGCGCCCTGGAAGCCCTCACCAACATGAAGCAGGGGGCCAACAAGGAGCGCTGGCAGCGGGCCGCCAAGGACAAGGCGTTTGCCATTCTCTTGCCCCGCGTCGTCGTCGATACGCCCAGCGAACTGCTTCTAAAGGTTCTTCAGACTGGCACGGTCTCGACCAACAATTTTCTGCGAAGGTTGCATAACTTTTGCGTGGATATGAATTGGTTGCCTTGGCCGTTGATTCCAAAGCGCCAATGGCCGGTCATCCGGTTCAAGGACAAGCGGGCGATTACCTGGGATGAGCATTGCCGGATAGTGGCGAGGGAAGGGAACCCGGAAAGAAAGGCATTCTATCAACTGGCCTGGCACTTGGGCGCGTCGCAATCGGACTTGGCGCACCTGCAGGCCGAGGACGTGGACTGGGCGGCGCGGATCATCTGCTTTGTCCGCATGAAGACACGTTGGAGGGGACAGCAACCCCCGCAGATTCGATTTGGCAGCGAGGTCGAGGCCATCCTGGCCACCTTGCCCAAGACCGGCCCCTTGTTCCCATATCTGCAAAACGTGCTGCCTGGGCACCGTGCCACGGAATTCAGGCAGCGGTGTGTTGGGTTGGGGATTCATGGCGTGACATTGCACAGCTACCGTTACGCTTGGGCGGAACGGGCGATCATCGCGGGCTACCCGGAACGGTTCGCGCAGCTGGCCTTAGGCCATAATAGCAAGGCCGTGCATCGGGCTTACGCGAAACGGGCTCAGGTCACTTTGCCCCCACTGGAGGACTACGAAAGGAACATGGCGGCCGCAGCCATTATCCCTCTGCCATTGCCCGCCGCTGGTTGAGTCTGGCGCAATTCCCTCTACCGGCCGCTTGACACCTGAGCCGCTTTGAACACTTTTGAGGCATGGCAACCATTCAAATTCGAGCCCGCATAGATCGTAGCCTGAAAAAGAAGAGCGACGCTGTCCTCAAGGGACTGGGACTGGACGCCGGGTCGTTCGTCTCCATGGCGTTGACTCAACTCGTCAATCGTCGCGGAATCCCCTTTGCCGTCTCTGAGTCGGACGCGGGCTACTTTGTGTCGGAATACGGGCTTACTTCCACCCAAAGCGTCAAGGCGGGCGCGGCCATGAGCAGGGACACGGCCCGCGCTCGTCGCACGGGCAAATTGCGTGAGGTTACCGAGCTGGCCGACCTGGCTCCATGAAGTTGCTGGCAACGCCGCGCTTTCTGAAAAGCATCCCAGCCGCTCGGAGGGCGGAAGTCTTGGCAGCCATGAAGGCGGCGGGTGTTGCCTATGGGCAGCCCCACGTGCACGCCGGGCTTGGATTGAGGCGCATCCGGCCGTTCATGGAATGCCGCTGCGGGCTGGATTTGAGGCTTATTTTCCAGCGGGAAGGACAAGCCCTTGTCTTTCACCTCTGTGGGACGCATGATGAGGTCGAATCCTTCCTCAAGAACCAACGGTGATATGCGGGCACGTTCTGAGAACGAATCAGGCGGGTGAGCCTATCTGCAAAACGTGTTGCCTGGATACCGGGCCACGGAGTTTAAGCAGCGATGCATTGGGCTGGGGATTCACGGGGTGACATTGCACAGCTACCGCTATGCCTGGGCGGAACGGGCCAAGGTGGCAGGCTATCCCGAACGGTTCGCGCAGCTCGCCCTGGGCCACAACAGCAAGGCCGTGCACCGGGCTTATGCAAAGCGAGCGCAGGTTACGCTGCCCCCGCTTGAAGACTACGAGAGGAAGATGACAGCGGATGCGATTATCCCAATGCCTTTGCCAGCGGTTGGGTGAGCTTGCCCAGAGGCTTATCAAGTCGTGAAGCCAACCCATGCACCTTCAACTGTGAATAGATTATAGCCTGTTTCGGAGTTGGATAACATGTAGCCGAGCCAATCTCCTTCCAGGCTAAATTGGTTGTAACCACCTTCACCATTTGGGACGAAGTAGCTGCTCCACGTCCCGTCCGCAGTAAAAGTGAGCAGTAGGCCACTCCCTGCCCGAACCAGCACGCCCAGGATTTTCCCATTGGTCGTAAACAAATAAAATCCGGACCAAGACGATTTCGTCGGGTCGAGTGAGTAATTGGACTCGGGATTGAGTGAGTAATTGGACTTCGGATTAATCGAATTATTGGACTTCGGATTGATCGAGTAATTCGACTTTGGACTGATCGAATAATTGGAACTGGGATTGATTGAATAATTCGACTTCGGATTGATCGAGTAATTGGAACTAGGATTGATTGAATAATTCGATTTAGGGTTAATCGAGTAGTTGGAATTTGGGTCACGGTCCGACGGCAGCTTGATGGTTTGGGCCAGCATCGTGCTAGCCGTGAAACCAAACAAAGCGACCAGGCGAAAAATGAGCTGTAGTTTGATGGTGCTCAAATGGACACAGGGGTAACTTTCAACGCCACTGATCGGGCTTGCCTTTCGAGGTACGGCGGACCCGCTCAATGTCGGGAGCTGAGTCGGGATACATTTTTTGAGCAACCTTTAGAGCCTCGCCCTGAGTATCCGCTACTGCACTGGCCCGTTCTGCACCCTTAGTCATAACCTTATATTTCCCGTCGTCGCGTCGTTCTATGTATACGTGTGACATGATGCTCTTTGGTAATCCGAGCCAGGCAGGACATCAAACTAAAAGCGGACTTCTTGCTAGCTCTGCGTTCTCCACTGTTGCGGGCAGACGGGAATTCTTGAGCTGGTTCTTTTGCTTCCAATGCAGGCTGATGGCGTTAGTCACCTTCGCCAGCCAGGTGCGGTCCTTGGCGAGCTCCAGAACCTCCACGGTAGCGAAATACTTGACGCTGTTGGGTTGGGGATTGCCCAGGGGCTTGAGCAGCCGACCCATGACCAGCACCGGCACATCATGGGCCTGACAATTCAGCACCCAAGCCGCTTGCTCGGCCGTCAACCGGGCCGGCAACTGCCCCAGGAGGGCCAGGAAGCGGTGTTGGTCATCTCTCATCTCAGCCACCCGAAAGCTTGAAGTTGGCGAATTCCGGGTGACGGGTGCCAAGCAATTTCACATTCCACCAGGAACGCTCCTTGGACACGTATTTGGCGCAGTAGTCGGCTACGTCATCCCGGTTATTGACCGGCTCTATCCTGGCGCGACCATACCGCTTAAACCAGGACTGCCACACCTCCCGCCGCGATTTGTTCAGACAATCACACCACAGCGCATGGACATGATACCCGTCCCGGCTGGGGTTCTGTTCCAAGGCGTAGAAATAGGTTAATCGCTTCTTCTCGTCCGTCTTCAAAACGTCGCCATTGCGCGACAACCCAAATTTCTTTGTCACCCATGACAGCGTTAAAGAAGGGATGCAGGTCTTCACCAGGCTGTGGACCAACCAAGCTGGCTTTGAATCGCCCCAAGCCGACAAACTCACGGAGCCAATATACGGGTGTCAGCTCGATGCGATCTCGATACTCAACCAACGTCACTCCGGCAAATGGTGGAATAATCATGCCTCAGAATACCGCACACCACGCTTCTTATTTTGTTTGCCGTTCCTTTGCTATACTTGCAAGTCGACGCAAAAGCACTTCCTGAGACTGTGTGGCTTTCTCCATCTGAGATAGCAGTGAATTATAGCTTTCTACTTCCGCGTCAGTGGAGAAAAGAGGTCGCCCCACATCATCCATCTTTCGCGTTGTACGAGTTTCATCAAGTAGTTTGAGCGTGGCATACCCGACAGCTATGAATTGCTCATTTAATTCGACGAGCGCCAAAAGCACATCGGTATGCATTTTTGCATACCACTTTTCGACGACGCCTTCTTGCTGGGCATCAGTTAGGCCTCCGGCATTTTTCAACTCCCGTGAAATTAGACCTCTGAGACCCTCTATTCGCGCCTTGTAGGTATTATTAGCGAATTCATATTCGGACAGGAGTCTTTTCCGTTTGTTGATTGATTCGCCCGTTGTAAGATTTTCGGGATCAAAAACCCCGCCGGCATCGTTCAGAGCTTTCGCGGTGCGGTTCGTTTCTATCGATGAAAGCTGAAGACTCTTCGTTACCCGCGCAAACGCCTCATGAAAACGTTTGTATTGATCGTCAGGCAGCTTGTCTAAGTAAGCATCATGAAGCTCCATCCGCTTATATTGCTCTTCAACGGGCCGACTATAGCTGCCTGTAGTGTCGAGCTGTTTCACCATTTTATCCATTCCTTCATTCTGATGTTTTTGGAGGGAATCCCGAAATTCTTTCAGTGAAATTTGCTCGTTCGCGTCACCGCGGTTGTTCCCCTTGGTCGCGAGCCATGGCAGTGCCGCGAAAAAGCATACGATTGCGATGCCGTAAATGCTCCACCCGAGTGATCCGCGTGGCGCGTTGGAATTGATTTCGGCACTACGCTCCGCGAGTCGCTTAGCCTCACTTTTAGCTGCTCCAATGCCAAATAGTGCAGCGATTATCACATGAAATAGGCCGAGTACAACCGCGTCGGCAGTATTTCCGCTTGCCAGAGCACTCGCAGCTAGTGGAACCAAAAGCCAAATACAAATGGACACCCAATATGCGGCGTAGCGACTTGTAGTATCTGCTCTCCCCAAGCGCAGGTTCCTGCGTGTAAGATTCCTAACCAAATGACGAAATAGAAATGGCGCCGTTACTAAAGAAATGAGTAATAAGGTATCACCTTTGCGAACAGCTTCAATCGGAGTCGCCGACTTTGCTACAACAAGCAGATACCCGATGATGACTCCGAACATACTGGGGTAATGCAATAATCTGGAAACATTCATTGGTGAGTCAGAATTGAATGTACGACTGTTCAACGCAAATGACAATATCACTGCACTGGCGGGCCCAGAAATCACCGTTTGCAGGAAACACCCTAAATTTGGCATCAAGGCAAAGTGGGGCAATCTGTTTCCTTTCGTCGGTGGACACCAAAACGGACACCAAATGGGTTAAATTGAGCGGCTACGAGCAGTTCCAGATTATGCTTGGTTAGCTCTGAGAAGTGGTCATTTTGAAGCTGCAAATGCGTCGATAGACGGCCGATTCCGCCCCGCGCCTCCAGCCTTCGCCGAGCTTGCGAGCGCGAAGGCTGCACTCCGTAGGCTTGACGAAGGAGGATAATGTATTCCCGATACGAGCATAGCTACGGCTGGCAGGCCACTTCCTACATGGCGGGAAGTGCCCTCCATAGCCCAACGGACGGCGGAGGGCATATCCTGCCAGTAATGATCCACGGGCCGGATAGGAAACTAACGATCCCGAGCCTCGGTGCCGCCGGTGCTTCCCCGCCCACCACCCGTTAATTCAGCGGAACCGGCTTCGGTCCGAAAGAAAGTTCCAGCGTCAGGATGAATGTAGACGTAACAAAAAGCCTCGCCGTTTCGGGCGAGGCTGAGATCGCGTATTTCGGGGCTATTTTATTTCGGTAACAATCACTGTAAATGCGGCCTTTCCCACATTGGTTGTTTGGTGCGTTACCGCCGGCGACCACATTGCCTGCCCTGCTTTCAATTCGGCCACGGTCGTTTTTTGGCCTTTTATTTCCACCTGCATCTTTACATCGGTAGCCGCGTAAGCCGTATACTGCGGATGCGAGTGCCAGACCGCGACGGCGCCGGGGGCAAAGGTTACCTCGGCTATGTTCACATGTTCATTATCGACTAAAACGGTCTTGGTAACACCGGGCCAGGGTTGGGTCTGTGGGCTGGCGATTAGAACGGGCACCAGCGCCGTGAGTGCAATGGCTGACAGCATCAGCAGTATCGTTTTTTTCATGACATGTTTGCTCCTGTTTATGCCTACTCTGTTCGGCGGTTTTCGGCTGCTCCGCATGTTTTTTTCAGATTATGATCCAGCCGCAGCGCTTCAAGGGTTAAGTGGACAGAGTGATAGCAAAACGGACACCCAATGGGCTAAAATAGATCCTCAGGGAGCTGGTCATCAGACTTGGCTAGCTCTCAGACACCGAGATGAAAAACTCCTAACGTGGTGATAAACGGCCGATTCCGCCCCGCACCTCCAGCCTTCGCGAACGTAGCGAAGCCGAAGGTTGTCCTCCGTAGGCTTGGCGAAGGAGGGTATTGTATTCTCGATTCGTGGGTGGCTACGGCTGGCAGGCCACTTAACCACGCGAAACGGGAGTGAAGGCTGCCGGCCATAGCCTTCGCGACGGCCGGCGTTTCACGGGCGGACGGAATTCAGCTACCCCGGATGATTCACACCATCAAACCAAACCCATCAGAAAAATATCCGTTTTCTCCGGCGCTGCGTCGGGGAAAGCGACCTTGCCGCGGTTAGCCCCGACAAAGTCGGCCCGACAGGGCGAACATTTCACACCAGCCAGTGTGGAATGTTCGGGCTACGTCGGCAAGTCACCTTCCAAAAGTCGAATGGGGCCGGGCCCAAGTCGTATTGAACGCCGCCCTTTCGCCAGCTACTCCCTGGGGCAAGGGGCAAGCCCCGGGGTTTCTACGCGCGGTTTGCACAGCCCCGTTGGTGCGGGGCTGGCAGGGCGGCGCCCTAATCTCACTTGCGAAACCCCGCAGCAAGCTGCGGGGAATGTTTCAGTATTCAGCCGTGACGGCCCTTGAAGGTCAGCTCCGCCACGCCGGATTTGTCGAGCCCTCCCAGGCCGAGGCCGACCATGCGATCGAATTGCTCCTTGGTGGCCTGGGCCAGCGGCAGCTTCAGGCCGACATCGACGCCCAACTGCCAGGCGATGCCGGAATCCTTGGCGGCGTGCGCGCCGGAAAAATAACAGTCATGCGCCCGGTTCTGCATGTCCTCACCATCGGTCTTGAGCACCTGCGAGTTGGCGCCGGTCTGCAGAAAGACTTCCCGCAGCATGTCGAGGTTGAGGCCAAGGGCCTGCCCCAAGCCCAGCCCCTCGGCGAGGCCGGCGGTGTTGATGTTCATGACCATGTTCACGAGGGCCTTGACCTGCGCGGCCGTGCCGGCCGGTCCGATGTAGCGCAGGGCAGTGCTGAGCTTCTCGAGGACAGGCTTGACGCGCTCAAAGGTCGCCGCTTCGCCGCCGCACATCAGATAAAGCGTGCCATTGCGGGCCTGGGGGATGCTGGAGGCCATGCAGCCTTCGAGGCTGGCGGCACCGGCGGCGCGGGCGCGGCGTTCGACCTCGGCATGAACCTTGGGCGTGAGGGTGGCACAGTTGACGAAGGTCTTGCCGGAGGCGCCGGTCAGGAGTGAATCACCCTTCTCGGCAAATACGTTGAGCTGGGCGGCATCGTCGGTGACGACGGTGAAGATGAGGTCGGCCTGAGCCGTGACTGCGGCGAGCGTGGTGCAGTGGACGGCGCCGATTTCCTTGGCCAGTTCGGCCGCGATGGGGCCGTGCGCGTCATAGACTGCGGTGACGTGGAGGCCGCAATCGTTGAGACGGCGGGCCATATTGCCGCCCATGCGGCCAGTGCCAACAAATGCGATGGTAGGAGTCATGATCGGCGGGCGAAGAAAGGGTTGTGCTGTTTTTCCTGCTTCAAAGTGGTCAGCGGGCCGTGGCCGCAGGCGAAGACGGTGTCGGCGGGTAGTTTCATGATCTTCTGCTGGTCGTGGCGCAGCTGCATTTCGAAGTGCGTCGGGCTGCCGCCCATGGAGCCGGCGAAAATGGAATCG